>JBARXI010000472.1:0-4165 GCA_049647275.1 Microcoleaceae cyanobacterium
ATTATCAAGTTTTAGAAGTTTTAGGTCTTAGGTATTTACCAGTTAAGCAAATTATTGAGGTTGGTTTGTGACTCACCCTTACTATTTTATTTATCAAACCTAGCACTTAATACCTAACACCTAAAATCCGATTTTTGGCAGTTATCAAATACCTAATCTTTGATAAACATTATCCAAATGTCTCAACTGATATTTCGGGTCAAAACAAGCAGTAATTTCAGCCTCAGATAACTGACTTTTAACCTCTTCATTTTTACCAATTAAATCCTGGAAATTTCCATTAGGTTGATTCCAAGCTTGATGCGCACAAGACTGTACAACCCCATAAGCGTCCTCTCGATTCATCCCCTTGTCCACCAATGCTAAAAGCACTCGTTGACTAAAAATCACCCCACCATAAACATTCATATTTCGCTTCATGTTTTCTGGGTAAACCAACAATTTCTTGATTAAATTAGTGGTTTCTTTTAGCATAAAATGAGTCAAAATGCACGCATCCGGCAAAATCACTCGCTCAACCGAACTGTGAGAAATATCCCGTTCGTGCCAGAGAGCAACATTTTCCAAAGCAGCCACAGCATGACCCCGCACAATTCTCGCCATTCCCGTTAACCGCTCCGAACGAATCGGGTTACGTTTGTGAGGCATGGCGCTCGAGCCTTTTTGACCCTGAGAAAAATATTCCTCAACCTCCAAAACATCCGTGCGCTGGAGATTACGAATTTCCACAGCAAAACGTTCCAGCGAAGCAGTCAACAGAGCTAAAGTTTGTACATATTCAGCATGACGATCGCGCGAAATTACCTGAGTTGAAGCCGTATCCGGTTCTAGTCCAAGTTGTTGACAAGCGATCGCCTCAACCCGTGGGTCAATATTCGCATAAGTTCCCACTGCCCCAGAAATCTTACCCACAGCAATATTCTGCCGTAGTTGCACCAACCTTTGCCGATTGCGACAGACCTCAGCCAACCATCCCGCCAGCTTAAACCCAAAAGTCATCGGTTCCGCATGAATACCATGGGAACGGCCCACCATAACTGTTTCCCGATGTTGTTGGGCTTGATAACGAATGGCTTGCCCCAACTCTTCGACACATCCCAACAACAAATCAAGACTAGCCACCAACTGCAATGCTAAAGCAGTATCCAGCACATCCGAACTTGTTAAGCCTAAGTGAATATACCTGCCCGCATCCCCTACATATTCATTGACATTTGTCAAGAAGGCAATCACATCATGGCGGACTTCTGCTTCAATTTCCAGAACCCGCTTCTGGTCAAAATTAGCCTTGGCCTTAATTTCCTCTACTGCCTCAGCGGGAATATAGCCAAGTTCGGCCTGGGCTTCACAAACAGCTATTTCCACTTCTAGCCAAGTTTTCAGCTTGGCATTATCAGTCCAAAGTTCGCCCATTTCGGGCAAGGTGTAACGCTCTATCACACTTACTATAAAACGAAAAGAACTGTTACATTGTACTACTGACAACCACAAATCTTGACATGGGGAGAAATTAACGCTTAATTATAAAAATGCTCCCAAAATAAAAGTTCGTCAATGCTCATTTGTATTTTCCCACCTATACGGATGAGTTGCCATTGATATTGAAATAGGGTGTGTCATTTCTTTTCCATAACTAATATGAAATATGAAAAAGAATGCTACAAAAAATCCCTCCTAGCTCCGTCTTAAAAATAAGCAGAGTTGTTTCATTTTCAAATAAGAGGAAGCAGGGAGTTTTGAGTACCGGAGGAGGGGATCTTTTTTGGTTAAATAATCTGGATGCTTGATACAATTTGTCGGGATACAGTTTTTTGGTAAACATGAAATGTTAACTATTTCATTAATTTACTCCAGGTTTAATCAAAAATTTTCTCGCTTAATGTACTGATTTTTAGTTAAAACAGGTTTTACATGAAGTCTCATTAATTAGACTAGGGTAAAAATGCTCTTGTTGATTCTCTTGAAAATCTCTCAAATTTTCCCCTGCTCCCTCACTCCCTACTCCCTAATAAATGCTATTTGTGGCTATTTAAAGAAACATGATATTATATTTATCCCCCTACTTCTGCTCTCCCTAGCGTCCCCTCTCAAAAAGTTTTTCTTCAACTTGAAACAGCCCCTTTTAAAAAGAGGGGATATCTAGCAAATATTTGAGTATTTCAGATAACAGCCTACTAGCAGCAGATTTAATTATGAAAAAATATCCTGTCAAATTATATATCAATATAACATTAGCAGTTGTCGCAACCATAAGTGTTTTTGCGGTTGTCTGGAATTTGGCGCGGGCAGAAACAAAACGGTATCAGACCGAGTATCGAGAAAAAGTTCGCAGTCAAATGTTAGCAACTAAAACTCGTTTGGAGGATGTTACCAACTCCCGCTTATCAATTATTCAAGGTTTGGGTAGTTATGTTTCTAATATTAATCCTTATATTTATCGGGAGGAATTTAATACTTTAGCTAAATTAATGATAGTTCAACAGTCGGGAGTGAGGGGGATTTTTTATCAAGATTCAGATGTCGATCTTTTTTATCCTCCAACAGAAACTATTACTAATAAATCTGCTAATTTAAAGTCGGCTATTGGTAAACAAGGAGTAGCAACTGAGGCGATTAAAAATAAAAGTGTTGTGCTTGGTGGGTGGATGAAGTGGGATGGGGAAAATCAAGTTTTAGTTGGTCTAAGTCCGGTTTTTTTAAAGTCCGATAATAAAAAGGAGCGGTATTGGGGTTTGGCAGGTATTTTAATTGACAAAAATACATTGTTTAAAGAGGCAGAAATTACAAATAATTCGGAGTTTTTACAATATGCAGTGCGGGGGGAAAATGGGGAAATATTATTTGGTAATGCTGAAATATTTGAGGGTAAGCCTGTAATTGTAGATGTCAAATTGCCTAATCATGTGTGGAAATTAGCTGCATTTCCTGGAAGTGGCTGGCCGAGAAATGCGCCGATCGCTGGAAAATTATGGTTGGCAGGTGGGGTATTGGCATTAGTGACAGGAGGGTTAGTTTTTGTGGTGTTTTATCTATTTACCAAAGACAAAAATTTTGGGGAAAGTAATTTTCTAACAGAGGCAAATATTGATACAGATATTCAGATAAATAAAAATACTGATACAGATATTCAGACAGAGCAAAATATTAATACATATGAAAAATCTAAAATAGAGTAGTATTTGTTAGGCTTAATCAGAACCAATTGCTATTTTTAAATGAGCAAGCACAGCCTGATAATTAGGCTCTTCAGTAATTTCTGAGATGATTTCGCGGTAAATAATTTTGTCCGTGGAATTAAGCACAAAAATGGCAGGGGTTAATAAAGAAAATTCTTTAATTAAAACTCCCCAGTTGCGAGCAAAGTCCATATCCCGGTAGTCAGATAACATAGTCATATTATTGACTTGTTGTAGATTACACCAACGAGTTTGAGCAAATGGCAGATCGGCAGAAATAATATATGCTGCCATCTGCTGACCGAATTGCGCGATCGCATCACTGAACTTTTTAGTGACAATTGAACCAATTTCAGTATCGACAGAAATAACAGTTATCAACAACCGTACTTTTCCCCTAGATTCAGCGATCGGTAAAACAGTTTTTAAATACCTGTCAACTAACCTGACATTACGCGCAATGTCACCTACTTTTAATTTCCATCCAATTAAAGTGATCGGTTTACCATCAAAAGTAACAACATTACTGTTAGTTTTGGAAATAGTCATAAGATCATATACCTTTATTTTGGCTTCATTTTTGGCGTTGCACAGTGACGAATAATTTGGGATTTGTAGATTGAAAAATTGCCAGAATGATTAACAAAAAAGTTTTATTTAAGCCATGATACGAACCAATTTTTGGCAGTATCATTTCATAATGTGCAACCCCTTTATTTTGAGTATAAGGGTAATAAGGAGTAGTGCAAAATAGGTTACCGAATAATTAAGGTCTAAAGCCTATCCTTTTAAAGAGAGAAAAGAACAACAAATCATTTTGTCAATCCTATCCTTTTTTAGGAGAGGTAATTATTAATTATTAATTATAGCAATCCTAAATGATTTGTGAAAAATTTAGATGTATTTATTTTGTCTTCTACCTACCACCTAATACCTAACACCTACCACCTACCACCACCAAAAATTTATAACTGAAATAGGATTGCTAT
>JBARXI010000473.1:0-6484 GCA_049647275.1 Microcoleaceae cyanobacterium
TCAAAATGTTTCGACCGCATTAACCACAAAGCTCTGCTTAAAAAGGTCAATACATACCCTAATTTAAGCCGTCAAATCAAAGCATGGCTTAAAGCAGGAGTAGTTGACCAGGAAGTTTTTCTTCCTACTAAGGAGGGTACACCACAAGGGGGAACAATTTCACCTCTATTGGCAAACATAGCTCTACACGGTATGGAAGAACGGATTAAGGAATACGCAAAGACACTCAAAGGGACTATACAGAATAACAAAAAAGCCCTTAGCTTAATTCGATACGCCGACGACTTCGTGATAATACACGAAAGTTTAGAGGTGATTAAAAACTGCCAAACAATAATTGAAGAGTTGCTTTTGGACATGGGTCTAGAATTAAAACCTAGCAAGACAAGATTAACCCATACCCTCGAAACAGAAGAGGAAGAAAATGGGTTTGAGTTTTTAGGATTCCATATTCAGCAACATAAAGTAGGAAACTACAGAGCTGCAAAGACCACAAATGGAAAGAATCTAGGTTTTAATACGCTAATCAAACCCTCAAAAAAGAAAGTCAAAGCTCACTTGAGACATATTGGTGACGTAATAGACTCCCATAAGACCGCCCCACAAGCTGCTTTAATTAGCAAGTTGAACCCAATTATTCGCGGGTGGTCAAACTATTACTCAACGGTAGTAAGCAAGGAAACATTCAGTAAATTGGATAAACTTGTCTACGAAAAACTCAGAGCTTGGGCCTCTCGTAGAGGGAAAAACGGTCAAATCAATAAGGATAAATACTGGAGAACAGTAGGAAATCGGAATTGGTGTTTCTGTACCGAAGATGGGATTGAGTTAACAACTCATGCTAGTACACCGATAATCAGACATATAAAAGTTAAAGGTGATGTTAGTCCATATAACGGTGAATGGAATTACTGGAGCAAACGACGTGGAGAATACCCTGGTACTCCTACTAGAGTAGCCAAATTAATCAAAAAACAAAAAGGTATTTGCACACACTGCGGTCTAAACTTTACGAGTGAAGACCTACTAGAAGTTGACCACATCATACCTAAAAGCAAGGGTGGGAAGGATACATACAGTAACCTACAACTTCTACATAGACACTGCCATGACACTAAAACAACATCAGATGGTTCCTTTCAAAAAGAATCAGAATGATGAAGTTTGAACGTACCCATGACAAGGGTGGAGATATCGAGGAGCCGGATGAGGTGAAAGTCTCACGTCCGGTTCTGAAGGAGAGGTAGAGGTGGAAACGCTTCTATCGACTCTAACGATGCAGAGATGGCCAGCTACTCAGATTATAAAGATTTGTTAATGAGTTGTCCCTACTGTGAGTCACCAGTTTTCCTGTGTAAGGGATTTGACCGGACCACCAAAAAAGGTAAAGTTGTCAAAGTTTTATCGGCCTGGAAACATTTTCCAGACAAAGTAATTGGAAGCGTAGCAGAATGTGAGGCACGCACCCATTACCGACCCCAAGACGTGGAACAGAAAAACTCAGTCGCTCGGAAGCAGCGATTTAAGTTTTACCGCCAACGCATTTGGGGATTGATTGGAGAATCGCCTTTTGTGGAACGAGATATCATCAGCGAACATATTTATAACACATTAGAGCAGGGTGATATCAAATGGTTTGCGGAAGAAACTTGCAAAAGGCTCCGTTCTCCAGATATTCAAAGCTCATTAAAAGATGCGTTGGAGACAATAGTTGATGAGGTGTTAAATGATGACAAAAACAATCACACAAAAAAAGTAACGCAAGAACTCAAGAATGTGTTGATTGATGATCGGAATTTAGGCTACCGGAAAACAGTTACTTTTGAATCGCTGATATTTTGCTGCAAAAACTGGAGTCATAACGATTTACTTAAATTAGCAGCTCTTAGTCTAAGTCGGGAGTTACAACAGGAAATTATAAGATGGTGTGAAGGTATCGTCAGAAAAGTATTCAAAGATGCACCGATGGATATTGGTATAAAGATACTGCAAGAATGGGAACTGGACAAGCAGAAGACAATGGAACTAATACATAATTGGATACTCTCTAATCCAACAGTTCAAGATAAGTATGCAGAACAGCTAGCGAGCTTGTCAGTTAAAGCTATTAGGATACTTCTGGTTATCTTTTTTTCCCTGCCATGGTTAAATGAATTTAAAAAGTTTTCTAAGGAGTTGAATTGACTCAATCCATGATACAATAATTTCCATGGAAGCATCTTAATAGCTAATTCCTCCAGGCTCCCTACCTGGAGGTTTTTGTTATTATGAAAGACTCTCACTCTGTTGATTTTCTTAAATCAGCAGAGTGTTAAAAGAATGCTGCAACCTAGACTATCAGGATTTTTTATAATATTTCCGGGCACTCCCTGCTATGCACGCACCCGCTAAAAGAATTACAATCAACGAAAACAGCAAGGCGAGCAGATGAAAAACCGAGGACATGGAAAAGCTGAAATTTTAACTAACCAAGAATTTGAAAGAATCTACTCAGCTTTTAAATCAAACCACCATAAATTAATCTGGCAAATACTCAGGTACACGGGTGAAAGAATTAGTGCAGTATTGCAGTTAAAAGTTTCAGACGTTTATTTGGATGCCATCCAATCAGTACCCCACCAGGAAATTACTTTTAGGGCATCAACCAGAAAAGCAACGCCCGACGGAAAACGTTCGACCAGGCAGCTACCAATTAGTCGGGCATTATTTACGGAACTACATCAATATTATCCACCACCCGTTGGTTGGTTGTTTGCTTCTAA
Source organism: Microcoleaceae cyanobacterium (assembly GCA_049647275.1). Classification (GTDB taxonomy): domain Bacteria; phylum Cyanobacteriota; class Cyanobacteriia; order Cyanobacteriales; family Microcoleaceae; genus JASJEE01. The sequence continues at coordinate 2,763 of JBARXI010000473.1, forward strand.
ACCTGGTAATCCCACACCCCTATCAAGACAAAGTTATGATGAAGCTTTTCGTAAAGCGACAATTATTGCTGGGTTAAGTCGCAGAGGGTTTAGTCTACACTCACCACGGCGCACATTGATAACGCGCTTGTCTAGGGAAGGTTATCCCTTAGCAGTTATCAAACAAATTACCGGACACAAAAACATCCAAACATTACAGGAGTACATAGAAGTCACTCCCGCCGAAATTGCTAAGGTATTGGAAATGTTATAATTAACAGTAGATTTTGCCCGTTAACTTTCTCAATTTTAAAAACAGTTGGTATGCACTCCCATTTGCAAGAATGAACCAAAAGTGAACCACAACAGCAAAATTCTGATATAATAATAAGCAGAGGTTAACTAGTGCTAATTAATCAAAGTTGCTCTTTTAGATAAATCAGCAAGGTATCTCCAAAGTGCTGGAACTCAGGTCAATAGGCTATCTTATAATATTTGTGAGTAAAACCTGTTACATCCACACTTGCTGAAAAACTTACAATCAAACAAATCAGCAACCATGGAAGGTGGTTGTCCATGTTCAGTTTTTTTAAAGAAAAATAACTATATTTAATAGTACCTGTCTAGTAGAATGTCTAGCGCATAGACTACACCCCACTAGACACCTCACCAAAAACTTAGCGAACGTCAGGGAGTCGGGCAAGTCCCCAGCCCCCAATCTACATAAAGATGACGCGGGTCAGTGTCTCTGAGCCATTTAACTAGCTTTTGAAAGTCTGTAACATTGTAGACTCCAATACATCCAGCCGTGCCCGGATACCGTTGCCAATTCCAGTCAATGTGGATTTCAATAGCACTTCTCTGAGTTGTACCAGGCTCTAAATAATCTAATGGAACTGTTACCGGACCGATTCCACTTTGGAAAACAGCACCAGAATAATTATCCCTACCATTTGCCCAAACGATATCATTAACATACCATTTCCCCTCTGGTAGTGGCTCCATGGAACCAGCTCGGCTATTTATCCCCTCCCTAAAAGTCTGCGCTCTGGGAACCCCGGAACAACATTCAATCATTCCTATGAATTCATTCCCCTTAAAATATTGTAAAGACAATACTTTACAGCCATACTTGTCAAAATTGTCTGTCGTTATTAGTTTTAGATAGTTCATACTTAGTGCTTGGTAATTAATTATTTGGTCATTCAAGAATCAGTTGCCTCAACTGACTCTTCAGTTTCAATCATAGTTTCATCTTCTTCCGATTTAACAATTTCCTCATTCAATACAGGAAGTAACTTCCCCCTAGCTTCATCAATTGCATTCATTGCCTCTTGAGGAAAGCTTTCAGTAAAAAAGGTTACTTCTTTCTACCCTTCCGGCGAAACCCCTATTTTTTTTTCATCAAAAAAGACTTCTGTAATATAAGAAACTTTCAGCATAGGTATGTTTCTATCTTGGTCAAATGTCAGACTTATTGATGTTATGTTAATCCTATTTTCTATCATATAAATATTCCTTTATTCTTTCAACCTCTCCTTCTAGTTCTTTAATCGCATCAACACATAATACAGAAATTCTGGAGTAATCCAGCCCCAATTCATCCCCACTTCCCCTGACTATACCAGATTCAGGAGATACTTCCTCTGCGATAAATCCAATTTCTGGTATTTTCTCTTTGTCACTTTTTAAATGATACTTGATGGGTCGAAGTTCTCTGATTACATCTAAGCCATTAGAAATCTCGGCTAATTCTGTTTTTAATCTCCTGAAACTATTAGTTATTAATGGCACACTCCACCTAACAAGACAAAGTTACAATGAGATATTTAGGTCAGCTTTGGTAGTTGCCGGGTTAAATTGCAGAGGGTTTAGTTTCATTTATCCCGTCGAACATTAATAACTACGTTATCTCAAGAAGGTTATCTCTTGGCAGTTATTAAACGAATTACCGGACATAAAAGTATTCAAACATTACAAGAGTATATAGATGTCACTCCCGCCGAAATTGCTAAGGTGCTGGAAGTGCTGCAGTTGCAGACAGTTCCAAATGATAGCGATGCACTTAGGCAGGGAAAAAAGTCGGATTTTCCACGAAATTTCAATGCTTTCAGCTCAAGGTGAAACTGCAAGACTATTGTTGCAGCAGAAAGGTAAATTATTCCCTAGGAGGGCATGAATTACGCCAAAAATCGCGGTACGCAGTCAGAGAAAAAGGTGTTTTGCCCAGGTAGAGTCAAGAATAAAAAGATTTGTTTATCCTGAAAAAGATTCTTCTTAAACCTCTCCAAAAGTTTCCAAGCGCCCGATATAACCATTCAGGAGTTATTCTTTTATCTACATATTCCTCTATATGATTGCAGTTATAACAAATAAAAATTCTGACATGCTATCCAAAATACCAAAAGCTAGAAATATCCTCAAAACGTTTTTTATCACAGTTAGGGCAGTAAATGAGTTTGTGCATGAGATTCAACAGTATTTTTTTTACCTTTCACTTTGTTTCTTTGAATGAAAATACGGCTAAGTTATTTATATTTTTCTACTACAATTTTCCTGAGTCTATGATTTTGATTATTAGCTACTCCATGCCAGCCCAAAAAAAGAATTCCTTTGTAGTTAAAGCTGACTTCATGTTCTACTACAAGAGTCTGTAAAGAATAATCAACATTTGAATTGTACCTCCTACTCATTCTATTCTCAAAATCCAGTCCCCAGATATTGTATTGGTAAGGAGAAAAGAAAGAATTAGTCATGCTGAAAGTGTTGTGGGAATTTGTTCCCCCAGCATCCCGAAAATCAGCAAAACTAAGAAAATAAGAATGCCTAAAAGCAAGTTGTAACTGATTCAATATTTGAGAAAAGAGGTTGACGTAAATTGAGCTATTTGTATCATTATAAAAATACCATGTGACTTTTTTTAGTTGCTCAAAAGTGTACTGATAATCCCACAAAATCAACCTATCTTGAGTATTAGCGGGTGACAAGTACAGACCTTTCTCATCAATAGAGTAACCACTATTGCTAAATAACTGTTGTTCTTCGGGTAGCGTATAATTTGACGATGATGAACACCTACCAAAGTATTCATCCGGTTTATCTGAGGTAAACTCTATTTCAGTGACTTCAACATCATCAGCCGTCTGTGACTGCGGAATCAGAACAGGAAGAAAAACCATTAAGACATAACTCCTACTGTTAAACTACCACCTCCAATACTCCAGCCGAATAATGCCATTTTGGCCGGACTCATAGCCATAGTTGCATAAAAGGATGCTGGCAACCTCAGAGGCGAGCGCACGTCGGCTTCCCAACTAGCAGCATCACCTCCAAGAAATATCCTGATTTCATTGAGGCTGTTGTTGAGCAGATAATACTGTCTATTATTACCCGTCGAAGGCAAAATTTGAATTACGCTGCTGACGGCGGGGGATTCCTCCGAACCACCTTCGGGGAAGACAACATTGGGCAAAACCTCAAAGTTTGTGAATTCTGGAGGGAGGTAGGTAGGTGGAATGACGACCGGGCCTCCAATCAATTGGTAATTCATAATTTGTGCGTGGTACAATAATTATTTTTAGTATAGCAAATCAATTCAAACAAAGCGAGTGAAACCATGGATTTTACCCCCGGTACTGGAGCGACCATCCAAGCCACAACCTTAGAAAATCAATGCTACTCAATCGCCCGCTCAATTCAAAATTTTGAGCGAAACGAAGGATTTAATCCAGGTAATGAGATTG
>JBARXI010000474.1:0-4369 GCA_049647275.1 Microcoleaceae cyanobacterium
AAAAACATACTTTAGCTAATCCATTTTGTCCTTATGGTCAAACTGCTAATTTAGCTATTAGAAAGCAAGCATTTGTAGAGGTAGGATTATTTCGCCCTTACTTAACAACAGGTGGAGATGCTGATAGTTGTTGGCGGATATTACGAGAAACATCTTATCAGTTAAAGTTTGCAGAAAAGGCAGTAGTTAAACATCGCCATCGTTCAACTTGGCAGGATTTACAAAGTCAATGGCGTAGGTATGGAAAGTCGAATAAATATTTGCATGAACTTCATGGGGTTGATTTAATGCGGGAGTTGAAAACAAAGGAATATCTGTATCGTTTGAGTAGATGGTTATTAAAAGAATTGCCCTTAAAAACGGTGAAAATAATATCAGGTAAAGCAGAATTGGTAGAGTTATTTGATACTCCTATTGGTTTGTTAAATGGTAGGGCAAGAATTATCGGTCAAAAAGAAGCAAAACTGTCAGATGAAGCGCGACAAATTGAAAGATTTTAGAAATAGTAGGAGTTATGGTGGGCAAAGAGACTCACATTCTTTGTTAGTCTTAAATATAGCAATCATATTTTGATTGTGAAAAAAATATCTTTTCATTAGGGAACAGGGGTAAGAGTTTCAGACTTTTTATCTAACTCATGGATTTTTCACGAATCATTTCATACTGCTATATATCGACAATTAATAATTAATAATTACCTCTGCTTATATCAAATCTCATTAATTTAGACGCAATAAAAATGCTTTTCTCAATTCTCTTGATAATCTCTTAAATTGCCCCCTACTCCCTAATAAATGTTATAGCACTCGAAGAAAAGGGCGCGGAGATATCAAAAGCTTAAAACTCAGACAACAGAAGATTTTTCCTTCTTCATCACCTACAACCTACAACCTAAAACCTTCTCTAATTAGAGCCTATTTTTGACTCCAACCAACTTACTAAATCATCCAAATTATTAAAATCTAAAACAGCTTCAGCTAAACTATCTAAATCAGTAGCAGATAAATAATCAAATTGGCGACTAATCTGATTAGAAATTTTACCAAATTTTTTATTGAGTTGACGCATTAATAATTCTGATTTAGCAGCAGTTATTCTTCCTCTTTCATTAGGTATTAGGTGTTAGGTATTAGGTGTTAGGTGTTAGGTGTTAGGTATTAGGTATTGAGCGTTATACCAATTTTATGTGAGGTGGCACAGAATTAGGTATTAGGTGTTAGGTATTAGGTGTTAGGTGTTAGGTATTAGGTATTGAGCGTTATACCAATTTTATGTGAGGTGGCACAGAATTATGAAATTTATTAACAAGTCTATCTTGATCTACAGTCAACTCTGATTAAAATATTATTCTATGCAACAAAGCCTTAATTTGGTATAACACTAATAATAGATTGTTCAATAATGGATAATGGATAATGGATAATGGATAATTGATAATTGATAATTGATAATTGATAATTACCTCTCTCTAAAAGGAAGAGGATTGAATAAAAGGAAAATTTTTTCTTGTTTCTTCTTTAAAGGAGAGGCTTTAAACCTTAATTATTCGGTAAAAAAAATTAGGAAGTATCTCTAGTTAATATTTCCAATTTTCCCTTGATTAACTATCTATTTTACTACTTTGAAAAAATGGCATAGTAGCAAGCTTAGCTAACCTAAAAAAATGACGCGATCGCTTATTTAAAAAATTATAAATAGGAAAACAGAAAGGAGGAGTAATCTTAAATTAGTTGAATCATCAAAAAAAATTCTCCTTCCTATACTGAGGGAGTTTAGCAGTTCCTAAATCAACTAAGGTGAACTATTAACAGTATAAAAATAATTCTTCGTCATTCAAGACTGTAAATTCTTCAAAAATTTATTTATTAGAGAGCCAAGAGATTGCCCGACTTGTTTCTTTAAACGCCATCTTTGAAAAGCTTTTTCATAATCTTCTCCCTCAAGTTGAAAAGTTTTCCAAGCATCTAAAGCCAACCATAATCCCCACAAGAATAAAATTGGTAAAGACCAGGAAAGAGCATGAGCAGTTACTAAATTTAGCAACAGTAAAAATGAATTTACAATGGCATATTTAATTAAACCTTGCTTTAATTTTTCCCGGCGAATTTGATTAAAAACTTGTTTTTCCTGAAACTCACCCCGGTGGGAAAGCCATTCATTTTCTGCTGCTGCTAATTCTTCAGTAGAAATACCCATTTCTTGAGCAATCTCTGATACTTGTGCTTTAGTTAATTCCCCTCCTTCAGATCGACGTGCTAGGGCAATTTGCAGAATTTGCTGGGCATCGTCTTGAGCATAAGTTTCGGTAATTTGCGTTTGTTGGTTTTGTGGGTTTGTCATAACTGTATTGCTTAAATTTTATAACTATTTCTATGATATATTTTAGCTTGCTATAGATATCAAAGAATAACAATAGTAGATTCCTACCCTGTCAATAGGTGAAATTTCTACTGGATATTATTGGTCATCAACACTACAAAAAATGACAGTTATATCAAACTAGAAAAGATTTTTTACAGAATGTATGTATTTTGTGTTTGTAATTATCTTAAATATTTACTTGATGAATGGTCTGTGAAGCTATAATATACTTTTAGTTTTAAACAAACTACTTAAAACAAAAATATGCCACCAAAGTCGAAAGCTACTAATAGTAAACCAAACATAACTAACGAACAAAAAGAAGCTGCGGAAGCTGAAATTAGGGAAAAGCAAAAACCTGTTGATTATGAAACAAAAGAGTATCCAGTGGAAGTTCTTGTTCAGAAATATATCGAAGGAAGAGATGATGATACTAACGAATTATTTATTCCTGATTATCAAAGAGAGCTTGCTTGGGATGAAAAAAGACAGTCAAAATTTATTGAATCTGTGCTTCTAGGATTACCAATACCATTTATATTTGTTGCAGATATTTATGACCCGGAAAATGATTTAGGGCGCTTAGAAATAGTAGATGGTACGCAACGCATCCGAACTCTATTTAATTTCTCTAATAATGAATTGACTTTAGTAGAATTAGAAAAACTAAAAAAGCTGAATAATTTCACTTTTGCGGATTTACCACTTGCTCGCCAGAGACGCTTCAATAGAAGTACCATTCGGATGATTCAATTAACAGAAAAGGCTGATGAAGAAGTACGAAGAGATATGTTTGAAAGAATTAATACTGGTAGTGTTGTTCTCAATGATATGGAAAAACGTAGAGGTATACAACAGGGACCTTTTCTAGATTTAATTGATGAATTATCAAAAAATCCAAAATTTAGAGAGCTATGTCCGTTTTCTGAAGCTCTGGTTAAGAGGCGCGAACCTCAAGAATTTGTGTTGCGTTTTTTCGCATATCTAAATAATTATCAGAATTTTGCAGGTCGAGTAGATATATTCCTCAATGATTACTTAGAAAAAAACAACAAGGATGGTAATTTTGACCGAGATAAAATGCAATCTGAATTTGAATCAATGCTAGATTTTGCAGAAAAGTATTTGGCTTATGGATTTAGGAAAGGGAAAAACTCTAAAAAAATTCCTAGGATTAGATTTGAGGCAATTTCTGTAGGTACTGCACTTGCTTTAAGAAAAAGGAAAAACCTTAAACCAAAATCAATGGAATGGCTAAATTCTCCAGAATTTAAAGAATATACTACTTCTGATGCGAGTAATTCTAGACCGAAAGTTATTCGGCGGATTGAATATGTGCGTGACCAACTATTAGCTAAATAATGACAAGCATATTATTTCAAGATTTTAATGAACGCTCTAAAGAAGTAAGTAAATATTTTATTTTCCTCAAAAATTTAGAGCAAGGAACTATTAAATTGACAATGGAAGGTAAAGGAAAACAAAAAATAAAGGAAATTGATTCTGAGTTAATAAACACCCTGAAAGCAAGTGCTTTTTTATTGCTTTACAATTTAATAGAATCGACCATGAGAAATGCTATTGAAGTCATATTTGATGAACTGCAAAGTCAAGGTATTTCATTCGACAAAATTAGACCGGAATTAAAGAAAATTGTTCTGCATAATCTGAAGCGAAGAAATCCCGATAAAGTTTTTCAAAAAATTGTAGATATCTCTCTTGATATTATTAAGGCTGGATTTAATAAAGAAGAACTATTTTCGGGAAACATTGATGCTCAAAAGATTAAAACGACAGCTAAGGAATATGGATTTTCTGCACAGACAAAAACTGATAGTAGCGATTTATTGACAGTCAAGACTAATAGAAATGATTTAGCACATGGAATTAAATCTTTTGCCTGGGTAGGAAAAGATAAAACTGCTGAGGAACTAATAAAAATCAAAATAAAGTAGTCAAGTATTTGAGGGAGATTCTGGAAAATATTGAAACATATTTAACTAAGCAA
>JBARXI010000475.1:0-9366 GCA_049647275.1 Microcoleaceae cyanobacterium
ATTTGACTTTATTACCCGGTGGAGAAGATTGGAAGTTTGGTAGGAGAAATAAGTAGCATTTTTAATTGTTAATTTCAGGAGGAAAATAACTGATGACAACTCAAGAATTAATTGATTTAAGGACTTGCATTATGGAAGGTAGAAATCGCGATGCCTTAGCAATTGTTGACGAACTGGATGCCATGAGTAAAAAAGACATCATCAGAAAAATCAAATCCTATTTAATTGTGATGTTAATTCACTTAATCAAAAATCAGATGGAAGGACGTTTAACTAATTCCTGGGCAGCTTCCATTCGCAATGCAATTAGAGAAATTCAAGACTTGAATTTGAGGCCAAATAAAACCTCTTATTACATCAAAAAAGATGAATGGGGAGAAGCGATAGCGGGAGTTATGGAAGCAGCTATTCGAGATGCAAGCGTGGAAGTATTAGATGGTAATTGCAGTCCGTTTCAGCTAAAAGAAATGGTGGAAACAACTCAAGTTACCGAAAATGCTTTGAGTTTATTCTCCTTAATTTACGCACATCAACCAGAGATTTTACCCGCAATTATTGACGATAATTTGGCATTGTTACCCGGTGGGGAAGATTGGAAATTTGGTAGGAGAAATAAGTAGCATTGTTAATTGTTAATTGCTAATTTGAGGAGGAAAATAACTGATGACAACTCAAGAGTTAATCGATTTAAGGACTTGCATTATGGAAGGTAGAAATCACGATGCCTTAGCAATTATTGACGAACTGGATGCTATGAGTAAAAAAGACACGGTTTTCAAGATAGATTCTTATTTAACTGTGGTGTTAATTCACTTAATAAAAAATCAGGTGGAAGGGCGATTAACTAATTCCTGGGCAGCATCTATTCGGGCTTCGACTAGAAAAATTCAAGACTTGAATTTGAAGGAAAATAAAACCTCTTATTACATCAAAGAAGATGAATGGGAAGAGATGTTAGAAAATGCTATATAACTTGCTATTGGCGAGGCAAGCGTGGAGGTTAAAAATGGAACTTACAGTCCGTTTCAACTAGAATAAATGGTGGATAGAAATTCTGTGATCACAACTGCTAAAAGTTTTTTAGCCTTAACTTACAGTTATTCTGCTAAAGATTTGTTAGCTGTTATTAACGATAATTTGGCATTGCTACCTGGTGGGGAAGATTGGAAGTTTGGTAGGAGAAATAAATAGGGATTTGATATTACTTCTTACTTTTGAGTTTACTTTGGTTCTTGCTGAGTCGTGCAATGTATCCCACCTCCTCCGGCAGCAATTTCATCAATATTAATTTGTACAATGTCTCGATTTGGAAAAAGTTGCCCTAGAGTTTTCTTGGCACGTTCATCTGCTCGGCGATCGCCAAATTCTGGTGCAATGACAGCACCATTAATGACGTAAAAATTAATATATCCTGCGGCAAAATTATCGCTTTGATATCCCGGTCGTATTCTTTTCGGCCCCTCAATTACAAAGACTTCTAGTTTATTCCCCTCCGCATCCGTTGACGAACGTAGAATTTCTAGATGTTTTTTAGTAACAGCATGGTCAAAAGATTCAGGGTCAGAATCATATCCGGCAACAACAACGCCTGGGCGAACAAAACGCGCATAAAAATCCGTATGCCCATCCGTAATATCCTTACCTCTGATGCCTGGTAGCCAGATAATTTTGCGCAATCCCAATAAAGCCTTCAATTCTACTTCGCAATCAGTTTTACTCCAACCAGGATTGCGATTATTATTGATAATACAACTTTCAGTCACGATCGCTGTCCCGTGACCATCGACCTCAATTCCTCCACCTTCAAATACAAGCTCTGTATTGATTAACGGTACTCCCGATTTTTGTGCCACAAACCGAGCTACTTCAGCATCGCGGTCGTGATACTGCTTGTTTCCCCAACCATTAAAGTTAAAATCAATGGCTCCTTTCTGACCATCCTCATTAATAACAAAAACTGGGCCTGTATCTCTAATCCACAGGTCATCTATAGGGCAAACAATTAATTCTACATCAGCACCGCATTTAGTCGCAGCCACGTCATAATCTGCCTCACGGACTAACATTTTTACGGGTTCATATTTGGCGATCGTTCTAGCGATTCTAGCAAGATTATCCTGTACCTCAGAAGAATATTTGTCTCCCCAAATATCCTTACTAGCACTAAATGCCATCCAAGTACATAAATGAAGTTCCGCTTCATCTGGCATAAAAAAAGAATCATTTGATAGCATAGAAAATGATGTATTGTTTGAGGATTGAGAACTTGCTCTTGAAACGGGAACTAAACTATTTACTAAAATAATAAAACCCAATGTTGTAGCCATTAATTGAAGAAATAACCCTCTATTCATAACTTTAAACTTTTACTAACAGGACTTAGTAAATTCTGTCATCTTTAACCCACCCCGTGAGATTAATAAGACTCCAACTGTGCATTCAAAGTTTTCAAAATCCGATCGCGTGTTTCCTCCAAATGAGCTTTAGTATATTCATCCATTTTTTTACCCCGCTTTTTAATCATCTTCTGCAAATCTTGCTCAAGTTTTCGCAGCTCATACCAAGCTAAACTACTAGCATCCTCTGGCACTATCCGAGTTCGTAACACCATAGAAATTAAAAGATTCAGATGTTCGCGCTGTAGCGCTCGACGCATACCAGAAATCTCAATAGCTCCCGGACTCGGTTGTAAAACTTCTCTCCAAATACTACTTTGCAAAGTCTTAAAAAGTTCCGGTAGTTTCAGAGCATTTCCAGAAGTTGTCTTCAACTCCAAATCTAGTAGACGAGTTAAACGAAAATCGGAAAAGAGCGATCGTAAAACTATACTCTGCATCCACAAAATATTGTCTTGAACAGAATAATCTAAAGGCAAAGAAGAAATACCCCAGTGTTCCCAACGTGATGGTGCCAATTTATTCAGCAAATCTGGTGAGAAATTAAAGACATCCTCAGCAAAAATATATTTATCCAGCATTTCTAATGCTTGGCGCTGTTTTTCTACAGGTATTGGTTCAAATGGCAAATTTCCATCAGAGATCCCTATACTCTCCCGATTAAACGACTGACCGCCCACATATAAAACAGCATTCATTATCTGCCGGAAATAATAAAAAAACACCGTATCAAACATTCCCCTGATGTCGCCATAATTTTCGTCCCTTCTGGGAACGCGCTTTTCTAAACTCTGCCAAATATTCCGAGCATTATCTAGTTGCCACTGCGAATAAGTCAATATATTCCCACTAAGGTCAAACCTATTTGCTGCGGGGTCTAAAATTTCATAGGCATCTTCATCCGGCGCATAAGAAAGTTCTGGTTGTGCTGCTTGACTAGCAATATCCTGTAAAAATCTTTTTTCACTAATATAGCTAGTTATTCCACTTGGCTTGTAACCGTATTCTACTGCCCATCGATCGTAGGGGCCGACTACAGTCGGAAAATAGTCTCCTTGTTTGATTCCTGGTGGGGCTAGGTTGACTGGTACATAATCCATTACAGATGCTACTAACCCTTTTGTGTGAGTAATGCTGGTATCGTTCAACTTTTCTGGCTCCAGCATTGTGCTACCATGAAAGTTATGTCTAAGACCGAGAGTATGTCCGACTTCGTGAGCAGTGAGATATGTTAAGAACTGATTTACATACTTTTCCATTTCTGTGCTATGGGGTCTAACATTATTTAAAACATCCATAGCTACCGCCCCCACTGCCAACTGTTGGGATGACTCCCAATCAAAACAAAGATGTTTAGATAAGTGAGAGTTTAATGATGATGAATTACCAGAATATTGATATTTTGATTGTAGGGATTTGGGAATAATAGATTCTATATTTTTATCAGAAGTATCAGTTTCCGACTCAATTTTCGGATTTCCTAAATAGCGCGAATAAATATCTAAAACACAGGGATTATAACTTTTCCCATCCTTGGTTTTAAAAGCTTTAGCCAGAGGATGATTTTGTAACATTAGGCTGCCTACTGAACCATATTTAATATCCCTAATAATGCCTGCATCTAGAATAATATCTGCATCTAAAATTTGCCCAGTTAATGGATTTATCCGGGAAGGCCCCATGCCTCTAAACCAAGATTTAAAAGTTGTAGACCAACGAATCGTATTGTAACGAACATCTGCCGGGTCCCAAGTCGCATCATCGGGCATTTGTCGCACCTGAATCGCATCAACAAATCCTGCTTTTTCCAAAGCTTTATTCCACATTAAAATCCCTTCTCGGATAGCATCGCGATATTCTATTGGTACTGTATTTTCTATCCAGAAAGTTATTGGTTCTATAGGTGGAGATAAAGGGGCTTCAGGAATTTGTTTTTCTAAATGCCATCGATTAATATAACGGACAAAAGATTCCCGACTATTATTGTTAGAAATATCTTGATAAGCGCTAATAAAATAACCTACTCTTTCATCTGCAAGCCTTGGTTTATAACCATTATTTATTGGTAATTCAGAAAAACTGTAGCGGACTCTGAGGTTAAAAGCACGACTGTCTGGTACAGATTCTAAATATGCTGCATTATCCTTATTTAAGATATTATAAACTGACTCCATTTCTATATTTAAAGGAAATGCTTTAGCATCACTAATATAAGAATTTATTTGGTCTATTGAGTAGTCATAAGGTAAGATTTCTTTTAAAGATGGTAAGTTCAGCTCGCCTATCAATAAATTTGCTAAGTTAATCAATAATGTTTGTCTGTTAGGATGGATTGCTCCTATAGGTAGAGAATATAAAACCGAATCGCTAAAAGAACGTTTGACTGACCGAGCTTGGGGGTCTGTTTCGTCAGTACGGAAGTTAATATTTGGCAGAACAAATTGAATATTATTTTGATGTTTGCGCAACTGAAATATAAAATCATTCATTGGTAAACCACTAATCAAACCTGCTTCACCAATACCTGACTCTAAAGTAATAAAACAAAGAAAGTTTTGATTGAGTTGTTCTGGTCTAACTTCCATGAGTGTTTGACCAGTTTCTTGGTTTCGATAAAGCGTAAAAAATCCGTCTAATTTCTCATAGCCTTCAACTAATTCTTCAAAAGAATAATGGGTTTCTTCTGCATTCTCTGCATTATTTATTTCTGAGGATTGCTGAGATATTATTTGTTGAGCTTGTGTGATAGGAATGATAAATAGAACTAGTATAAATGACAGAAAACATATTAATAAAAGTCTAGATTTTTTGCTAAATTTTGCCTGGATTCTTGTACCTAAATGATTGTTCTGTTTAAGAGTTTTATTTTGATTAAAAATCCACATATTTTTGTTAATTCAGGACTATGTGCTAGTTCAATAATTGATAATGAATAATTGATAATTACCTCTACCTTAAAGGAAAAAGATTGATACCAAGGAGAAAAATATTGACTTCTCTTGGTCGATTGGATATGGCGAGGATACCTCGCCATCCCCCGACCGCTTTTCTTCTTAAAAGAAGAGGCTTTAAACCCGGTCGATTAATTATCAATTGTCAATTGTAAATTATCCATTGGTAATATTGACTCTTTTTCTATGATAATCGGAAAATTTCTCCACTGCCTATTAGCTACAACCCAGAAAGAAAAGTTTTGTTATAGTCTTAGAGTAGGAGCTAAATAGTCATCGAAAAAAGATCGACATATAAACATAAACATAAAGATATGGAACTTTTGGCCTCTTGGCATCAATCAATTATATCAAGCTGGCAGAATCTGAAAAGAATTATTCTACCTTTGGCCCTTGCAGCCCTTGTGGGCTTTGCCTGCAATTGGCTGGGAGTTCCTGTAGGTTGGTTGCTGGGGCCTTTGCTAGTCGGGATTGCTTATGCTTCTATTCAGAGCGATCGCCAAGCGCTCCCTTCTAATTTTATCAAGGTGGGTAAGGCACTTATCGGACTTTACTCTGCGTCCAGATTTTCTCCAGATACCCTAACGTTGGCAACAAGCTATGCCGTACCTGTAATATTGTGTATTTTAATAACGGGTGCTTTAAGTATGCTCAATGGTTACTTACTGTGGAAATGGGCAGGAGTGAACAGATTAACCAGTTTTTTGGGATCGATTCCTGGCTCTGCTTCTACCTTGGCTATAATGAGTGAAGAATTTGGCGCGGAGCCAATAACAGTCACATTGCTTCAATATATTCGCATGGTTATTGTGGTACTAACTATACCCACAACTGTGACTATTTTGTTTCCTCATGCCACAGTCAGCCCAGTAATGACTACAGTGTCAACAGTTAGTGATTCTACAGTGCCAATATTTTTGAATTTACTTGTATTGGCTGGATGTTGTATTTTGGGAATTCTCCTCGGTCAATGGCTAAAGCTGCCTACAACCGGATTTTTAGGTGCTTTTTTATTAGGGCTGTTATTATTTTGGAGCGCGCCCGACTTGTTTTTCGTACCTCATTGGTTGTGGGTTGTTGCCTTGATTTTGGTTGGGGTCTCAATAGGTTGGAAATTTGATTGGCAGGCTGCCCGCAAGCTTTGGAAAGCCGTGTTACTGGAAATTACGCTGGTTATAATACTCATGTTATCTTGTCTTGCTATTGGATATGAGTTTCATTTGCTAACTCACATCGATCTGGTAACAGCAATTCTGGGTTTTGCACCGGGAGGAATAGAAGCCATGATTGCAACAGCTAATCAGTTAGGAGGCGATACGGGAATGGTGTTAGCAATACAAATAACAAGGCAAATGTTGATTTTATTCAGTATTTATCTATTAAACTTTTTTATCAATGCCAGAAAAACTCAAACGAGTTTGCTTGGTAAGCAAGACTGAAAATTTTTCCTAGACTTCTCCAAAACATCAAATTGAATAGGACTGATGTAGGAACTCTACCTTTAAGGTGCGTTGCAACGCACCCTACACAAATCCCAAAAATCAGATTGAATTTCTGGAGACTTATCCAGAAATTAGAAAATACCGCGCGAGGAATTCTCGACCAGATAGCCAGCCGACGTAATTAAATTCAGCCGGATTAAATCACCTGGAGCAAGCTTTGGCAACTGTTGCACTAGGTCGAGGAAATACTCTTGCTCCCTAGTATCAATAATTCCCTCAGTCAAGGTCTTGAACTTGCGAATATAATCAGGTCGCCTAAACGGTCGCGCACCATAGGAATGTGCATTAGCAACAGCCAGTTCGTCTTCTATTTTAGAACCATCTGTAAAGAAAATCTCAACCCTAGCGCCAAAAGCTCGTTCTTTTGGATCGCGACTGTGATAGCGTCGCGTCCATTCTGGGTCTTCCAAAGTGCGAACTTTCTGCCAAAGGCGAACCGTATCTTCACGTTGAGCGCGTTCAGGCGTATAAGAATCAAAGTGATGCCAGCGTCCGTCTTGTAGAGCAACGGCAAAGATGTACATAATCGAATGATCTAAGGTTTCCCTGGTAGCCTGGGGATTCATCTTCTGTGGGTCTCCCGAACCCGTACCGATGACATAATGGGTTTGATGACTGCCGTGAATGACAATTTCCTTAATCTTCTCGAAGTCGTCTATTTTTTCTCCCATGCGAAATGCTAAATCGATTAGCCCTTGGGCTTGATACTCGGCAGAATGTTCCTTAGTATAAGATTCAAGAATTGCTCGCTTGGGTTCCCCAGGTTCGGGCAGCGGTACCTCATATACGGCATCCGGTCCGCTTAAAATCCAAGCAATAATACTGTCTTCGCCTTCGTAAATTGGTGATGGCGAACCCTCTCCCCGCATACAGCGATCGACAGCTTCCAGTGCATTTTTGCCAGCATAAGCGGGAGCATAAGCTTTCCAACTTGAGATGTCGGCTTTGCGAGATTGCCTAGTTGTAATCGTGGTGTGAGCTGCCTGCTGAATGGCTTGATAAATTGTTTCCGTATCAAGTCCTAACAACGTACCAATACCAGCAGCAACGGATGGTCCCAAATGCGCAATATGGTCGATTTTGTGTTCGTGGAGACAAATCCCCTTAACTAAATCGATCTGAATTTCATAGCCAGTCGCCAGACCACGAATCAGCTCCCCACCGCTACAACCGCATTGTTGAGCTGCTGCGATAATAGAAGGAATATTATCTCCTGGATGAGAATAATCAGCAGCATGAAACGTATCGTGAAAATCTAGTTCCCTGACCGCTACACCATTTGCCCAAGCTGCCCATTCAGCACCCACGGTTGTTTGGGGAGAAACGCCAAATATTGTCGCACCACCACTGCGTAGATGAGCTAGAGCTTGAGCGCGAGCTGTTTGAACTGAATGATAATTGAGGGCAGCACAGGCAGCAGCAGCATTGTCGATGATGCGGTTGATAATCATTTCAACAACATTGTCTTCAATTGCAACTGGATCGGATGCCACGGCGGCAATTTTCCAAGCAAGTTGTTCTTCCTTGGGAAGATATTCTTTAGAGGGATAGGTTCGGACTTGATGAATTTTCATGCTTTTTCTCTGCTACTACTAGGTTATTGAATTTATCAGTATCTTAATGCACCACCATTGACGTGAATAGTCTGACCGGTGATGAAACTTGCTGCGTCTGAAGCTAAAAAGACGCACATATTAGCGATTTCTTCAGGCATTCCCAAACGTCCTTGAGGTACAGTGGCAATTCGTTTGGCTGTTCTTTCCATGTCTGAGGAACTGCCGTGAGTTGTGTCTATCGGTCCGGGAACAATATGATTGACTGTAATTTTCTGTGGGGCAAGCTCCACTGCTAAAGCTCTCGTTAGACCCAGTGCCCCCATTTTCGAGGCACAAACGTGAGACCATTCGGTTCGACCAATGAAGGCGTTTAGTCCCGATATATTGATAATCCGACCCCAGCCAGTAGCTAGCATACTCGGTACAACGGCTCGACTACAGAAAAAAGGACCATCCAAATTGACCGCGAGGACCCTACGCCATTCCTCTGTGGTCATTTCCGTTATAGCCCTCGATCGCCGCAGTCCAGTATTATTAACCAGAATGTCAATTTGACCGAACTCCTCTAATACCTGTTTAACCATCCCTTGGACTTGACTTTCGTCACCAACATCAGCTAGTACAGGGATGGCCTTAACTCCTAAAGCTGCCACCTCTTTAGCAGTAGATTCGGCTTCTTGAGCACTGGTACGGGCGTTGATGACGACAGAAGCGCCCTGCTGTGCCATTTCAAGGGCGATCGCCCGACCGATATTTCGGCTCGAACCTGTCACCAGGGCAACTTTACCATCTAAATCTATATGAGTCATGTTTTAACCACTAAAATATTTGTTCAGGACTTACGCAAGGCATCTATAAATAGTAGGAGCAATTCATCTATGTAGGGGCAATTCATCTATGTAGGGGCAATTCATCTATGTAGGGGCAATTCATCTATGTAGGGGCAATTCATCTATGTAGG
>JBARXI010000476.1:0-5723 GCA_049647275.1 Microcoleaceae cyanobacterium
CTCGTTACCTAATCATAAGCTTTACCGTTTCTCGCCTTTCATTATTCTGGAATTAAATGCTTCTCAAACATATATTATAGTCTTATAGCAATCCTAAATCATTTTTCATAAATCAAAACACAGATAAAAAATCTGAGACTCTGTTGCCTTCGGGAGCTGTTTCCTTTTTGTGAGATATTTTTACAAGGGCTGAAATAGGACTGCTATATATGAAATACGAAAAATAATGCTACAGTTATTTCACACAAAAGCTTAAAGTTGAGCTAGAGATTCAACAATTAATAATTAATAATTAATAATTTCATTACTTCTCCTGAAAATGGATAGGATTGGCAAGCCAGATTTTTGTTCTTTATTTTTTCTAATAAAAAGAGACTTTTTACCTTCATTATTCTATTCGGTAAAAAAGTATAGGGTTTCTCACCCTTTCTGAGGTACAGTTATCCTTTTTATTCCTATTCCCTATTCCCTGTTGGCTTCCGGATCTGTTACCTGTTGCCTAAAACAAACGAAATTTTTTCAAATAAAAAGAGGCTTTTTACCTTCATTATTCTATTCGGTAAAAAAGTATAGCGTTTCTCACCCTTTCTGAGGTACAGTTATCCTTTTTATTCCTATTCCCTGTTGCCTGTTACCTGTTGCCTAAAACCTAGAATTTTGTACCTCACCAGTATGATAATTGCTATAATTGTAGAACAAATAAGCAGGTACACAAAATTAATTACACATTTAGCGAAACTGAATTTCTTATACTTTAAGGATTACATATAATCAGAGTAGGTAATTAATTTTGTTTAGGTACTTACAAGTAATTATGCTATCTCCCACACTTCCCTAATCTCCATTTCAGTATCAATTATCTGTAGGAAACATTCATCTATATTCATCTTAAATTGCTGGATATACTAGCTCCTGAAGAGAGTACTTTTTCAATAAAAAATAAAAAGATATCAAAAGAGTTTTATCACTGCGCGTCAATGACTATAATCTCTCAGAAGTTGAAGTTTTTGAAGATAAGTTCATAAGCTCAATCATTATCTAACGTAAATAGAGCAATTACTTAGTTGAAAATTTATCTGACAATAGGATATGTTCAACAATTAATAATTATTAATTATTAATTATTACCTCTCCTTGAAAAGAAGAGAATTGACTCAAAGGAAAATTTTTTCTTGTCTCTTGGTCGATTGGATATGGCGTTTGCTAGCGCAAAGCTTCCGCTAACGCGGAGCGTCCCGGAGGGAAAGGAGACCCAAAGAGTGCAGAGCCGCTCCGCTTTACATGTCGCTCCGCGAAGAGCGCAGTTGTGCGCCAGCAAAACGCCATCCCACCCTTCGGGAAGCTCCGAAGAACATGTTGCGGAGCATGCGCGACCGCTTTCTCCTTTAAAGGAGAGGCTTTAAACCTTAATTATTCGGTAATCCTGCACAATAATTGTGGGGATATATATATTTTTTTGAATTTCTCCCAAACTCCCCACACTCCTGCGCTTCCTTTACCATTACTATTACTATGCGCCACCACCTACGATATAATATGTAGATTCTAGCGCCTTACCTAACAATTATGGCAGGAGTAGGGCGGTATATTTATCAGATAAATTCTGTTGTCGGAATTCGGAATTATGATTAATATGTTGCTACAAACAGAAGTAGTCTGAGGGATTCCTAAACTTCAATGCTAATTGTCAAACAATTCAAATCTCTTCCTATCTTTAGAATAACTATCATTGCTGCAATTATCCTATTTATCTGTAGCAGCGTGCGTCATATTTTGTTTAAATCTACAGCGTTTGAAATGGGAATTTATGACCAAGTTACTTATTTAATCAGTCAAGGTTTACCTCCCATTTCGACTTTTTTAGAAGTACATCATTTGGGAAATCATGCTGCTTGGGCAATGTATCCAGTGGCATTACTTTATAAAATTCATCCCTCTGTTTATTGGTTATTACTAATACAAGCAATTTGTTTAGCAATAGGTGGCTTACCTACCTGGAGTTTAGCGCGTCATGCAGGGTTAAATAAACAGCAATCTTTTGCTATGGCAATGGTTTATTTATTATACCCAGTAATATTTAATCTGAATTTATTTGATTTTCATCCAGAAGTAATGGCATTACCTGCAATATTGGGAGCGATATTAGCAGCTAAATTAGATAAAACTCTCTGGTTTTCTATTGCTATTATTTGGGTTTTAGGTTGTAAAGCTGTTTTATCTTTACCTATAGCAGCAATGGGTTTTTGGTTATATTTCTTTGAAAAAAAACGATTATGTGGAGCCATAGCTTTGTTTGCAGGTTCGGGTTGGTTTATCATTGCTACTCAGGTAATGATACCTTTTTTTAGGGGAGGTGAAGGCCCCGGGGGAATCGGACGTTATCGCTATTTGGGCGACTCAATACCAGCTATTTTACTGAATATATTTTTAAGACCTGAACTGGTAATCGTCAGAGTCATATCACTCAAAACTTTAGAATATTTATTATTGTTAATATTACCAATAGTTTGGTGGATTTCTCCTAAATATTTGACTCCTTTGGTAGCAGTTTCTCCAGTTTTAGCCCTCAATATTTTGTCTGATATTGATGCTCAACGAGATTTAATTCATCAGTATTCTTTGCCAATATTACCGTTTTTATTAATGACTGTAATTTATACTATTGCTGATGGTAAATCAGGGCTGTGGCATTGGGCGTGGAATTTACAGAAACACAAAGAAAATGAAAAAACAAATATATCCAAAATTGCGAGCGATCGCTTACCAAAATTTATCATAATTTGGTCTTTAATTGGTTTTTTAGCTTTGGCTAAATATGGTTATTTTTGGTCAATTTATTTAGATTATTTAGATACTTGGCAACCAGCACGAACAGCAGTGGCTTTAGTTAAAACAAAAGGAGGAGTTTTAACTACTTCTGAAATTGCACCCCATTTAAGTCATCGCCAGTTTATTAAGTTGATTGTTGAAGAAGATGAATTACCAATAAAAGAGGAATTAGTAGAATATGATTATATATTGTTAAATGTGCGTCATCCAGGTTGGAAAAGTAGTCAGGAATATTCTCTAAAACTCGTAGAAAAAATGAAAAATACTCCAGAATTTAAGCTGAGTTACCAACAGGATGATGTTTATTTATTCCAGATAAAATAATCTCATATAGCAGTTCTATTTTAGCCCTTGTAAAAATATCTCACAAAAATAAAACAGGCAACAGAGTCTCAGATTTTTTATCTGTGTAAAGAACTTAAAAGAGTTTTAGCAGTTAAAATGATTTTGTCAGGGAAACCCGAACGGGAAATTCAGGAATCATTAAAAGTTTCTCATGGGTTTATTAGTCAATGGAAAAATTGAGCTATTTTTCAAGGTGCAGAAGGTTTAAAACTTCAAGACAAAGGAACTAATGGTTACTTAAAATCAGAAGAAAAAGTGCAAATTGTTCAGTGGTTGAGAGAACAAGATTATCTCAGATTGTCAGATTTAAAAAATCATTTACAGAAAGAAGACAATGTAGTTTTTCTGTCGGAACAAAGTTACTATAACTTGTTCAAAGAAACAAACATAAGTTGGAAAAAGACTCAAAAAACAAAGGCAAATATAAGCACTTATATTGTCAAATAAAGTTTCTATAATCTTAGTTTCCAAAAACTTCTAAAAAAGAGAGTGTAGAGTTTGGGGAAAGTATTAAATTGCCAACTCTTTCCCCTTTCTTCAAACCAGTCTATTCTCCAAACTCTGCTAGTAAAGCCTCATTATTATCATCAGCAAGACTCGCAACAATAGTAATCCCCCGCGAAATTTCCCCAGGAGATAATTCTGCCACAGTACGAGTTGTCACAATCACAATTTGATTATCCACAATAGCAAAATGAGACTCCATCGTCGATAACCAATTCATTTGTAACAACCTGCGCATCAACTCCGATTCATTTTTCGCAGGCAACTTCAGCACATAAGACCAAACCGTCAAAGTATCATCATCAGTTTCCCCACTCAGCTTGACATATACATCCACACTGCCATATTTAAACTTCCATAAATGGCCCGCTGCATTGTCAGCCACCATCACTTTTTGGTTTTCGGCCATACTGGCAATAACAGTTTCAATTTCTTCTATATAACTGAGACTAGTTTCATCAGCAGTTAATTCGTTAAAGCTAGCCTCTTCGGTAGAGGAGTTATCAACAGAAACAAGATCGGGATTGTTAGTAGTCATAATTACTTATACCTATAGCAAAATCATCTATCCATCAGTTTAAGCCCTGAACTCCCCCTAGTTACACACAAAGTTTATAATAATAGACAAAATCAGCTATCTAGCAAAATGTCCAAAGCAGAAATTAATTTACCTTACTTTGATAAAATTCTCGCTAATCTTCAAGATGAAGTTACCAAAACTACTTTTGGTAATCATGTTCACTGGGGCTATTGGGAAAACCCAAATTTTGCCCAAAATACTGCTCAAGACTTTGCGATCGCTGCTGAAAAACTATCACAAAAGGTTTACCGAGCTGCCGATATTAAAGATGGTATTTCTATATTAGATGTGGGCTGTGGTTTTGGTGGTACAACTGCCAGTATTAATAATAATTATTCTGGTGTAAAACTCACGGGATTAAATATAGATGAACGACAATTAGATATAGCGAGAAAACAAGTTCATCCTCGTGGTGATAATTCTATTGAATTTGTACAGGGAGATGCTACAAAAATTCCTTTTCCAGATAATTCTTTTGATGTGGTATTGGCAGTAGAGTGCATTTTTCATTTTCCTAGTCGAGCTGCTTTTTTCCAAGAAGCAAAAAGAGTTTTAAAACCAGGTGGCAAAATTGCTTTTTCTGATTTTGTTCCTACTAGAATATTATATTTTTTTGAGCCTGTAGTTAGATTCTTTCTGAAAGATTTGGGTGCTGGAACTTACGGTAATGTTAACTTTTTTACTCTTACTAACTATCAAAGTTTAGCTAAAAAAAATGGTTTGAGCAGCTTTCAAGTGGAAGATATTACTTTTAATACTTTACCAACCTATACAATACTCAAACAATTATCTGTTCTATCAAGTTCTCCAGCAGACAGGACAACAAACAACATCTTTGAATGGATGACAAAGTTGGGATTACTCCGTTATTTGATTTTATTCGTAAGCATCAAATAATTCTCCAAATTTTCAATTTAAATCCTAGAGGTGTCGCACAGCTAAAGTAGTTGAATTGATGTTTCGGAAAAGTCTTAATTGATAATGGATAAAGTGATTTTCCTAACCTACCATTTTAGCTGTTTCAGTTTAGTAGGGTTGGCAAATGAAAATTTCTATACATCTAAAGTAAACCTTTGAAGATTTGCCAACCTTATCTTGATTTTTATCTCCTTCAGAAAGTTCTGGCCAATTACTCCATACTGAAACTCCTGTTTAAGTGAGCGATCGCCAACTCTTTTCAAAAAAGAGTTGACTCACAAATCACACCCACCTTTTCGAGTGCTTCAGAAAATGAATTGACTATTGCCACATCCGCAATAATCGTCGAGGGAGAAATTTATTCACAAATCACACCACCTTTTCGAGTGCTTCAGAAAATGAATTGACTATTGCCCCGTCCGCAATAATTGTCGAGGGAGAAATTTATCCACAAATCACACCACCTTTTCGAGTGCTTCAGGAAATGAATTGACTATTGCGACATCCGCAATAATCATCAAGCGAGAAGAAGATTTGCCCACCGGAT
>JBARXI010000477.1:0-5102 GCA_049647275.1 Microcoleaceae cyanobacterium
ACTATTTATCAACTAAAGCATCAATTATTATCTGAGTATCTATTCTCTGAACTGAAATGTCCTTCGATTAAAATTACACTTATTTAAGTTTTATTTAAGTGTGTAATAGTTGGGTTTTAGTTATAAAATTTAGGGGGTTCGCATTAAAATTTAACTAGCGTTAGCGGAGCTTGGCGTCAGCAATCGCTCTATTTACTATGCGTTACTATGCGCTATATATAGCGTCTTTGCGTAAGTCCTGTTGATTTTATTTATCTAATTTTTCTCCTATTTTTCATCTACTGAAAGTGAATTAGTAGTAGTGATTATTCTGGCAAAAATTTGTTTTATTGAACTTTATCCCCAGAAACAGGAGTCACACGCCAATGGTGTGCTTCAAGAATTGGAACAACATCTGTAATATTTTGTTGCCGTAAAGCGATCGCTTTTTTTACTTTACTTTTATTCATAGAAGATGCTCTACTAACTGTTTGATTATTCCGACAGTAGAGATATCCAGTAGCTTGATTATCTAAACCTTGAAGCTGAAGATGGTATACTTTTATATTTTTATGCGGAGCATGACCTTTGTGCAGCATCACCGAGGAAAGGAATTTGACCCTACTCTTATGATTTTTAACATGACTTAATCAATTTTTTATTACTACCTAAAACCATAAAAATTAACAATTTTAGTATAATTGCTATAATACAGCGTTTCCCGTTGTTATGAGGTACAAAATTTTAGGCTTGAGGGAACAGGGAACACCGGATCTGGGAACAGGGAACAGGGAACACCGGATCTGGGAACAGGGAACAGGGAACAGAAAAGAATAAAAACAACTGTACCTCTGTACCTCATAGCTTCGGAAACTGCTATATATTTTTTCCACTTTCACTATCTAGCTAAGTTTCAAGTCAACATGACACCAACATTATTGGGACGCTGGCAAACTCGAATATTCTTATTATTTACAATAGGTTTTTTTATAACTCTACCCTTTGTGTTTAGCCAGGGAATATATTCTCCGGATTTTACCTACTTTTGGGTATTATTTTATGTTGGTTTATTAGGATTAATCTGGGATATTTTATATAACTTTTTGCAGAAATTTTTCTGGGATAATGACTGGCCGGGAGTGTTGCAATTATTAGCTGGAATTTTTGAAGCTATTGTTTTAGTCTTGCTAATTAAATTTTTGGGTTTACCTCATATTAATCCCGATAGTTTTCAGATATCTTCATTTATTAAACACTATAGTTTAGTTTGGTTTAGTATTTACCTATCTTCTTGGACGCTGATGAGATTACTCTTTCCTCAGTGGCGATTTCGTGGTGGTGAATGGATTGGTAATTGGCCAAAAACCAAATAATATTATGTTTGGGAGTAGGGAGTTGGGCGTGTTTTGAAACTCATTATATCCTAAATTAAGTGCTAGTTTGACCATCAACAGTTTGAGAAATCAGTTCGTTTAACATACATTTTTTTGATAATTTCATCATCGCTGTTACCAGATGGAATCTGAATTGAGGATATAGGCATTCCTAACTCTTCTTCATCTTCTTCATCAAGATTGTCCAAAGAAGAATAATCATCTTCAAGTAAAAACCATCTAGCTTCTTCTTCATTATCAAATTTATATCTTCTGCCATCTGGTTGTAAAACTTCAGCAGTATTGTCATCATATACTTGAAGACGTGACCAGTGTAAATATGGAAAATCCGTGGACATAAGCCACCCAATTTCTTTGCTAATAATTTTGTCAGTCTCACTCATTTTTTTAGCTCCATTATTACCAGGACTTACGCAGAACCACAATATCTTGTAGGGGTCAACGGCCGTTGACCCCTACGGATGGTGTATGATTTAATATTTTGCGTAAGTCCTGAGTATTTTGTTTGTTGGGGTAGTGGATAGCAATACAATTGAATAAAGTTATGGAAAAATAGCAAAATGCGTCAATCGCTTCCGAGAAAGAGCCTCTAATAAAGTTTTTCGCATTTGCATTCAAATGTTGAGCATATCTTTAAAGTTTTAAAAGTTGTAGGAGAGACAATCTTTGGATTTCTTGATATTGAAAAAGAAATGACCGAACCTGGTTAGTTACAAAAATCTTGGGAAGTGCAAATTGAAGACATATCAAATCATCTATTTACTCTCCGAGAATGAAGATTTGCACAAATTAAAAGAGGCAAAAACCTTAGAACCCAAACTTCTCGAATGGCTTTGTACTACTTTTTATAAGAATGGTATAAAGTTTAATAGACCTATTTTAAAAATAGACTTTATGGGCTAAATATTATGAGTATAAAATTTGAAAGTATGGAGATTTTAGAAAGAGAATTAGAAGGAATTTCTCATCTTAAAAGGGTTGCTTTTACTGAATCTTGTTGCGAGCGTTTACTGCCAAATTGCTATCTTTTTACAATAGAGGAAGGTCAAGTAGACCCAAATTTGTACTTGAAAATTACGGCGACAGGACTACCCAAAAAATTAAATTCAACCCGTAAACAATAGACATCTCCGAAAAAGATATATTTTTTTTGTAGGAGCAGGCAACAGGCAACAGGCAACAGGCAACAGCTCCAGAAGGGAAGATATTTTGAGGAAAAAGGTACGAAAAATGATTTTCAAGGTAACTTTTACTTTCTTCAGCTATCCTAGGCAATGGTTAAGTAAAAGGCTTGTTTATTTTCTGGAGATGTCTAATAAAGATCGAAAGCTATGAAATATCAATTTTGTGATGATTTTGTCATTGAAGGAACAGAAGACTATGTAGGTTTATGGGAAATCATATATAAGTTTGAGCTAAAGTTCCCACAAACAAATCCACAAGAAATAAGGTTGATGGCTCTTGAAACAACCCGAGAGATACTTGAGACTGGTTTCATGGAAATTGGAATGTTTGAGTATGTTGATAAAAATAATTTGGAATATCAAATATGGAATCTAGATATTGACAGTATAATTAATCGCATTGAAAGAGAATGGGATGAGCTAGGTCGGATACCTAATATTGGTGATATAGCTTGGCTAATTACAACAAAAAAAGGAAAAAAGGAAGCTGAAAAACTTTTAAAACAGAGAAAAGAAATTGAGTTAGCTCTTTTTAAGATTCTTGAAGAGATTTTAAATGCACCTGAAAAACAGTTGGAATTAAAAGATAGGTTAGTTGATGATTTGAAAATAGACCCAGATGTACCTAGCTCTAAGTTGGCTTTGAGAATTGAAGAAGAATTAGGAATCAAGCTACCAGTGAAAGAATGGGCTGAAGTTTATATGATTGAAGACCTTCTGTTTTTATTGTATGAATACCACCACGAGCAGACATAAACTTTAGAAAACTAGAGAGTGAGAAAAATAAAGTAAAAAGAGGTTAATCATATTAGGACTTACGCAAAGAAACCCGGTTTCTCGTAGATGTCTATATGTTCAAAACAATGACTTACCGTAAAAGTTTGATTCATGGGCCTTCTAGCAAGCGATCGCCTGTACATTTAGGATACAACGAGTTTTAAAACACGCCCTAGGTAGTAGGATTTAGGGAGTAGAGGATAAATTAAAATATATCCGGTTTTTTCTCTTTTTATAAAAGACTTTAACGAGAAAATAAATTATAGATTAGTCGCAAGATTAATGTTAATCCCATCGCCATTATCCCAGCAAAAATACCAATGAACAAAATCATAACTACTGTATTTTTAGCGCTAACAAAACTCGTAATAGCTGCCCGTAAATCTGGAATTAATAACACCAATACAAGAGTAGTAAAATTAATTATGAACAGATGGGAAAGTTTGAGCCAACCCTGATACTCAGCCCATACTAACCCTCCTGTAGTTAACAACCAAACTAAATAACTAATCCCCGTTTTACCCAGAAGATTAGCAGTGGCAATCGCCAATACAACCCCGTCAAAACCAGTAACAATTACCCTACCCAATAACTCTCTAGTAATAAACTTTGCTTGGGAAGAAATTGACGTAGATATTGCTACAGAATTTGATACATTTACTCTAGTTGATTGTTGGGGTTGATGCCTAAGTTTAGTCAATACCTCAGAGGCAGAAGTATAACGTAGATGAGGAGAATTTTGCAGCATTTTATCTAAAATATTACTTAAGCGATCACTCACTTCAGCAAAATCTTTCCAACTCCATTCATTGCGATAAGAATCAAACAATTCTGTAGGCGATTTACCAGTCAATAAATTAATACAAGTAACACCCAAAGCATATAAATCTGTAGCAGGATATATCTTACCTCCCTTCATTTGTTCTGGTGGTGCAAAACCTAAAGAATAAATACCAGTTGATTGATTTGACTGACCAGAAATACCACCCATTTGTGCTTGAGTAGCCTGCTTAACAGCCCCAAAATCTACTAAATACAACAAGCCATTATTACCACGAATAATATTAGCAGGTTTAATATCTCGGTGAATTGACCCTTGACTATGAACAAACTCCAATACTTTTAAAATTCCCTCCAATACCTCAACAACTTCAGACTCAGAAAAAACCCTTTTTTGAGTTAATTCCTCTGCTAAATTTTTGCCATCAATAAATTCTTGAACTAAATAGAAAAAAGTATCTTCTTGCTCTGGTATCAAACTAGGAACTGTTAACTCAAAAAAAGCAAGTAAATAGGGAATTTGAGCGTGTCTTTTCCCCAAATATTCTAAAACAACAGCCTCCCGTTCAAATAGAGTTTGAGCAATTTCTAACTGTTGTGTAGTTAAATTTCCTGCCGGTTGGAATTGTTTAACCAAACATTCCTGCATTGCTGGAGTATGGCGATCGCGTGCCAAAAAAGCAGTTCCGAAACCACCCTTTGCCAATAATTGGGTAGGCAAATAGCGACCCGCCAAGATTAACTGCATCCCACAACTAGTACAAAACTTTTGCTGCACTGTTTTCAGGATGCGGTTGTCATCAAGTTCAACAAAATAATTTAAGGGATGTGGGCAACCCGGGCGAGTGCAGAAAACTTCCATGATATAGCAATCCTAAATGATTTGTGAAAAATTTAGATGTATTTATTTTGTCTTCTACCTACCACCTAATACCTAACACCTACCACCTACCACCACCAATAATTTATAACTGAAATAGGATTGCTA
>JBARXI010000478.1:0-5651 GCA_049647275.1 Microcoleaceae cyanobacterium
ACAGGAGAAAAAGCAGCACCGGGAAGCAAGCACGAAGCCCGGAACCCAAGCCGAGACAGCAACGAACAGGCAAGCCCATCGACACCCAAAGCACACCCGACGACGACAGAAGAACCGACCGAAACACAACGAACAGCAGCGGACACAGCAGAAGCCAAAGCACCAAAACGAGAGCCAGAGAAACCCACCACCGAGCGACCAACAAACCAGGGCCGAAGCCCAGAGGAAGCAACCGGAGCCGGAGCCACAGAACGACGAAAACCACCCACCCGAAAACGGCGAACACCGAAACCACGAGAGCAGAAAACGGAAAACCGCACAGAACGACGAGCACGAGACCGAGGAACAGCCCGAACCAGGCAAGGAACCGAAACCGACCAGAGACCACCACCAAAACCACCAAGGAACGAACCCACCCGGCAAAAAGGAACAGCCAAGGCAGAAGAAACCCGCCCAGAAAACGAAACCGCCAAAGCACGAGAAGGAAACAAACACACCCGAACCCAACCAGAAAAGGAGCGAGAAGAAGGGCGGACAAAAGAACGCACACCACCAGCCAAAAAACAAGCAACAGCAGCAGCAGAGGGAGCAGCAGCAGAAACACCGGCACGAGAAGAAGCAAACACAGGCAAAACCCCTAAACAACTATAACTATAGTATAGCCGAGAGCACACGGAAAAGCAACCCGCGAAAGACGGAAAAAAAACCGCAAAAGCCCTCCGGCTCCGGCTCTTAGCGCGTTCAGAGCTTCTTTTTTACTTTCGCGGAGCTTCGGAGTGAAAGCAAAAAAGAAGGCGTAGCGAACTCTGAACGCGCCCAGGAGGTGACTGGGGTGGTGGTGGGCGCGATAGCAAGGGACCAGAACGGAAGCCCTGCCAGGCGGAGCGTGCGGAGTCTGGCAGGGCTGGAGTGACCGACAGCGATCGCATAAAAATAGATTAATTGAATCAAGCTTAGATAGAATTTTATTCGGGGGCTGGGGGTGCGGGGGGGGAGTATTAGGCCCCACTCCCCGCATAAATAAATGCGCAGCAACAAAAATTCTTTAAAGATATATACTTTGACCAATTAGACCGACTGGCACGGAAGCGCAACGAGGCCGACGGAGCAGGAGAGGGGGGCGACCGGTAGCGAGCCACCCGAACCGTAGCGGAGACGAGCCGAGAGAGCTGGAGTATAAGGAGGGCGGGCATAGGCTTGTCACCGAATAAAAAAAATGAGAACAGTCGTACACGACTATTAATCTTTAACGTGTACTTCTGATTCCACTTTGTTGTATACTGCTATTAATATCTAAGACTTTTTCCATATATCGATGAGGGTTATCATGCCAAAAGGATTTATTAGTAATTATATTAATGTAGAGAAAAAAATCTACAATGCTATAAAACAAAGGGTTTACAGGAGATTATCAAAGTGTAGCGATCGCTCAATTGGAGTAGTTTGTTCTGGAGGTGGTGGAGTAGAGGCTGGAGCAATTACAGCAGGAATTAGGCCAGTTTGGGGAATAGATGTAAATCCGATTAGCAAAATAAAATTTGATTTATCTCAAATGTGCAGCGATTACAATGAATTGAATCATGGTAGTCATGTTATTAGGCGGTCGCTTTTAGATATAGATATAGATATAGAAATAAATTCTCTACAAAGAACTGATATTATTTGGGCTTCTTTGCCTTGCGATAGAGCTTCAGCAATGAGCAGAATTCATGGCAAGAAAGAGTCAGACTTAGATACTAGTTTAGCCAAAAGATTTATCGCGATATTAGTCCGGCTAAATCCTCAAATAATTTGCTTGGAAAATGTGCCAGCTTGGATTAATTTTGAAGCTTGTCGATTAATCTTAAATTATCTAGAAAATGCAGGATACAAAGTAGAAGTTAAAGATTATAATTTTGCTCATTATGGAGTGCCACAAAGAAGAGTAAGATTAATAATTAGAGCTTGTAGAGAAAATATTCAGATGCTAAGAATACCAAGGAATGTAAGTAGTGGTTGGTACGATGCAATTTGTCATTTAATTCCTCACTTTGAAATAGGAGAAATTAACCCAAAGACTAAGGAGTATTTAATAAATCAAAAAGTAAATATGAGTGAGTATATTCTGATAGAAAATGTGTTTAATATGAATCGTTCTTTATATTCTCAAGAAGGCTCTGTTTGCTGGACAATTCGAGCTAACAGTGGAGTAGACCAAAAGGGATGCAGTCGGAATAAATCTATTTTTATCTGGAATCCTGAAATAAATAATTATCAAATTCTAAATAGTCGAGCGATCGCTAGATTATCGGGTTTTCCCGATTGGTATTATTTGCCAGAAAAAAGCGGATATACTGCTTATATTTGTGGTTTGAGCGTTCCGCCAATTTTTGTTGATAAAGTTTTACTCAGCTTCATTTAAAAAGTTTTACTCAGCTTCATTTAATTAGACTGTGACATAGTTCGCAACAATCATTGGCTTTTGCTCTCTTTTGGCTACCAAATGATAACTATGCTATTATAGCTCAGTATGATATTATTAGGAATGTTGCGGAAATGTCCATGGCTGACGATAGAAGGAGAATTACCACAGATAGCTTTAACCCAGCATTACTAGAATTGGTGCAAAACTTTGCATTAATTAACTCTCAAAACGAGGGCGAATTTTGCAGAAATCTAGTGCAGCAATATACTTATGAAGCTGATGAAAATGGCAATATAGATAGTGGCTTAGAGCAGCTAGCAAAATATTGTGATATGGAATTGGAAACCTTAGAGAAATGGATAAAAGTAAAAAGGAAAGAGGGGATGAGCAACTCTCAAATACTTAATGCTATTGAAGAATTGACCAAAACAAGAGAAAAATAAGGAGTAATAAAGTGAGCTTAACAGCAGCAGAATTATTAACAAAAGTCGAGGTAGAATTTGATTGTAAAAGAACTAGTTTTTACAATAGAATGAAAGACTTGAAAGATTTAAACTATGACTTAGAACCTACCAGAAATGGTAGAGAAAGCTATTATTCTGACGAACAAATTCAGGTAGTAGTAGATTACTTATCCTGGATTGCGTCTGGAAAAAATCCAGATGAATTTCCCAAGTCTGAACGTGAAGCGATAATTAAGCAAGAAGAAAATGGCCATCTACAGGTAGATTCTCAACAAAATTTACAGACTTTTGAACCTTCTGAAAATTACAATAGGAGATTAGATGAGCGTGCCCAGCTTGAAGCTGCGAAACTAGATCTATTGTCTGATGTGTATCGAATTACTGGAAACTATACTTTACCTGGTTTGGCTCAAGAGATTCAGGAAGGCAAAGAGCAGCTTCACAAATATCATTTAGCTAAAATGGGAAACGTATCAAGCCTAATTCCAGAATCAGTAAAAAAATCCCTATCACCATCACCAGAGAGAATGATAGAAGAAGATTCAGAGTAACTAAAACAGCAAAATTGTTCCTGCTAACATTTATTTCTTGCTTAATAATTTTGTTGTTACACAGTAGAGGTAGAGAAATTAGTAAAGTGATTACAAAATCTTTTGCTATTTCCGGATTATCAACTAGTCTTTATTTTGGACTAAAAAAAAATGACAATATACTTCAAACAAAATGACTGGGACAAAGTAAAAATTTTATTACATCAAGCTCAAAAACTAACTGATGAAAATTCAGAATTAGGGATAATAATTGATGAATCTTTGGACATTTTGAATTCTCAAGATGCCGATGATGCAGCAGAGGAATCTTATCAAGAATTACAAATTAAAGCCAATAAACAGACAAAAGGAGGCGCTTGGATAGTATGAATAGAGATGAAGTTCTAGTTTGCTTAATTTCCAGCAAAACTGCTTTTTATGGTAAAGAAAAAGTAGAAATTTCTGAGCCTCATCATCCTTGGAAAAGTGATTTTATTCAAATTAATAATTGTGGGGATAAAATCACTTGGACAAAAAAGGTAAACATCAAAGAACTTTCAATTAATCCTAATTAATTTCAAATCCGGTAAATCTCTCTATTTCATCAATAGAAATAGCACCTAACTTAAAATCAGCATCACGAGGGGTATCTTGAGCATAAAGATATCCTTCTATTTTATTATCCCCATATTTAATGATTTTCCAATATCCACTAGGAATAATGTGAGCTTCATCAGCATTAGAAAGCTTACTTGATTCAATTCCATTCTGATAGTAAGGCCCGGTAATTGTACAAATATTTCCATATTCTCTGATAAGCGATCGCTCATAATTTTCTAGTTTCAACCAAGCACCACGATTCAGTTCTGCTTTTTGGGGAGTAATATTCGAGGTGTAATTAGTCTCCTGCCAATTCTGACCACGAAAAGTCGCCAGCGGTGCTTGATGCCCTCGGTCATAACCCAAAGCCCCTACACCACGGTAGTCGTTAGGCTCAAGCTGTACTGAGCCTGGTAGATTTGGGTCTGGCTCCCAATCTCTATCTTGTTCTTCTCCATTGCTAGTAATAGAATTTTTATCTACACAATAAGCTACCCAATCAGCCATTTTAGATTGAGAATTCATGCTTAAAGCATAAGTTCCACGACAAACAAAATATTCTCCTGAAGAAACATTCCACGGTGAAATATGCTCACAATTATCAGTTAAAACAGTAGTAGTAGTATTATTTCTACTAAATTCTCGACGACTTCCATCCCCTGGCTTTAATTCTAATTCTCCTAACTTAGGAGATAAATAATAAGCAATTGCAATTAAGCTAATTGGTGCTATCCACCAAGTTTTCTTCCAATACATTTTCCACTCCCACAAGTTTTTTTAATTCTAATAATATTTTACCAGATTGAAGTTTCAATGATTCAATCTCATCAGATAAATCTTGAGTTCTTACCTGGAAACCAGCCATTTCAGAGTGACTACTACCACCCTGTAAATACTGAATCCTAGCAATAGTCATCTGAGTATTTTCAATTCTTAATTTACTCTGCGATCGCTGCAACAAGGAATCCAATCTATTGTACTCTGAAAGCAATAATAAAATATTCTCAGCATAAGAATTGGCTAGATTTTCTTGCTGCACTTTTAATCTTACTAGCTCTACTTCTAATTGAGCTAAAGCTAGTTCAACATCTTGTTTCCGGCCACCGCCAAAAACATTTTGTACCAGGGAAACTGGGTCGGTAGTTATCCAAGCAGTCCACGCTTTCTTGGATTGGTTTTCTAATAGTTGACTCCCTAATTCTTCTTGACTCTTTAATACCAAGAATTCACTAGAATTTTCCATTGCTAATTCCAACAAAAGCTGCTGGCATCCTTGAGAAAGATTGAGGCAAGGAAGCTGGTTTATTTGTGCTCTGACTGGTAGTATCCAAAGTAGCCACAGCCATAATGAAATTATTATTTTGAGATTCATAGCTAATTTTTCTAATAGTTCCAGTAAATGGTGCAACTACTGCAATTAGAGTAGTTAGTTTTTCATCAATTGTTGCAAGCTGAGTATTAATTGAAGCTTTCCTAAATTCTTGCTCTTTAAGTTGCTCAATATATCTAGAATTGGCTAACTCATAATTATTTTGCTGGCGCTGTAACTCTAGTAATCTTTTTTGATATTCCAAGTTATGCCGATACTCTTCATATTTTCTATCAGCTTTTACAGAATTCAGTTGAGCTAAAGCTGAATCTAAATCTACCTTA
>JBARXI010000479.1:0-2013 GCA_049647275.1 Microcoleaceae cyanobacterium
GTAGAAATCAATTGCCTGTTCGTATTGCCCCAGGTAATTGTAAGCATTACCCAAATTCCCCAAAGAATTTGCTTCTCCTTGAGGGTATTTGATTTCTCGCGCAATTTCCAAAGACTGTTGGTGGAAATCAATTGCCTGTTCGCGTTGCCCCAGGTCATTGTAAGCATTACCTAAATTACCCAAAGAATTTGCTTCTCCTTGACGGTCTTTGATTTCTTGATAGATGGTAAGAGTTTGCTGCCAACATTGAAGGGCGAGGGGGAATAGACTGATTTGATACCACCTAATTCCTATCTCAAGCAAAAAATTTGCAGTCTCCTTTCTAGTTGTGGGAGGCATTTGAGAACTGCCGAGAAACTCCCCTAGTTGCAGGGTGAGATTGGAAAGAAAATTTGCACTATTAAGATTACTATTATCCGCGATATATTCTGCTGCCTCTGCCATTGTTAACAATAATTTCGGCACGATTAGTTGTTGATTACTACTTAAAACTTGGTTAACTTCTTCCGAATTAGTACAGGCTAGTAGTTGCTTTATTAAGTTGATAAATTCTTGTTCCATAGCTAAATTATTCCTAATATCAGTCGCTCGTTTACAATGGACTCAGTATTATTACTATCTTTTATATCTACACCTATGACTACAGCAGTTCCCAATACTTTACTTGCCCTTTTACTTGCTCTGAAAAACCTGGACAACCCCCTCAGCGAAAACGAACGGCAGGCATTAACAGATGTAGGCCAACAACTGAGGTTAGACCCCAACGACTGGGAATTCATTGAAGCCGATTTGATGGCCATTGTTGAAGCTAATGATGCCCTAAACCAACTATATCAACAGGTGAAAGCTAAACTGGATGCTGTCGATGACCCAATTCCCTCCGACTTACTACCCACTGAGGCAGAATTAGAAAAAGTCCTACCCTCAGAAAGTGAGGGTGGTAGACGTGCCTATTTTGAAGGGAAACCCGATGAGCAAAGCAACGAAA
The DNA here is from genome assembly GCA_049647275.1 of Microcoleaceae cyanobacterium. Taxonomy (GTDB): domain Bacteria; phylum Cyanobacteriota; class Cyanobacteriia; order Cyanobacteriales; family Microcoleaceae; genus JASJEE01. Next base: position 989 of record JBARXI010000479.1, read on the forward strand.
TCCTCAATCTAACTACTAACATTCTCACTAATCCAGAACCGGAAGAAACTACTAAAAAACTCTCCTCTCTGGAAAAACTATGGCAATCTCTCAACCAGCCTATTTTAAAAAATGACTGACCTCATTTATCCCAACTTATTTCTATTTCTTTACGACCTCCGAGAAGGTTTAGGAGAAAGCAAAGAAGAATTAGAAAAAAATCGCAAAAGATTTGCCTCCAAATTACCCGAACATCTGCACAATTCCCTATTTAAACTCGACGGCGTAATAGAAACCGAATACCTCGAACTTTTGACACAAAGAATCGAGTATTTTCGCGACGACATTCCCGACGAAGGCTATTATTATCCAGTCCGACTCAATGATACTTATGGACTACTAATAGCCGCTTCTTTTCCTAATAATAAAACTCGTCATTCCACCAACAGCATCGCCCAACTAAAAAACCAAATCGAAGCCAAACTCAAAGATTCATCCGGCAAAATTCAAACAGGTAATCTCGGACAAACTTGGTTAGTCTTAGCCGAATTAGCAAACAACAAAAACCCAGAAGAAATCGCCAAACAATGCTGCGAAAAATTAAATCTTGGCTTCGACTGGGAAAAAGATTTGCAAGGTCAAGGAAAACTGTTAGGAGGAACAATCTTTGAATTGCAACAATACCGCATTGCCTTAGAAAATACAGATTTTTCCTCACCACCAACTATTGAAGAAATCCAGAAAAATAATCATCTCATAATTTCTCTCTATCCCAACGAACAAACAGCCAAAAAAGCAGCAGAATTTAACTTTGATTTGCTCCGTTTACTTTGTTACCGCCACAAAATTTTATGGGCTTACGCTCAAAGTCGCTATCTGAAAGAATTACTCAAAAAATCTGCCATAGAAATTCAACAATATATCCAAGAAATCCAGAAATATCAAAACCCTAGTTTAAATCTCAAACCACTACAGAAAATATTAGTAAAATCTCAAACTACTTTATATAACTATTCAATTAATTTAGGCTATTTCGATAGTCAAAT
>JBARXI010000480.1:0-3569 GCA_049647275.1 Microcoleaceae cyanobacterium
TAGTTGATTTACATCAAAAAGCCGAATTATATTTAGCCCAAGGAAAATTAGAAGAGGCAATGGCAGCTTGTAAACAAGCATTAGAAATAGAGCCTAATTTTCCACTTATCTACAAAACATTGGGAAATATTCTCCAAAGAATGGGAAAAATAGACCAAGCCAAAGAATGGTATATCAAAGCCATAAATCAACAACCAAATTGGGCAGAAATTCAGGCAAATTTGGGGAGTTTATACGCTCAACAACAACAATGGCAATTAGCAATTAAATGTTACCAAGAAGCCATCGGTATTAAACCCAATGTCGCAGGTTTTTATCGGAATTTGGGAAAAATCTGGCAGGGAGTAGGGAAAATAGAATTAGCCAGAGATTGTCAGGAGCAAGCATTCAGTTTAGAAGCCAAGTATCCCACAGCATTAGAAAAATTGAAACAGGGGAAAAGTTTGTTGGAATTGGGAGAGATAGAAGAAGCGATCGCTAATTTAAAACAAGTCATAGAATTAAATCCTTCTTTGACAGGAGCTTATCAAAAATTAGGAGATGCCTTAGTTGAAAAAGGTGAATTAAATCAAGCAATAAACTGTTATCAAAGAGCTATTCAAATCCAACCAGACTTGTGGATATCCCACCATAAACTAGGGAAACTATTTCAACAAATAGGAGAATTAGATACAGCTATTATTGAATTTAACTTGGCGATACAACTGAATCCAAAATTTCCTTGGTCGTACAAAAACTTAGGAGATATCCTCCAACAAAAAGGAGAATTAGATCCTGCAGTCAAATGTTATAAAAAACTCACACAAATCAAACCTGATGCTCGGGAAATTCAGAGAAAAATCAACGAAATTCTACTACAACAACAAAAATTAGATGAAATTATTGATAGGTGTTATTTAGCCCTCAAAAATGACCAAGATTTGTATTTGTCTTACCAAATTTTAGGAGATGTTTATTCCAAAAAAAAAGAGTGGGATGAAGCAATAAAGGCTTACCATTATGCCATTGAAATAGAAGCAGATAAAGATTGGATTTACAAAAAATTAGGAGATGCCTTGAAAGAAAAAGGTCTGATGGATGAAGCCATATCTAGTTACCAAAAAGCCATAGAAATTAATCCCAATTCTTGCTGGCATTATGGAGCACTTGGAAATATTTATGTTCAACAGCAAAAATTTTCTCAGGCAATACCTTATTTAATGCAAGCCCTTAAAATCAGACCAGGCTACTATCCTGTTCACAAAGACATACTATATATCCTCAAAAAACAAGGTCGCGAACAAGAAGCTTATATTTCGCAAACTCAACAAAAATTACCAAAAGATTGGCTCAAAAAGTTTTTCAATTTAACAGGAGATTGGGAAGTTACATCCGACGATCGGACTAGTAATATTACTCGGATAAAAATCTATTCAGCAACTCAAATAAATCTCTTATCTCCGCAAACAATAGAACAAAAAAATCATAGCAATTTTCCCAACACAAAAGCTGATTCAGGCGAAGCATTTGTAGCAATAGTGCCAGAAGGAAGAGGTTGTGTATATCCAGCCACAACTGCAGTAATTACCTCAGAAAATAAACTAGTGAGAGATATTTCTACGGGTTATGCTGAAGTGATTATATCTAACTCAGAATTACCACCCGTTTACTATATAGATGGAACTGTAGCATTTTTGCCTAGTCAGTGGGGAGAAAAAATTTATTTTCATTGGATGATTGATACAGTTATCCGGATATTTTTATTGCAAAAAAGCGCTCTCAAAATAGATAAATATGTTTTTGATGGCTGTAATAAGAGATTTAATCAAGAAACTTTAAAGGCATTAAAAATTTCCTCAGAACAAATAATCAAAAGTCAGTTTTATCCCCATATACAAGCCAAGGAATTAGTAGTACCTTCATTTACAGCTAAACAAGATACTCTCAGAAGTACTAAATGGGGCTGTAAATTTCTCAGAAATTTATTTTTAACACCAGAAAATATTGCCAAATCATCAGGGAAACCAGAACGAATATATATTACTCGAAAGCAAGCATCATGGCGACGAGTTATTAACGAACAAGAGGTAGTAAATTGGTTAGATCAATTTGGTTTTATTAGGATTACTTTAGAATCGATGTCAGTGGCAGAACAAGTATCATATATGGTAGCAGCTAAGGTCATAATATCTCCTCATGGAGCCGGACTTACCAACCTAGTATTTTGTAGTCAGGGAACAAAAGTAATTGAATTTTTTTCTCCTAAATATGTTAAACATACATACTGGGAAATTAGTGGTTTTTGTGGTCTGGAATATTACTATTTCATAGGTGAAAAAATTGAGAGTAATAACTCAGAGGAACTGCCGTGGGAACCAGATATTATTGTTAATATAGATAAGTTATTAGAAACTATAAAGTTAGCGGGATTGAATTAGTTAAGCATTGTCTCTTAGAGCCGATTGATAAAGACAATTTCAAGAAAGTATGATGAAGTCAATTGCGTTAAGCTTACGCACAACTCGGTTAACGCGGAGCGACATAAAAAGCACAGCTTTACGATAGAAAGGCGACAATTAAACAAGTTATACCAATTTGTTAAAGATATGAAAGAGTAAGATTCCCCAAAATTATCCTTAAAAAGACGCGCTGCTAGACTGCGATTTCTACCATAACTTGATTAAAATGGTATTAACTTGTAGGGGAAACCATATTCTCAGCCGACGCAATCTCCTAACTTGACTGCTATGTCAAAGATTGCTACGGGGGGTAATGATTGGGTTAACAACTAACAATTAATTATTAATTATTAATTATTAATTATTAATTATTAACAATTACCTCTGTTTGAAACGGATAGGATTGACTAATCATGAAAATTTTTTCTTTTCTTGGTCGATTGGATATGGCGAGGAGACAAGAGTGCAGAGCCCCTCCGCTTTACATGTCGCTCCGCGAAGAGCGTTTGCGGTAGCATGACCTTAGCGCAGCTGCGACCCAGGAGATAGGATGCTTTGTGCGCCAGCATGCGCGCCATCCCACCCTACGGTTCGCTTCGCCGGGCGTCCGCTTTTCTCTTGGTCGATTGGACATCCATCAAGGAAACCCGAAGAATGCAGAGCCCCTCCGCTTTTTCCTACGGAATGCGGAGCAAACATGTTGCGTAGCATGCGCGCCATCCATCGACCGCTTTCCCCCTTTAAAGGAGAGGCTTTAAACCTTAATTATTCGGTCAATCAAAATAATGGCTTTCTGTGCCCCCTGCTCAATGATAGTAATAATATGAAATACTAAAATTTTTGCTACATATCCTCCCTTAAAAAGATGGGCTAGGGGGGAACTTCCGTAGCATTCTTTTTCATATTTCATATCAGCAGCACAACTAGTTTAATATTTAGTTTATCAATCTAGCTCTTAAATCAAAAACAAAACAGCTTCACATTAACAAGTAAATTTATCAGTTATAAAAATCATGGCACAAATATCTGTAGTTGATTTACATCAAAAAGCCGAATTATATTTAGCCCAAGGAAAATTAGAAGAGGCAATGGCAGCTTGTAAACAAGCATTAGAAATAGAGCCTAATTTTC
>JBARXI010000481.1:0-9976 GCA_049647275.1 Microcoleaceae cyanobacterium
ATGAAATTGTCCCCAAAGAATAAATATATCTTTGGTCAGCTAAGAACAGACGAAGCAACATGGATTTATCGGTGTTGCGTAGTATCAACTTAGAATCCCCGTGACTTAAGTCCGGGGAGTAGTCAAAATACCTCTAGACCAGAAAATAAAGTTAATATTTTTAACTAAAATATTGTCTGCTAAGTTGCAGAGTTGATTACCTAGTTTCAAATGCCAATCTCTCCAAGTCTTGGTAATTTTTTCATTTGGTTTAGCTATTTTATACTAAATCGGGTTTAGCCAGTATATTTATTAAAGGGGTAAGGCAGCTATGTTGAAAACAGAAGGGCTAGAGAAATTAGAAACAACTACCTTTTTCTCAGAGGATTTGGTATGATTTTGGAGTTTCAACCAATTATTTAAACCTTTTTTCTGATGCTTAAGTAGGTGGGCATAATTAAAGATCGAACAGTTGTAGGGTGGGCAATGCCTATAAGTGTCTTTATATTTTAGCTTTATTTAGTATTGCCCACATTATGCGTTTATTTATGCCGACTTACTTAAGTCTTTTTGGCAGCAAGCTCGCGCGTTTCCTTGCGCCTGAAGGCGGCGCGGGGTCGCTCGCCAATTTAAGCTGGCGCAGTGAACTTAACAAGAAATTAGGAGATTTGATTAATTCTCCTGTGGAGGTAGGTACCAAATTTTTTATCTTTATATCTATACTTAGTGATGTTTTTCCTACTGGATATTATGGTAATTTTTCCTTGCTTTGAAAGGTCATCATCAGATAATAACCAGTAGTTTTTTTGACTATTCTGGTTTGTTTAGCTTCAAAAACTTATTGGTCTGGTTTACTTTCCTGATTTTAATCCATCCCAGTTGAGGCAGTTTAACTCTGCTACAACCTAAGCAATTCTTTAACATTGCTGGAAAGACAAAATTCCTCATAATTTTTTTAATCTAAAAAAGCCATAACCTTTAAGCTTCATATCAGAAAATTTTCGTTTTAAACTTTTTAAAGTCTGTTACTGGACTTAAAAATTAACTGACTTTACTATCTGATTAGTTTTCTTAATTATCGTTAGATTTTTTGGTTGATGATTATTAAGTTAGGATCGGGAGTATTAGCATGGATAATATATTCAGAAACAATTGAATGAACAATAAATTGGAGACTTTTTTGTTTCATGTCGGCGATCGCCGAAACTTAGCCAGTCTTTAGGCTCTATCAAAGCGTAATTATAGATATTGTTCCAAACATTAAAGATTTGACTAATATCTAATTCTTGTTGTTTGCTTGGTTTGACTTTGTACTGGTAAGTTAAAGTAATCAAATTCACTTGTTCAAGCTTGCTGAAAATATTATTATTGTATCTCAATTGTGATGTATTTTCCAGGATTTGCGCTCTGCTTAATCTGCTTAATTCGTTTCGTGGCTCGTTGCAATTCAACTCTGGGCTTTGCTAGGAATTAAATTCCGGACTTTCAACGCCCTTTCTCACCGTTAAATTAGAGGCTTGTTGCGAGAAACCTTTGCGGAGCATGACCTAGGAAAGTAATCTAACCGGAGTCCTTTTGGCACATTTTATTTTAACTAACTAAATTGCCGTAAGCACATTAACCTGCATTTTTTACAAATTATTTGACTCAAATTTTTGAAAGCTAGACAAAAAGAGAATTTGAACTGCTTAAAATAAGTGAATAAAACACTGTTGAAACCTTGACCAAGAAATAAGGTTTCAAGCCTGCCCTTAGCTGCGCCACGAGCTGTCGCTCTACAAGGGGATAACAAAGAAAATTCCCTATTTTCTTGCCTCCTGCTTTCCTACGGAATGCTGCGCAAACAGGTGGAGGTACTGATAACTGAAATGACCAAGTTTGGATTTGAACAGATAAGAGTTGTAGATATCCAAATGATCTCGATGAGGAATACAGGATTAAGCTTTTGGCTCAAGTTGCTCCAAGGAAAGAGTAGCTAAAACCAGGTCATTCTTGCCATTCCGAGCTCAAACTACGAAAGTCAAATTGTTCTACTTTAGGATGACAAGTGGCACAACTTTTGATATTTAATTCTTGGGGAAGTTGGACTTTAGGATGAAGTGCTTTGAAATAACGGGAAGTAGCTATTCTATAGGGAATTCTATCGTCTTGCTGAGATTTTGGACGGGAAGAAATTTGTAGATAGTTCCAAACAAGCTGGCGAGGTGGATCGATAAGAGTGGGGAGTTGTACACCATAATGTTGAGAGTCTTGTAGAATTATTTGCCAACTTTCTGTAGGGAGCACTTGGGGTGGTATTCCTATATGACAGGTAGCACACTTTTCTAGATATATTGATAGACCTGTCTGATAACGAGGAGGAAGTACATCCACATTACTAATTAATTGAGAATCGGTTCTGGCAGGAGTTGTGGCAGTAGAAATTTTTGCCATAAACCAACCACCGCTCATACTCCATAGAAATATTACTAGTAATAGCAAAAAAAAAGGTGGTCGTCGTCTACGTCTATTTCTGATATAATCAATGGACATGAATATTATCTCTTGCTATTGTCGCTCCCAGAAACCTACAATAATTAGTAAGATAATTAGTACAATCTATAATTATCTGATTACTTGTTCTCTTTTTGCTTCTAACTGGCACTTTCACTACTATGCAGTCCACAAGTTGTCACGGTTATTTGCCCATAGCTCTGACTGACCACCAAAGCTAATTTAATTGCTGAATTGAATTTAGATTTCTGTGGCAACTAAAGACAGTTATTACAATCAAAAGTTTTTGTAGTTAAAAGGCATAGATTCTTTAGTCCTCCCACTATAAGACAGGATATAGTCGTCTTTAAACTGTTTTTATCCTACCGCTCGGAGGTGGTTTAATCTGGAAATAATCTAATTTGGTTGAGTCGTCAAGATGAAAAATATCCCCTTTTATTTTTAAACTAAGGCTACTAAGTAATTTAGATAAATCCATTGGAGTCTGGAATTTAATCTGAGCTTTTGGATTTGCTTGGTTATCGTCATAATATCTTTTTTCTTCACCACAAACATCAGTTATCAGCTTGTCGTGCTACACCGATATTTTTAGTCAGTAAGATTTTTTCATTATTATTTGGATTTATTGGATTTAACTATGTTTTGAATCCCAGTAAAATGGTTGATAGACAAATTTGGTTCACAATCATTAAGGATTATTACAGATTTGACTAGATTATGTCAACCAGTTAGAAACTCTGTAGCACCACTGTCTCAAAATCTCTTACCTTATTTAATAATAGGAATTCTCATGCCTTCTTTTGCTACTAATCCATTGGGGAATACTGACTGGAGAGCAATTTGAACTTCATCCAAAAATTGGTCATTATGAGATGGATCGTGTTGAAACATGGCTATCTGTTTAACACCTGCTTTTTTTGCTATTTCCACCCCTACTTCCCAAGTAGAATGTCCCCAACCGATTTTAGGAGATTTAGTATTATAATATTCCGCATTTGTGTAAGTAGCATCGTAAATTAGCAAATCAGCCTGGCGAGCTAGATATAGTACATTTTGATCGAAACGATCTTCATAATGCTCTGTATCTGGACAGTAAACCACTGTTTTACCTTGCCAGGAAACTCGATATCCAGTGGCAAAATTAGGATGATTTAGAGGTGCTGTAGAAATTTCAATATCATTATTAAGCTTAATAGTATCTCCACGGCTAAGGTCATAAAACTTCATTTCAGACCCCATTACCTGTAGAGGAATAGGAAAGTTAGGATGTACCATTTGATCGGCCAGACAATCCTTAATTGTTGTGCCATCAGGTGCTATTGCCCCATATATATGAAATTTGTTAATCGGGACAAACCCAGGGACAAAAAATGGGAATCCTTGAATATGGTCCCAGTGAGTATGGCTAAAGAATATATGGGCCTCAATAGGCATTTGCTTAAGCAGATTCAGGCCCAATACTCTTAAGCCTGTACCTCCATCAAAAATTAAACGTGTTTCCCCTAGGCGCATTTCTACACAGGAGGTATTTCCACCGTAGCGAATTGTTTTGTTACCAGGGGTAGGTATACTACCTCGCACACCCCAAAATTCAACCATAAACTCGGTCTTTGAGGAGCTTGACTCATCGGGTGTTCCCTTAGACTGTGACATTGGGGCTGACGACTCTGAAGATGGCATATTTCTATGTTTCGGACTTTCAGTTAGTACGAATCAATTAAAAATTTATTGATTTTTAATTGAAGTTATTCTAGCAAAATGATAAATCATTTTCTTTCTAGTATATCTTGATCTAATTTAATACATAAAGGTTTGCCTACTTGCAAATTTTTCATAACAAAGGGTAGATCGCCATAATTATGTATTTATATCTAAAATTATATAAATAAATCTTTGGATACCTCAATTATTCTCAATAGTTAGTTAGTTAAATTAAAAAAAGTAGTATTTTTTGAGGTAAGTTATAAGGATTAATCTGTAAAATAATACTTAAGTATTATAGACAAATGGCTGAGATTCAAGCAGGCTACAAAACGGCCCTTTGAACTTAGAGATTGATTTTTGGCTCGTGGTTAAGATTTACAACCAATTGTTACAAGGGTTTTCAAGGTTAAAGTCTTGATTACAATTTACTACTCCCTAGAATCAGGTCACCGGGATTCTAAATTGATACTACGAAACGAGATAAATCCACATTACGAGGTTTCTGTTGAAGCTGACCAAATATTTTTTTTCTGAGGATTCATCAAAACCCTCTTACACAGTCTACTTAAGTTTGAGCATAGTTTTGTACTTACTTTTCTAAGAATATTTGCAGTGACCTTACGGTCTGCATTCAGATAACAATGATTACAAGTTTTCAAATAACGCTGTCTTGATGCAGTCGCTCATGGGGGAAACCACGGCAGTTGCTCCACTTGGGGAAACCCCAAGACCGCACTGCCTCCCCAAGACCGCGCTGCATCGCTTTGTTCTTTATTCCTGACGGTTTCCAATCATTAACCTGTAGAGTCGGCGCTTTCTCTGTGATTTATTCTCTGAGCACCAGCGCGCAGTTTTTTACCATAAGTAGGCAGATTATTACCATCCAAAAACTTAGGGGCGAACGGCTACAAGTATAACTTTCTTCTGTTTCTATAATCCGACTTCTAGAAGTATGAATAAATGACCACACAACTGGCAGATTATTATTCTCTGAACCAAGAAAAAGCTAGACTAGCAGAATTGGGCCATCACTTGGCAACATATTTGGACTCCCAAATTATTAGATTTAGAGATGGCAGCCTCAGAAGATTTGGAAATAGACCTAGTATTTGAACCCTGTCCTAATTTCTTTCACACACACGTTATTCCAATTGTGGCCAACAAAGAATATGCTATTGAAAATAATGAAATTTTAGCAGCGATCGCCAACCATACTCCCATACTCGTTAGATATCCATATATGAGCAAGCTCGGGTTGCGTAGTTTTTCTAGCAGATACTTCTGAACCTGGTATGAGGTAATACCCCAGAACTAGAGAATTTAAAGAAACTGAGCTGAGAAAGTCTCAATCAAGCAGTTTGGCTAAGTAATTAGTATACTATAAAGCACTTGGTGCGATTCATCCTTTAATTCACTTACGTCGTATCTTAACTAGAAATTGGTTTCTGGAAAAGGCCAAGATATAAATGGATGAATAAAATATCAAGTAGTTAGGAAATTAACAACATCCGATCCAAGCTGAGGTCAAAATTTAGCAAAGAGAAATTAGCACTTAACTTAATTAATTCAGGAAATAGAGAATTTGATGTCAAATTATCCCGAGCTTCAATCCTTATCTACTACAAAAAATGCTACCAATTCTGAACTTAATGAAACGTTAGAATTAACAGAGACAATTGTGAAGGCAGCATTAGACCGTAAAGGAGATAATATTGTAGTTATTAAAGTATCAGAAGTATCTTACTTGGCAGACTATTTTGTCATAGTTACTGGTTATTCTTGCGTTCAAGTAAGAGCAATATCTCAGGCGATCGCCCAAAAAGTAGAAGCTGAAAAACAAATTTATCCTCAAGGATTGGAAGGCCAAAGCGAAAGTAGTTGGGTATTAATTGATTATGGTGATGTTATAGTTCACATATTGAGGCCAGAAGAACGAGAGTTTTACAACTTAGAAGCATTCTGGGGTCATGCAGAAAGGATAGATATTTCAGCATTTATAAGTTAGGCTGAAGCTGTCAAGTTTAACTATTTCTTTACTGATTTGACATATGATTCGGCCTGTCAGCGCAGCTCTTCTGGAAGAGGCAGCATTCCTATCGGAATACTGATCAAATACTATTAAGATTCTGTTCCTGTATGCCAGTTCTGTACAGTTAAAACCTCAAAAAAATTTTGGTTCTCTGGTAAAGAAATCCTTCGAGCTTTTCCATAACAAGAAATGCTAGTGCATGCGCCCCATAACTCTTCTCTTGGTCAGCATTCCCTCACAGGAGTCGATTAGACAAAAGCGTTTGCGCTTGCGCCTAGCTCCGAAGTACATGTTGCGGAGCAAAACACCTAGTGTCCCTGAGGGAAAGGACACCCGAAGAGTGCAGAGCCGCTCCGAAGTACATGTTGCGGAGCATGCGCGACCGCTTGCGCCTGACGGCGACGCGGGGTCTGACCGCAGTTTTTAAAGGTGCGTCTATCGGCTAGATAGCTACATTTTTAGGGTGGTTCAATACCTTTTCAATTTTTATATGATAACACAAGGTCCCCTTTTTATAACAGGGTCATTTCATTCTAGATTTTAGCAATGAATTTACTTACTTTCAGATAGCGAAAGATAAATTGTTTAAAGCAGGAAATAACCTATTTTCGTAAATAATAACATGGCACAGTTTAGAATGAAATAGCCCTGTTTTTAGGCGGAGGCTTTAAACCCATTTTTTTCGGTAAAAGTAGGTTAGTAAAAGTATTTATTTATGATCGGACAAACGGCATCTTTATCTCCTGTTCCACCTGAACAGCAACCAGCAAATGAATACCAAGAACTTAAAGATTCATGGTTATTTTGTTGGGTTACTTTGGAAAGATATAAATATTTGGCTAAGTTGGCGTGGGTTTGGATCTGGAGTTGGGTAGTATCAGGCCCAGTGGCAGCAGCAAGTTTTTCTCCTGAAAAATATCCAGTTCAATTTGTGCTTGGTGGGGCCGCAGGTGCAAGCTTAATCGTAATTCTAGTATTGTTACGACTGTATCTAGGTTGGAATTATGTGCGCTCTCGCCTTGCTAGTACTACTGTTTTTTATGAAGAGTCTGGCTGGTATGATGGGCAGACTTGGCTGAAAACAGCAGAAGAAATTACAAAAGATAGTTTAATAGTTAATTATGAAGTTAAACCGCTTCTGCAAAGATTACGCAAAACTTTTTATGCTTTTTTGCTGCTAGTTGTTAGTGGAGGAATTATCTGGTGCTTCTGATATTTTGTGAACAGAAGCTAACACAAAAATACCCCTAGCAGAAAATAAATTTATTTATAATTTAAATATGAATAGAATAGGTTTAAACAACTAATATTTTATGCTATAAAATATTAGTTGGTTTGATTTCCGATTGTTCATTAAAATTTTTTTTTGTTTCTTGACTATAAAAAATATTAGAATCAGACTTCTGAATATTGACCTAAAAACTATGAATAGTTTTCCATCCTCTATGCTTCAGGCATAATGATGAAAAATAAATTGCTTATTTTAACAAGGGTGTATAGAAAATGGATTGAATCCCCTGTCTGATGCTTTGGCTTGGCTCCTTGAACGTGAAATTCCAGCATTAGAGAATAGCAAAAAATAAATAATCCAATTCTTGGACTCCCCCTACTCCTGGCTCCCGGCTCTCCTAAGTTCAGTGCAATGGGATATTTTTTTACGAGTAAGTTCCTTAGAAAGACAAATAAAGAGGTTATTAGTCTTATGGAAAAATCACCTTATTATAACACAAACAATCGGAAAATAGTGAAATTTAATATTTTGTAGTCATAAAACTATACCGTGAGACCCACAGAAATACTCTAAAAATACCCTTAAGTGAGATTATACCTATGGGGTCTTGATCATCAAACCAAATGGTTGCTAATTTATAGCTCTGTTTGGCTCAAGGGCCGGAAATCGCCAGGATTTCCCTTTGAGATTTTAATTACTATCATCGATCCAAGAATCCCCGGTGCTTTAGCAGGGGGAAGATCAACCAACATTTAACGAATAAACATGACAAGGGCAAAAAGAACACAAAATTCACAACTAGAAGTCAGACTGCTCAGAGAAGGTATTGTTGAATCGACTCACCAAGTTCAGGCTACTGTTAGTGACCACCGGGGCAGGGTTTTATCTGTGGCCGGAGATTCTGATACTGCTACATTTGTCCGTTCAGCACTCAAACCATTTCAAGCATTAGCTGTTACTACCACAGGTACTTTAGAACGCTATGACTTAACTGACATAGACTTAGCTATTATATGTAGCTCTCACATCGGCAGTATAGAGACAGCAAGACAGGTCTTTAATGTTTTATGGCGTTGTAATATTGACCCATCAAAATTACAATGTCCAACTCCTCAAGGCTACAAAAGCTCTCTACAACATAACTGTTCTGGTAAACACGCAGGTATGCTAGCTGTTTGTCAACAAAGACATTGGCCGATGGAAAGTTACCTGCAAATTAAGCATCCAGTACAGCAGTTAATTATCAGTAAGGTGGGTGAGTTATTGGCAATGCCTGCAGAAGAATTTATTGGGGCTCGTGATGACTGTGGTGCTCCAACTTATCTGATGACACTAGGTCAAATGGCTACCCTATATGCCAAGTTAGCTTCTGGCAGTAGTTTGGACCTCGAAAGAATTGTCAGGGCTATGACCTATCATCCCTCTATGGTGGCAGGAGATGGACATTTTGATACAGAGTTAATACGCTTGACTGAGGGGGAACTGGTTAGTAAGTCTGGAGCTGAAGGAGTCCAGTGTATTGCTAGAGTAGGTGAAGGGATGGGTTTGGCGATCAAAGTTAATGATGGTGCTAAACGAGCTAAATCTGCTGTGGCTATTCACTTGTTAACTCAGATGGGTTGGATCAGCCCCTCTATTGCTGAAGCTCTGGCTGATAATTATATGCTTCTCAGTGATGTGAAGCGTTTGGAGGTAGTGGGAGAAATGTCCATGATTTAGGTTTTGTGGACATTTATCAAAAGTTAAAAAGTTTTTTCTGTAAAGGGTTGCAATTTTGCTTTGGTTATGTTTATATAGTTAAAGACGACGCGGGATAGAGCAGTCTGGTAGCTCGTCGGGCTTAAGTTACAAGGTTATATTATTAACTCAAGCGAGAAATCAACACCGCTAGTTGTATAGCTTGAATTTAAACTTTGTAAAGGGCGGCATACGAGGAAACTTGTATGTGATTACTTGTCAAATTCGGGGAAGCCGTGAGCGGGGTAATCCCGAGCCAAGCTCCTAGATTAAGGGAGAAGGTGTAGAGACTGGTTAGGCAAGTACCCTAACAGTTCTATAACTAGGAATTAAAAGCCGAGTTGATAGAAGCTGAGGGTAAAGGGACAGTCCAGACCACAAAACTAATTCTGAATATCAGAATTAAGGCAGTGAAAACTGTAGTGGTAAGCATAACCCGAAGGTCGATGGTTCAAATCCATCTCCCGCCATTAAAGTTAATAATTGTTAATTGAGCTAGATAATTTCTTAAATTTATCTAGCTCAATTTTTGTATTTCAATTAAGCTTATTAAAATAATTTATGATTAATGAAAGAATGGATTGTAATAAGCACCTAAACAAAATTAATTACATATTCTTGACCAAAATAGCACTTTTTTGAGATAGTTAAAAAAGCTTTTCTAGTTATAGTTAAGCATCAACTTTAATCCACTCATACTTAATAAATTTCCAGAGAATTTCGATTAAATTGTGCTTAGGTGAGTAAGTTGGTAACCAAAATATCTCTAATTTTTTTTCAATCCATTCTTCTAATTTTTCGAG
>JBARXI010000482.1:0-1962 GCA_049647275.1 Microcoleaceae cyanobacterium
TTTCTATTCTATCTCAATTTGTTTGCGCAGCATTCCCAAGGAAAGGAAACGAGTTATGATGTGCAAAGACTGTACTTTTAGTTGCGGGAGAGAGAAATTTCAATGCTGCATTAAATTTAACTATGACAGTCTATGGTAGGTGGCAATTGGGCAATATATCGACCGTAAAAATCTATAGAATAGTGAGTTACAAAACTGCCAAGTTGAAGCACTGAACAGAATAAATATATCTCAATTTCTGATACTAAATCCCGTTTATCTAGATAATACAATAGTAAGTAAAAAGGGTTAGAGAGGATTTAGAAAATTAACTTCCTAGCGGTAGATTTAGTATGACTATTGCATTATTTATGCTTAAAACCTTAGCTATAATAAATATTAAGTAAACAAAATCAAAATAGGAATCAAGAATGGATTTTCAAAACAACTACGTTGGAGACATGAGAAATGCAGTTAGCCTACAAACACTTTATAAAATATCACAAGAGGATATTCACCGAATTCAAGGGCTGGGTGAATTTATGCTTCCCCAGATGGAGCTAATGGTTAATACCTGGTATGAATGGTTAATCAAACAACCTGAGTATGAAGAGTTTTTTTCTGATACTAGAGTGCTTCATCATGCCCAAAATATGCAGAAGGTTTACTGGAAGCAATTTATTGAGGCACAAATTGACGATCGCTATGTTGAATCTCGGCGGACAATTGGGGAAACTCATGCTAGAATTGGTCTTTCTATGACCATATTTTTTGCGGGTATGAGTATTTTCCACGACCTATTCGCTAAGATTATGGAAACAAGAAACTTAAGTTTTCAAGAGCAATTCGAGACCTTTGACGCAGTAAGTAAATTGCTCCATCTGGATACAGGTATTGTATGCGAAGTCTACACCATTATGTCAAATGAGACAATCGCAGCTCAAAGTAAATCTTTAATGGAAATGTCAACTCCAGTTACTCAAATTTGGGATGGTATTCTGCTTTTACCCGTGGTGGGTATTGTCGATTCTAAACGGGCACAAGATATTATGAATGCTGTTTTATCTGCAATTAATCGTACTCAATCTCGTATTTTTATTTTAGATATTAGTGGAGTCGCAATTGTCGATACGGCAGTGGCAAATCACTTAATTAAAATTACAAAAGCTACCCGTTTAATGGGTTGTGAATCTACTATTTCTGGTATTTCTCCGGCTATTGCTCAAACCATGGTTGAGTTAGGAATTGATGTGGGAACAATTAAAACTACTGCTAATATGATGGATGCTCTTAATGATTCTTTCCGTCGTTTAAATTTACGCATTCATAAATCGGAAATATAATCTAGCAATCTGAAATAAATTATCATAAATTAAATAATCGAAAACATCTTCCGGACTGTTTTAAATTATCAAACGATAAATCTACCTTCACCCAAATATTACAACTGCTATATGATTAAAGGTACAGATGTTCAAAAAATTCCGCTACAACTTTCTCAAGGCTGTATAATTACTTCCATTCAAATTGATTTAACCCCGGAGGTATTACAACAATTTCGCCAAGATTTACTCGACTGTTTAGATCAGACTGATGCCAAAGGGATAATTATCGATTTATCCGGAGTAGAATTGATGGATATAGAAGATTTCCAAGGGCTAAATACTACTTTATCTATGGCTTCACTTATGGGAGCTAAAACAATCCTAACCGGGTTTCAACCAGGAGTAGTTTCTTCCCTAGTAGATTTTAATGTGGAAATTAAGCATATTAATGCTACTTTAAATCTCGACGATGCTTTGGATTTGATGAAGCGTTTAAACTCTTGAAGAAGGCAGAAGGCAGCTATGCTGAAAGCAGAAGGCGTGATGTGAAAATTGCATAGGGATTCTAACCCTAAACAATTTTAAGCACTCCAGTTGACGGTGGGGTATTAAACCCGCTACAGAAAAGATAATAAAATGTTTTTCTAAATAAAAATTA
>JBARXI010000483.1:0-5748 GCA_049647275.1 Microcoleaceae cyanobacterium
TCCTAACATGATATAACGGGCTGAAGCCCTACTACAAACGAAGACTAACAAAATTATGACAACAAATTCAACCAACAATCGCGGAATGTCAACTACAACCAGCATCCTAGATACCCTACAGCTAGTTTTTCAGGCAGGAGGCCCAGGATTTTGTCAATTTGCCATTAATAATGCTTGCAACGCTAACTGCGGTTTCTGCAATTTTGCACGAGACACTTTCCCCAAAGAACAAACAAAATTTGTTAGTCTCGATGAGGGTATAGATTCAATTAATATTCTGTTTCGAGAAGGCATTAGATATCTAGTTTTCACTGGTGGGGAACCAACTCTTAATCCCAATCTAATCTCATTTGTTGACCATGCAGCAGGATTAGGAATAAAACCCATGGTGGTGACAAACGGTGGGTTGTTAACGCCGAGCAAAATTTACGAATTGGCTGATGCTGGTTTGTCTAGTTTAATCATATCGGTTGATGCTGCCACTGAAGAAATTCACGAAAATAACCGTGGGTTGCCTGGTGTCTGTAATAAAATCAAAGAAGCTAACGAAGTGCTGAAAGATATTGGGATGTATTCGACTGCTTCTGTGACAATGAGTCATTTAGTTGATTATGATGCACTGCCTGATTTTCTGACATCCCTTGGTTTTGAGTCAGTGGTTTTTTCTTATCCGTTAACTAAACTTGATTCTAATTTTCTGGGATTTTCTGATGCTGGTTTAGTCAGTCATACTAATGAAAGTCTCTGGCAAGCTTATGAAAAAGTCAAGCAATTAAAAAAGCGATTTCGTGTTGTTAACCCTACCCTTTCTCTAGAAGAAATGCAGAGATTTGTCAAAAATGAAGAGCAACTTTACCCTTGTTTAGCAGGTTATCGTTTCTTTTTTCTTGACTGGGATTTAAATTTATGGCGTTGTCATTTTTGGCATGAACCGATGTGTTCTATTTATGAGTTTGATAGCTCAAAATTGGTAAGAGATGGTTGTACGAAATGTATGATTAATTGTTATCGAGATTCGAGTTTAATGCAGAATATTGCAGTGTCGATGCAGGATGCTTATCAGTCAATTAAGCAAGGTAAGTTATTAGATACGGCAAAAGCTTTAACTAGGAAAGGTAATGTTGATTCTCTGCGAGCGGTGATGGAAGAATTACCTTGGATAATGCGGTTTTGATTAATAGGAAATAGGGAGATGAGAGGTATTTTTTATGATTAATTAGATATAACATCAAGTTACATTAATAGGACTTACGCACAGACACTACTGGTAGGGGTAATTCATGTTTGCGGAGCATTCCGAAGGAAATTACCCCTACCAGAAACACTATTTATAAATACTTTGCGTAAGTCCTGATTAAATAACCACGCCGGAATTTTGATCCCCCCCAACCCCCCTTAATAAGGGGGGAGTGCTTGTAAAGGAAGGTAATTAATTTTGCCTAGGCACTTATAAGCTGCGTTGCAACTGAGCGTACAGATAGAGTTGTTAGTTGTTGCATAAGTCTTATAACTGTAAATTGATGCTTAGATCCACCAAGGTTTTTCTCCTGTTCGGGGATCATTTTTTGTCCAAGGAGAAATCTCGATCGCATCTTCTTGCACTTTAACCTGTACTAGCTTCAGAGGAAGAGGGGCAGGACCTCTGACTACAGAACCATCAGCAGCATAACGAGACCCATGACAGGGACATTGAAATTGATTGTCATTGGGATTCCAGGGAAAAGTACAACCGAGATGGGTACAATTATCGACAATTCCCATGGTGTCTAAATTACCGTCTTCTGCGATCGCCAGATAAGTTGGTTCTCCAGCTATTCCTGCGACTAAAGCACGAGTTCCTTTTGGTTGTGCTAAAATCTGACTGGCAGGAATAGGATTTCCTAAGCGGTCTTTGGCAATAATTGAACCATCCTCGTTACTTTCTCCTGGGGTGACAAAGAATTTTGCTGCAGGATAGAGTGCGGTACTAGCGGTAGTTGCGACAACTGCACCAGTGAGAAAGTTAAGTAATTGTCGGCGAGACATTGAAGGGTATTCTAGAGAGAGATTTTCTTCCATGGTGATTTTTACCTCCTGTTTAAGTTAGATAAGGGTTATTCAGAGCGAAGCTTAGGATTAGCTTTACAAGTAAGTGCTCATTCCCAACAAGTTGTAAAGTGGGCAATTGCCCAGCAAACCAGTCATAAGAGGGACAATTGAGATAATGGCTAGTCCAATTCCTACTGCCGAACCTTGGTAAACTACTAAACTAAAGTAAAGTAACCCACCTGCAATTACGATCCGAATCACCCGCTCTATTACACCTATATTCTTTTTCATAAAGACCTCCTAAGAAGTAGTCATCTATGAAAAACAATAGCCAATTGAGCTCTATTTGTTCTGTGATAAAGTCACATAATAAATTTTCTAATTAATATTTTCCTAACTGGGCAATCTTCTCAAGTTTTTCCCAGTTATGTAGTTCAATCTTTCCTCTTGAAAGAGATAATAATTGTTGCTTTTCAAAAGTTTTGAGAATTCGACTAACTACCTCTCTAGAGCTGCCTAATTCTTGAGCGATCGCTTCGTGGGTTATCTGTAAAGTTTTTATTTTACTATTGACATTATTTAAAAGATATGATGCAATTCGACAATCCATGCGACGAAAAGCAACCTCTTCAATTATTTCAATTACATTAGCTAATCGTTGAGAAAGTAGTCCGAAGATATATTCTTGCCAAATAGTGTTGTGCGTTACCCATTTTTTGAGGCTATTTGCAGGAATAATCAAAGCTTCAACTTCAGTCTCGGCAATGGCAAATGCCGGAAATACTTTTTGACTAATGATGCAAGAAGCCGTCATTATACAACTATCACCTTTTTCTAAATGATAAAGAGTAATTTCTCTGCCACTTTCTCCTATTTTGTAAACACGAACACTTCCAGAAATTACCAATGGCAAATTATTACAAACATCTCCCTCTAAACAGATAAATTGACCGGGCGATAAACTGATGTGTTGACATTCGTTAATAAAATTTGTTTTGGCTTCAGAATCTAGGTTTTCCCAAAAAGGAAATGTAGAAGCAATAGTTTGAGCGATCGCTTTATTCATCAGTATTACATCTCCGCTATTTATCTAATTTATAGCAGAAGGAAGAAGGAAGAATTCAACAATTAATAATTAATAATTAATAATTAATAATTACCTCTCCTTGAAAGTGGATAAGATTGACTAATCATGAAAAATTTTCTTTATTATCCCCTATCCAAGGGGAGGCGCATACCCACAATTTTTCGGTAAGAAGTAAGAAGTAAGAAGTAAGAAGGAAAATTTTTGCGTTGTCTGAATTTTAAGTTTTTGATTTATCCTAACTTTTGCTTCGACTGCTATAACCCCAAAATATAGTCCAAACTATCCTCTCATTCTCAATCAGCTTTTTCCTGTATTTGAATAATTCGGCAATTAATTAAACACCTTTTTATATCTATCTTTCAGTTTGCTTGTCACTTACGAAACTGGATTTGAGATAATTTATTCCTTCTTCCTTATCGATTAACTATCAGACCAATAACAATAAAAATAATTCCGATAAATCTCCCTTGAGAAACCTTTTCTTTCAACCAAACTTTCGCTCCTAAAATACTACAAACATAAGTCAAAGCTGTGGCAGGTCGGACAAAACTAACATCTGCCCAACTTAAAACTGAAATTAATGATAAAAAAGCAATTGTTTGACAAAAAACCCCAGTAATAATTAAAGGACTTATAATAATTTTACCTACTTGTTTAATGATATTTTTCATAGATTGTAAATTGACTTCTCCGATTTCTTTCATTCCTCTGGCAAGACATAAATCTCCTGTTGAATCAGCCAAAGCAATAATCGCGATCGCCAACCAAGTTTTTGACCGATAAAAGCTCAAAGATAATGCCATGAATAGAAGCTGAAAATTATGATTTTGTCTATCTTCATAAAGAGTTTTACTTAAACCTACAATCAAAACACCAAAAGTTATAATCAGAGTTCCCATTAATCGCATACTTGAAATTGTTTCGCCTAAAATTAACCAAGCAAATAAAGCATTTAACAAATAAGTTGAAGAGTGCATTGATAGTACATAACTCAGGTCAAGTTTAGAAATAACAGTCAGGTATAAACCTAGAGAAAGCATGAGAAAAATTACTCCTAACCAAATCCAAAAATTTGTCAGTAAATAAGATATTAATGGTATCCAATTTTCAGAATTAACTAGATTCACTTCCCCAAATTGTTTCATGGCTTTACTTAACCAAATATCTCCTAAAACCTGAGTGATACTTAACAGAAATAAGAAGATTAAATTTGCCATGATAAATTTATGAAAATAGTAATATTATGTCCGCTTAATTATAGCAATAGTCAGTTAAATTAGGAAGCTTTTGAATCTAGATATTGAGTAGTTTATACTTTACCAATAAATGGATATTAAATCTGATTTGCTTCGGTTGAGAATAAAAGCCTAAGTAGGTAGCTATAATTAAATGTAAAATGTAATTGCCACTGGAACGGAGTAGAAGGAAGCAATTTCAATTACTTCTGGAATTTTTAAATAATTTCCATTTTACTAATGATTTATCATACAGATGTTTTTGTTGGGTTGCGCTGTCGTTTAACCCAACCTACGGTCTGATAATTGTATCAAATATAGCTAATTATTTTGAGGAAAATTGTATGATTTTATAGTCTGGTTTTTCCGAGCAATTTTAAGAAAAAATTTTTGTGGTCTAAAAAATTAAAAGGAGTCAAAATAAGTGATGTTTCAAACTAATCAAAAAATCAATAATTTACAAACTAATAGTTGCGATCGCCAATCCTCATTTGACTTAAGAAAAATCGGTTTAAACCCTAACTTTTGGTATCCTCTAGCCCAATCCAAAGAAGTTAAAATAGAAAAACCCCACGCAGTTAGTTTTGGCGGAGAACCTATTGTTTTAGTCCGAACAAAATCTCATCAAATCTTTGCTCTGGAAGACCGCTGTGCCCACCGACAAATTCCTCTGAGTATGGGGGTCATTTGTGGAGATAAAATTACTTGCACTTATCATGGATGGCAATACGATAAGACAGGAAAAATCGCAAAAGTTGACTATTTGCCAACAGGTTGCCCCTTACCAAAAGGAGTAAAAAGTTATCCTTGTCAGGAAGCTTATGGTCATATTTTTGTCTTTCCTGGAAAAACAGAATTAGCTGAAACAGTGCCTTTCCCAGATATTAAAAATTGGGATAATAATGAATATAAAACCATGTATTTTTCCCGTCGAGTGAATTGTCATTATTCATTTATGAAGGAAAATTTAATGGATATGAATCATCAATTTTTACATCGGAGATTTATGGGAAAAGTTAAACCAACTCTTATCGAAACATCTAAAGGAGAAAACTGGGTAGAAGCTAAATATAAATTCAGTGGAGAACCCCATCCAAGTGCTAACTTAGTATTAGCAGCAGGACGAAAAGAAGACTCAGATTCAGCAGATTCTGATTTTGATATTATTACCATTCGCACAGAATATCCCTATCAAACTTTAACAGTTTGCCCACCAAATTCAGAACAGCCACTATTAAATCTTTGGGTAGCTTATATTCCAGTAGATCGAGAACAAAAAATTAATCATAGTTTTGGAATGTTGATGATTCGTAAACCTAAAATTCCCGGATTAATCAATCTTTTATGGCCGTTAATGCGTTATTTTACTCAGGTTATTTTTACTGAAGATAAATGGGC
>JBARXI010000484.1:0-5410 GCA_049647275.1 Microcoleaceae cyanobacterium
ATTCGCTGTCGCTCAATTGTTAGTTGGTCGGCATTCATCTCACCGCTAAACCATTGGGGGTACTCGGCTTCGCCTCGATAAATCCCCCTCGGTTATAACGGGAGCCTTCTGCCGACATTAAGGTAAGTTTCTTCCCTTCTGACCCCAGCCTCCTACTTCCTGGCTCCCCCAAAGGGCTGATAAAATTAAAACTAAACTGTTTGAAAAGAAAACCTTATGTTTGAACAACAACCAGAAGCAATTCAGCAAAAAATCAAAACATTAGCGACCGAATCACAAAAGTCAAATCCTACTGGATGGTTTGAAGTTTTATATTCTGAAGCAGAGGGTGATGCGACACAAATACCTTGGGCGCGTTTAACTACTCATCCCTATCTACAAGACTGGTTAAATATTTCTCAACCCCAAGGAGAGGGTCGCACTGCTTTAGTTATCGGGTGTGGGTTGGGTGATGATGCTGAGGCTTTGGCAAAGTTGGGTTTTCAGGTGACGGCCTTTGATATTTCACCGACAGCGATCGCCTGGTGTCACAAAAGATTTCCTGATTCGTCAGTAAACTATCTGGTTGCTGATTTATTGGCGTTAGATGCTGAGTGGTACAGTAAGTTTGATTTGGTGGTGGAGTCGCGCACTATTCAAGCTTTGCCAGTAGAGATGCGACGGCAAGTTATTAATTGTATCGCTCCACTTGTAGCAAGTGGAGGAATATTGTTAATTATTACTCGTGTACGGGATACGGATGCTCTACCGGAAGGTCCTCCTTGGGCTTTATCAGAACAGGAACTTGGGCAGTTTATTGAGTTAGGATTTCAGGAAGTGCGACGCAATCTTTTCTTGTCTGAAGCGGGTGAAAATACAATTAAACAAGCTTGGATTGAATATTGTTTGAATACTTAAGAACATATCAGCTGGGGATTTTAATCCCTAGTAAACTGGTAAATCTCAAAATATATTTTTAGCCAATAATAGCTTATATCATGTCCGGTTGAATAGTTATAAATAACTCAAGAGGAGTCAGGAGTCAGGAGTCAGGAAAGGAGAAGAGTAAAGATAATTTCCGTATTTCTTTAATACTATCAGTTCTTAAATTTATTTATAACTGATTATCCGTTAGCGCAGCTCCCCCTCCAGGGGAACATGATATAAATAGGGAATGCCGGAACGCCGTAACTCAGATATTCAAAACTTGTAAGGTGCGTTGCAACGCACCCTACTGACTCTGGATTTTTCCTATTTTATTGAAAGCCTAAATATCCTCTCGGAGTAATCATCCAATCCTGATAAATTCCAGTAGATTTATTTCCAATTAAAATTACAGTCAACATATCAACAGAAACCTCCAATAATTTATCCAAATTTGTCAAAACAATTTCCTCATTTTCTCGATAAACAGACCTAACAATAGCCACCGGAGTTTCTGGTTGACGATACTCTAAAAAAATATTCACAGCCTTAACTAATTGTTCAGTTCTACTTTGAGATTTAGGATTATAAAGCGCTACTACAAAATCTGCTGCTGCCACAGCAATTAACCGTTTTTCTATTACCTTCCAAGGCGTCAATAAATCACTCAAACTAATCGCACAAAAATCGTGCATTAAAGGCGCACCAATTTTACTAGCAGCAGCTTGAAAAGCACTGACTCCAGGAAATACTTCTACCATGGGTATTTTTCCATCCCAATTTTCAGCGCGAAGCTGTTCTAAAACTAATCCAGCCATACCATAAATTCCAGAATCTCCAGAAGAAACTACTGCCACAGTTAAACCAATATTTGCTAATTCTATTGCTCTTTCTGCTCTTTTTCTTTCTTGAGTAATCGGCATTGGTTCGACAATTTGACCTGGATTTAATAATGGTTTAATTAAGTCGATATAAAGAGAATAACCAATCACAACATCAGCTTGACTAACGGCGGTTTGAGCTGCGGGAGTCATTTGTTCTAATTTACCGGGACCCGTGCCAATTAATAATAATTTTCCTGTGCGTCCGGTATATTCTGTTTTTGCTAAAGCAACGGCAATAGTCGCTGCTCCGGTTTCTCCCTCTAAGCGGAATATTTGTTTGCGAACTAATAGATTCGGACCCCCCTTCATTCCCTCCTTGAAAAGGGGGTCTGAATCAGAGTAATTATCTTGACTTTCCTCGGGAAAATTATTGTCTGGCTGCTGCAACTGTGGATTTAATTTTCCCGAAATATCTTTTTTTATTCCCTCCTTTTGTAAGGGGGATAAATTAGTCGATGATTCTGTTAATTTCCCTGGAAAATCTTTGTCTACCTCCTGCCACTGTGAATTAATTTTATCCCCCCTCGTTCCTCCCTTAGAAAGGGGGGGGAAATTAGCAAAATTATCTGTATTTTGATGTATTGCTGCTAAAATTCCAGCAGCTTCAGCAACACTTGGAGTTCCTACTTCTTTCGCCACAATATTAGAAGGAGTTGGCACTTCAACACAACTTAATAACTCGGCTGGAAAAGTCCGCAAAGGTACATTTTGTTCCTGACAAAATTCCAGTAACCCTACTTCATCAGCCTTAATATTAATAGTCGCAATACCAGCGATCGCTCCTAATGCTAAATGATTAGCTCGAAATACTTGCTCAATACCTTTGGCAATCAAGTTTTTAGAAACGCCTCTTTCACAACCAACCCCCACCCACAAAACTCGCGGGTGCCACTGCACTTTTGGTAAATCTGACTCTGGGGAAAATTTACGCTGAGTAAAACTAATCCAAATTCTTGCTTTGGGAGAAATATTTTCACTAGCTTCGGGAAAGCCAAAATAAAATGGATGTGTCTCCGGTAGATGATGTTGCCACAAAGTCGAACCTACTTCTTGAATTACTTGTACAGTTTCTCCTCTAGCAACTACTCCACTAACTTGATTCCAATTTCCTTCCCCACGTCGCCACCCAAAAGGTTTGCCCAAAATATCGACACCAGGTAATTGTAAATGATGGGATGCACCCGTAATTATTGGGGTGGCGTTCAGGAGGCGGGCGAGCAAATTCGTCAGTTTATCAGCTCCTCCTTGATGACCGCTACATAAACTGATGATAAATTTACCTGCTTCATCGACGACAACCACTGCCGGGTCGCGAGATTTATCTTGCAAAAGTGGGGAGATTAAACGCACGACCGCTCCAGTTGCCAGACAGAAAATAATGGCGCGATGGTTTTGCCAAATATTTGCCAGATGATTTTTGAGGGAGTGGGTGTAAATGTGGGTTTTGGTAATAGGGTTTGTGGTCTGTTGACAAGATTCTGGTATGTACAGAGTTGCCTCTAATGTTTGGCAAATTGGTTGTAATAGTTTTGCTGCAGTAGGAGTTGTAGCGATCGCTGCTATTGGTTGAAATTCTTGGCTAATTAAATTCATTTTTTAGGTGTTAGGTATTAGGTGGTAGGTGTTAGGTGGTAGGTTTTAGGTGTTAGGTAGTAGGTTTTAGGTTTTAGGTTTTAGGTTTTAGGTTTTAGGTTTTAGGTGGTAGGTATTAGGTTTTAGGTTTTAGGTTTTAGGTTTTAGGTGGTAGGTATTAGGTATTAGGTATTAGGTTTTAGGTATTAGGTTTTAGGTTTTAGGTGTTAGGTATTAGGTTTTAGGTTTTAGGTTTTAGGTTTTAGGTGTTATACCACATTGGAATTAGATATAAAAATCGCAGGTTGTCCTGCTCCGGTAATGGTGAAGATATATATTTTTTAATTTCTCCCTACACTTCCCACACTCCCCATACGAGGACACGCAGAGGGGGAGATAGAGCGTCCCCGCGTCCCCGCGTCTCCGTGTCAAATCTTACACACTCCCCACACTTAGCTACCACGAGGACAAGCTTCTGCCTTCTGCCTTAAACTACCATCTCGGACGTCTCAACCAAGCACGAATTTTTTCGGGCCATAATTTCGGGCTTTCTTGGGGACGATATTTAGTCTGAAACATTGATAAAATTAGAGGCATTCCGCCTACTTTGACACCCATTAATAAGTGAGTAGCGATCGCCAATAACATTATCAACCAACCAATGAGATGAATGTAATACCAAAAATGATTCATTTCTCCATTTGGCAGCCAATTTTCATCTTGTAATTTTCCCGAACCTATGGATAAAATTGCTGAGAGTAAAATTGTGGTATTAACAATCCGATGCAGTCTATACCACCAAATATTTTTACCTACTTTATTTGTCAATTTTTTAAAATCATCCGATCTAACTAAACGGTTTCTGCCAACTTTAATACTAACTATCAGAAACCCCAAAAATACAAAGAATAAGACAAAAGCAAAAGTTCCATGAATATCTATTAAACTCCGGTTTTCTAAAGTCAGGCCGACTTTACCAAATCTACCATCCCAACTGTCATAAACCAAAAATCCTGTAATTACACAAGCAATTATCAGCAAAGCATTAATACCGTGAAATAAGCGTAGCAAAAATGGTTGATATAGTTGAGTTTTTGCCATAATTTAATCAGGAATTAAGTAATCTATAGTTCAAATTATTAATTATCATATTGTAGGTTAGGTTAAGAAGTAGCGCCACCTCACCCAACACCAACCTATTTTTATTGAGTCAGGAAACTCAACAAAACATATAAAATTACAAAGTTTTACTAGAAATATTTAATCAAACACAATATAAAAAGGAAGTCAGCATAAATCAGCACAATACATTTTCACGCAGTTCCCCCGGAGGAGGCTAACTGAAATGACTTACTACTATGACAGTCTGTCTTTTGACATTTTTACTACCTTTACCCATCATAACTGATGAAAATCATTAATTATGAAAAAATAGATATGAAGAAAATACTAGGGCTGACATCTATAGCATTAATTTTAACTGCTGGATTAGGAATTGCTAAAACTGTGAATTCTAGCACTAACGATTTACTTGCTGATGAATCTCATGGTGGTATGAGTCATAGTCATAAAAAAATAGAAATTCCTTCAGGTAAACCAGTGCTAAATGTTGACTTAGTTGTACATCAAGATGCAATGAAAGGATGGAATCTAGAAGTCAAATTAACTAATTTTAAATTGGCTCCGGAATCAGTAAATCAAGATAGTAATCCCAATGAAGGTCATGCTCATTTGTATGTTAACGGTGAAAAAATAACTAGAATTTATGGAGATTGGTATTATTTGGGAAGTTTGAAACCTGGTAGCAATGAAGTTACTGTTACTCTCAATACGAATAAGCACGAAGATTTAGTCAAGAATGGTGAAATGATTATGGATACAGAAATTATTAGTCAAGAATGAATAGTTAATAGTTAATAACTAGCGAACGGTAACTTTTTCTGAAATAGACATTTCCTAAAATCCTTGTAGAGACGTTCCATTGAGCATCTCTACATTCTTTTGCACGATATTCTAATGATTAGGTCAGGACTTACGCATAACCACCAGAT
>JBARXI010000485.1:0-3811 GCA_049647275.1 Microcoleaceae cyanobacterium
GAGGTGATATTGCCACAGACCAACTTTTGAATGCTATCTATATAATGACTCGCGAATTAAAACCCGAACAACAGGATGAGGAAAATTTGATTCAGGTATTGTTGAAATATTTGACCAGTGAGGAAGACCGATGATTGACAAATTAATTACTGCACTGAGTAAAAAAGTGGGAATGTCAACAGAGGAAATAGCTGATACTATTTGGTTGGCATTGCAAATACAAGAATCTCAGTCTGAGTCAGTTTCTTCAGACTTTTCCTTTGCTGAGGAAGAAAGGGAGACGAGTGACAATAAAAGAACATCTCAAAATTTACCACCCCAGACTTTAGACTCGAAGGAAACACAAAAAAAAGGAGATTCGGAGGCACAAAAAGCAAAAATTTATCCCCAGAGTCAACAGCAAACCGAATCCTTAGACTTATCATTTAAAACTCCCAACCCTCCTTCCTTGCGCCAACCATTAACTTTGGCACGAGCGTTAAAACCTTTAATGCGTCGTATTCCCGCTGGCACAAATTTTGTTCTCGATGAAACTGCCACTATCGAACGTATTGCCAATACAAAATTGTGGTTGCCCGTGTTAAAACCTACTTTGGAACCTTGGTTAGACCTAGAGTTGGTAGTTGACGAAAGTATATCCATGCAAATTTGGAGACAGACCATCAGAGACTTGGAAAAGTTGCTGAAAAACTATGGAATTTTCCGAGATGTGCGAGTTTGGGGGATGACTGCTAAAGATGGAGAAAAAGTACAGGTTCGTCGGGGGATAGGTGCAGCAGCTAAAAATAAATTTCCCCGTAGCTCCAAAGAATTAATAGATGGGAGCGGTCGTCGCTTGGTTTTGGTAGTGAGTGATTGTGTTTCATCTTATTGGCGAGATGGCAAAGTAACAGAAGCATTGGAAGTTTGGGCAAATTCTGTACCGACGGCAATTATTCAGATGTTGCCCAAGTGGTTGTGGAAAAGAACAGCTTTAGGTAGAGCGTCGGAAGTCAGGTTGCGGGGATTAACTCCAGGAGTGTCTAACCAAAATTTAATTGCTGAGGAAGTGTCTTTGTGGGAGGAGTTGGAAGAAGAAAGAGGGGTTAAAATTCCTGTATTTACTTTAGAAACGGATAAGGCAGCAACTTGGGCGCAAATGTTGTCGGGAAAAAGTAGTGTTTCGACTTTGGGGTTTGTGTTTAAATTGGATGCTCCGGTTCAGGAGAATAGATTATTTAATCTTAACTATAGTCGGTTGAGTGCGGAAGAGCGGGTACAAGCATTTCGGGTGACTGCTTCTCCGATGGCGAGAAAATTGGCAGGTTTATTAGCTGCGGCACCTGTGATTAGTTTGCCTGTGGTGCGGTTAATTCGAGGAGCATTGTTGCCAGAGTCTCTACAAGTTAATGTGGCGGAGGTGTTTTTGGGAGGTTTATTAAAGCCTTTGTCTGAGATTAAGGTAGAGACTCATCCCGATGATGTTTTGTATGGGTTTGTGGATGGAGTGAGAGAATTATTGGTAGATTCGATGCCTTCAGAATGGGTGTTGCAGGTGGTGGATAAAGTTTCGGAATATGTGGCAGAGAGAGTCGGTTTGTCCTTGGAAGATTTTGCTGCTGTTTTGAGGAGGGAGAAAAAGGTTGAGGATAGTGGGGTTGTTGAGGAAGTTGGATATTTTGCGACAGTTACTGCTCAGGTATTGAGGCGTTTGGGTGGGGAGTATGAGAAAGTTGCAGAGGAGTTGGAGAGGAATAGTAAAGTTGATTCTCAGACTCAGATGGATATTCAAACTAACTTAGATAGTGCTACACAATTGACTTTTTATAGTATTAGGTTAGAAAAAGAAACCTTAAAAGTAGGCTTTGCCATAACTCCAAATGGTGAAACTATTAAAGTTGATGGAGACCAAATTGTTAAAGATGTAGCAAAGCAGCTAGACCAGATGATTTCTGCGGGGGAACTTAAAGGTGGAAAGTTGCTAAAGATTTACGGACGTATTTCTATATTAGCAAGTTATACTGTTGCTCATAAACTGGGACATTTATATGAAGCGATCGCTGTTTCAGATACTCGTTTGAAAGCTTATGTTGTCGTTATTAGCAACACTCCCGACTATCCTCTGGGGAGTCGTATTGACTTGGAAACAGGTGAAGTTTTACAACTACCTGCTTTACCCACAGAAAGTCGTATTGGCTTAGAAACAGTTGAAGTTTTACAACTACCTGCTTTACCCACTACAGAAACGTCTTTTTTAGTCTATTGGGAAAATGACATTTTAATAACCACACTCAAAAATAGTAAAGAAGTTGAGGGCGATCGAATTCTTCAAGATGCAAAAATACAGTTAGAAAATTTAATTAATTCTGGAGAATTACCAGGTGAGGAAAAACTCTTAAAAATTAACGGGCGATCAACGGTGTTAGCTAGTTTTTTCATAGCTAATCAGTTAGCTCATAAATACAGTGGAATAGCTGTTTATGATCCAAGAATTGGATATGTTATTACTATAAGTAATAGTAAATATTATCAAATAGGACAAGTATTAAATTTACCAAAACCTGTAAAAGTTGCTTTATGCGGACCTGCAAATACTGGCCAAACAGTTTTGAGAGATAGTTTAAAAACAGCTATTTTAAGACTAGAATCAGCCCCACAAGATTTTTATTCAATTTCAGCTTCTCCTGATGGTGATGGTGCTTTTTATTCTGAAACGGCTAAAAATTATCCGAAACTAGCGGAGCAATTGAAAGCTGAATCTAAGGCTAAATTTACTCCAGAATTTGCTGAAGGAAAGGCACGAGATATCCGAAGAATTAAAAACTCTCTATTGTTATTTAATGTAGGAGGAAAAACTTCTTCAGAAAATCAATTAATTATGTCTGAAGCTACTCATGCTGTGATTTTAGCTAAAACTGAGACTGATGTTATTGAATGGCAGGATTTTTGTGAAAATTATCTTAAAAAACCTATACATATAATTGCAATTATCTACAGTAATTTCTTTGGAAAAGAGGATAAAGTTGAGAGAAAAGATTCAATTTTAACAGGAATTGTGCATCATCTGGAACGTGGAGAAGATGTTTCTACTCGCCCAATGATACAAGCTTTAGCTTCAGAAATTGTCAAGTTAGTTGAATCACAAAAAAGCCTAACTTTTAAAAAAGAAAATTTAGAGAAGCTTTTTAAAGAAATAGTTCTCCAAAACCAAGAAATATTTGAAGAAGTCATTGAACAAGAACTTATAAATTTACTTATTGATAAAACAGTAACTTCTCCAGAAATTTCTGACGATAACAATGAAGCTTCTATAACAAGTGTTTATGAAGTTTATGATATTGAACTAGAATTAAAAAGAGCTGAAGATGATAAAAATAGCTTATTCTTAGTTCGCTTTACTTTAACTGCACTGTGTGAGCTTTCATACTTTATTTCAAAAATTGAGTATGATTCAATTAGTATTGAAAAAGCTGAAAACATTTCAATATACGATTCAGACAACTATTATTTTAGCGTAGAATCAACTTATCCAATTAATGTTGAAGGTATAATTTCAGTCAAGAAAGACTCTAGCCAATTAGAATTATCACGTCTTTCTGATGATGAACTGTTGGAATTTTTAGAAAATACTGATATATCCATAAACTCAATTACTGGCATTGAAGTTGCTTCCAATACCTCACCCGGTTAATAGACCAATCAAAAAACCCCAACGTTATAGTTATTTGATTGATATTTTATTCATCTGTTGTACAAGAGTTTTTTAGCTCAAGTCAAAATAGCGCTCGCCTCCTTCGAGAAATAGACCAATCAAAAAAATCCCAACGTTATA
>JBARXI010000486.1:0-13450 GCA_049647275.1 Microcoleaceae cyanobacterium
TTAAGGCATCGACGTAATTCCCAACTCTTGACTGACTTTAAAGCATTTTTCCTGGCAAAAAATGTCTAAGTACCACTATCAATCTTACTCCGAACCGAATTTCATACCTTATTTCACCAATGCCACATTATCAAGTTTTATATTCTCAGGCAGCGCAACAAATATTAAGAAGTGTGGCCGAATCTTTTAAGTCATTCAAGGAATTAAGTAAAAAGTACAAAAAAGGAGAATTAACTGAGCGACCCAATCTGCCTAAATATAGAAAAAAAGGAGGTTTGGCTCTTGTCACTTATCCCAGACAAGCATTAAAATTAGCTGGCAATCAGATTAGAATCCCTTTAGGCAGAACGGTTAAACAATGGTTTGGGATTGATAGTTTTTATTTGCCTATGGTATCAAACTTAAGGTTTAATGATATCAAAGAGCTAAGAATACTGCCAAGGAATCAATGCTTTTATGCTGAATTTGTTTATAAGACTGAGCATCAAAAAGTTGAGTTAAATCAAGAAAATGTACTAGGACTAGACCCTGGACTAAACAATTTGCTGACGGCCGTTTCTAACGTTGGTACTAGTTTGATAATTGATGGAAAACACCTCAAATCGGTTAATCGTTGGTATAACAAACAGGTTTCAACCCTGAAAGAGGGGAAGCCTCAAGGGTTTTGGTCAAAAAGGTTAGCTAAGATCACAGAGAAACGGAACCGACAAATGAGAGATGCTGTGAACAAAGCAGCTAGAATTGTCATCAATCACTGTCTCGATCATAATATTGGGGTAATTGTTTTTGGGTGGAATCAACAGCAAAAGAAAGAAAGTAATTTAGGTAATAAAACCAATCAATCTTTTGTCTCAATTCCGACAGCCAAACTTAAAGTCCGTATCGGTCAATTATCTGAACAATACGAGATTAGGTTGATAGAAACCGAGGAAAGTTATACTTCAAAAGCTTCTTTTTTAGATAATGATTTGCTACCTATTTTCGGTGCAAAACCCGACTGGTGGCAACCATCAGGAAAGCGCACAAAAAGAGGTTTATATCGAACCGCTAATAATCAATATATTAATGCTGATGCCAATGGTGCTGCCAATATAATTCGCAAAGTAATCACAACACTTAATTTTGATTTAAGTCAAGTGCATAGGGGCGTTTTGACTCGTCCCCAGAAGCTTAAATTCTGGTCAGCTAAAAAGATGCGAAGCAACGTGGTTTTAACCCGTTGCGTAGCATCCTTTTAGAATCCTTTCGGCTTTAGCCAAAGGAGAAGTCAACAAGTAGAAAGTAAGGCTACACTATAAAAGAATAGGTAAGATATTTAATATTGCTCAGAAAACCTAAGCCAAAAGGTTAAGAATTGGTGGCAACTGGTAATAACTTTCGTTGATTTTTTAAAGACAAGTATGAACGCTCCCACATCCAAAAGTAATTATGTAACCTGCCCAATTTGTAATCGTTCCAGTGTTGCACAACCAGCAGAAATGTTTAATGGGCTATTTACTTGCCCATATTGTCATTCTCGGTTGGTAATTAGCTGGAGTGGTCATTATGTGAGGGACCCCTTATGCCTGGAACAACTGAATATTGGACAAATGCTGAGACGACAAAGCAGGCCATTGGCGAGGTTGCGCCGAGATTTGAGTAGCCAGTATTTACCAATTATTGCGGTTATTAGTGGTGCAATATTTTTTGGGGGAGCGATCGCTGCTCTAAGTCCATTCAATTTAAAGTTAAGTTTGTTTGATGGAGTATTAGAATGGGTACAAGGAACAGATAAGTTGAATGATTAATCATTACAGCAACTTTAGCAGTTCAAAAACTCAACTATTGTCAAATTCACAACGAGTAGAATGGGTTGACTATGCAAAAGGTATCGGTATATTTCTAGTAGTTTTGGGTCATACAATTCGTGGTTTGTTCAACAGTTCGATCCTAGATTCATCAACAACGGTTAGTGCAATAGACAAGTGGATTTATAGTTTCCATATGCCGTTGTTTTTTTTTATTTCAGGTTTGTTTATTTATCGGTCAACATCAAAGCCACTCCCAGATTTTTTACTCAAAAAGCTGAAAGTTATTGTTTATCCCTATATATTATGGTCTTTAGTTCAGAGTATATTCCAGGCAATAGCATCTAACTATACTAATAGTCAGGTTGTCCTGGTGGAAATATGGAAAATTGTCTACGCTCCAGTAATGCAGTTTTGGTTTTTGTATGCTTTATTTTTGATTGTTTTAATTTATGCGGTCGCCCGAAAATTAGGTATATCTAATATTGGATTTTTGATATTTTCTATTTTGCTATACGCTACCCAAATGCTAGAGTTAAATCTTGGTTGGGGGATATTATATCAAGTTCGTAACTATTCTATATATCTAGCTATTGGTGTTTTAGTTGGTAGTTGTGGAAATTTATCAAAGTTAAATCAGTTTAAAACTTCGACTTTATTGTTGTTAACAATTTGTGGATATTTGGCAGTAGTGTTAGGAGTAAAATTAAATCTCACTGAGGAAAAGTTACTATCTCCGATAGTTGCTATTTTGGGAATTAGTAGTACAGTAGTTTTGGCAATAATACTCAAACGGTTTGACCGGGCTAAATTTATAGAAGAATGGGGAAAATTATCACTACAAATTTATGTAGTTCATACCCTTGCTTCGGCAGGAGTACGGATATTATTACAGCAATTATTTGGCTTCACCGAGCCCTTAATTCATCTTTTACTAGGTACAGCAATCGGTATTTACGCGCCAATTGCTCTAAATATGATTTGCAAAAAAATTAAGTTCAAATATATGTTCACTTTTCCTTAATTGTGACTAATAACTTTCTCTGTTTACTACAGAATTATTGGTGTAATTAGGGCGTGACCGATCAAATATCGAAGTATTGATATATAAAGGTTTGAGTATTTTGATGGTTTAAAAAAGTGCACTTGTTTCAGTTTAAAACGCTCAAAAAGCCAGTTAAAGGCTCACTATGGCAGAAAAATTAAGGGACAATTCTTACTCCTACCTCCTCGCTCATTCGCATTTCTCCTGACTCGGTCCTCCTGACTCCTGACCTAAAAATAAACAGGATACAAGCCCCCGGATTTATCCGTGGAAAGGAAAAAAGAATTTTCCTTATTTCTTGCCCCTTGATTTATCGATGAGGTAACTGATAACTGAATAACTGAATAACTGAATAACTGATAACTGATAACTGATAACTGATAACTGAAATGACTCCTCCCCCTGCTAAAAGACTAGTGAAGCGCAAACCCTAATTAGATAAGAATTCACCGAGCGAGAATTTCCTACGGAATGCTCCGCAAACATGAGTCAGAAGGCTTGCAAACAAGAGAATTTAGAAAAATTTGGTCATGGCTGAAGATGGAGCATTTTTTTACCGGAATCAAAAGGTCAATAGTTTCCCCTTTTAAGCTATCCCCGATCGGAAACTCCTAATACCCTTTTCTGATTTCTGATAGGAAGTGAGGACTAACCCCATAATTAAGAACTAAATAAAGTTGATTTTAGAAATTAAAATATTCATGTTAGAAGAGAATGAAATTGTATATAAAATTTTGCAGGAAAAAGACCTAGAACAAACTATTAATTGTTTAGTTGATGTCTTTCCTAATGCAGAACCTATTTCAATAGCACTTAAAATTACTCCTAATGAATTTTATCCTTTTGCTGAGATGATTTGCCGAAAAGCTGTGGCAGAAGGGTTATCTCATATTGCTAAAGATAGAGCTACTTCTGAAGTTGCAGGGTTTATTATTTCAGAGAGTTTATCACAGGATTTATACGCAGAAGAAGACAAAAATATTTCTCAAAAATTCAAGATTGCTTTCCAATTTTTACAAGAATTAAATGAGCAATACGAAATGGATAAAAAAGTTGTTAATGACAAGATATTTCATGTCTTTTTATTGGGAGCTAGAGAAGAATATAAAGGCAGAAAGATTGCTAATAAATTAGTTGAAAATAATCTGAAGATGGCAGCTCAAGCAGAATTTTCCAAAGCAATAGTGGAAGCTACTGGAAATATATCGCAGCACATTTGTCGGAAGTATGGATTTGAGGATAAAGCTTTTTTAGATTATCAGACTTATGAATATAGAGGTATTAAAGTATTTGAGGAAATTAAGGAGCATAAAAGCTGCATTTTAATGGAAAAAGTTTTCTGATAGCTAAGTTGTTTGAATTTTCAACTTTTACCTTTGCTTTCTCTTGTAACTAATGCCCACCCTTTTACAGTATTCAAAACTTTAAGATTTTCTAGGGTAAGGTTATTCAAACTTGATGTTTCAACTAACAAATAAAGTTGAGACTTATTTTGCCATTGCTGTTGAATTTTCTGTGGCCCTACCCGCTTAATTAGGCGATCGCTATAAAAATTCAAAGAGGGGCGGTCTCTAGTATCGAAAGAATAAATAACCTGACCGGGGGATGTATATTTCTGAATCATTTCCCCTACTGGTTTGACAGGATAATCTTCTTTCAACTCCCAGATCCAATGAGGCGAACTTACAAACAAGAGCAGGGAAAGATATGTTCCCCAAATCAAAATTAACAAAAACTGGCGGTCTTGCTGGCGTAATAAAATAGTTACTATTGTCATAGTTACAGCAACAGCAACAGAGATTAATTGTAACTGCAAATTAGGTTGTGTCAGATTTTCTCCACCAATATTGAAAATTCCAGCAAAGTAAACATAAGCTACCCAAGCTACCAAAGCTAATAGGGCAAACAAAGCTACTACCAAACGATGATAAATAGTGGGGATACCAAAAGGATATTTTGCAGTATCATCCTGAGTCTGGAAATATTTATCGGCCGGAAATCGAAAGTATCCCAAATCTACCGGAAATTGATGCCAAATTTCTGCCAAATAACTGCCCACTGCTAAAGCAAAAGCTGGATAAATAGGCAACACATACCAGGGAAGTTTAGTATTCATTAGGGAAATAGCCAACAAATAAACCCCATTCCACACCAAGACTAATTTTCCCCAACTGAGATTACGATTTTTCCAACTTAAATATAATCCTGGCAACCAAAAAACCTGCCACGGCCAACTATACTCAATAATTTCCAATAAATAATACCAAATCGGCCCTTCGTGACTACCTACAGATTCCCAAATACGTCGTAAAGATTGGTGGAAAAAGTTGGCATGGAGAAACTCCCACCCGTAGTAGAAAAATTGAGCAGTATACCACAGAAACACCGGAAGCATACCCAGGAGAATACCGCCCCAAAAATATTTAGAAAGTAATAGTCGGGGAGTATCCCACCACAGGAAGAAAAAAGCGATTGCGCCTAAAAGCAATCCTAAAATAATTCCTTTTGTCAGAGAAAGTAGTCCGAAAGAAATGCCAACAGCTAAAGCATAACCAATATGACGGCGCGATCGCAATACGCACCAAATCATCAAGACAAAAAAACAAACTACTGACCCATCTAACATTGCTAAACGTCCATGTCGTGTTAGAGGGAGCAAAGTTAAGTAAACTAAGGCTGTAAAAATGGCGGGAGTGCGTGGGCGAAATAATTCTCTACCAATACCATAAACTAAGGGTACAGAAAATGCGGTTAATAAAGCAGGTGGTAAACGGGCGGTTAATTCATTTACTCCACCAATATTGTAAGATAAGTTGATTAGCCAATGTATGAGTGGGGGTTTATTTAGATAGGGAGTATTGTTGATAGTTGGGTAAAGCCAATTCCAATTTTCTCGGCTTATTTCTCTTGCTACCTGGGCAACTATTCCTTCATCCCAATCTCGCAAGGGTAATGTTCCGAGGTTGATTGAGTATATTAGTACTGCTGCTAATAGTAAACTTATTGTTATGAGTGGCTCTATTGGCAGATTTAAGTTTTTCTGAGCAAATATTTTGTTAAACATCCGATTATTTTCTTCATAAATTGATATTTAGTCTAAACCACATACCTGATTTTTTCTAGTTTTAATAGAGCATAATTGATTAGTCATTAGGGGGTTTAGTTTTCAAGAATTTTACAGGGGTTTTATGCCATTTTACCAAAGTATGGGAATTTTATGAATTCTACTTTATACCTATTTAATCAAATATTGCTGCATTCTCCAAATCAACAAAAACATATCAAAAAATGCTTAATATGTACAATATATGTCGCTGATTTTTTTGACTATAGCTGTCAAATACAGAGTTAAGATATAACGACCTTTGTGTGAATTTGCTATGAGAAATTGCACCAATAGGTTTGATTGTTGTTTTTGAGTCTTTTGTTCGTGCTTACCCCCATGCAATGTTTTAGGATATCTAGAAAAATAGAAGCCAGTTTTTCAAAACCTAGTTACATAAAACCTATTTGAGTTGTAGTTAATATTAAAAACATTGGGGAGCAATAATACCAAGCGTAAAAAAAAATACTATAAAAAGGAAAGGAATCAAATCCTCTAAGCCATTTATATCTATCATTTATCCCCCCTTTTTTTATTGCTTTTTTATTACATTTTTATCTTTTCCCTTATGGGTTTAATACCCCACCGTCACTTGGGATAAAATGCGGTCGGTTGGGTAAGGGACTTGCATTGAAATAAACTACCGATTAGAGTAGGGTGGGCAAAACGAAGAGATGAACTCAATTAAAACATACAGAAAAAATATTTTGCCCACCGAGAAAGCTAGACACTGGTACATTATTTTTGCGCTCATCCCTAACAATCTCCATCGACCCCATTCTAGTGACTCGGTGACTACTTCTTTATTGCTGATACTATTTGTAACAAATACTTCTCAAATTTATATAAGGCAGCTTTCAAGTCAATTTTAGGATTTTTCCAGGCAATATCAACCCGATTTTTGTATTTGACTTTATTGAAAGCTATAATGATTTTTTTAACAATTTACCTAGTTATTTAATCAGAACTTTGATGATAATTTATTCATAAAATCGGCAGGTTTTGGTTTTTAATCTCTAGATTAATCAGAATCTACCCTGATACACTATCCGTAGGGGCAATTGATGGAAAGATTCCGCATTCTATTTGTGCAGCATTCCGCACCGAAAAGAAATTCCCCCAAAAAAAACACAATGTATAGATATCCGTGCGTAAGTCCTATTAATATTAAACAACTATCAGTTAGATAATTTTTTTTAATAAGTTGTCAAAAAATCATCAAGAGTAAAACCGAATATGAAATGAGTCTCGGCAAAAACTGGCTCGTATTTACAGCATTTTTGATAGGGAAAATATCCCATTTATATTTCATATAGCAATCCTAAATGATTTGTGAAAATTTAGATGTATTTATTTTGTCTTCTACCTACCACCTAATACCTAACACCTACCACCTACAACCACCAAAAATTTATAACTGAAATAGGATTGCTATATATCACATTAAAATTCTAGATAGGTAAGGTTTTTGATCGAGAATTATCTTGATATTTACTATAGTATTTCTGTACCGAAACCAAACCTCAAAAATCCTCAACTAAAAGACAATTAATCTATATCTTTTGGTAGGTGTGCGAAAGACTTATTTTTTTATATAGTAAGTAGTTGAAATAGAGTGTTATCTAACTATTGTTCAATAATTTATAATTGACAATGAATAATTGATAATTACCTCTGTCTTAAAGGCAGAAGATTGATACAAATGAGAAAATTGTTGACTTCTCTTGGTCGATTGGATATGGCGTTTCGCGGAGCGACATGTAAAGCGGATCGGCTCTGCACTCTTCGGGTATCCTCGCCATCCCCCGACCGCTTTTCTTCTTAAAAGAAGAGGCTTTCAACCTTAATTATTCGGTCAAAAAAATAACAAAAAAAAACTATATTAGGTATAGTCTCAAATCAATATTTACCCCCATAATTATGAGTCTATTCCAATGAGTAATTACATTCTATGTCTGCTAGTTATTGGTTTACTAATTCTATCCGTAACACTAGGTTCAGGTTGGATTAGGAAATTACCCATATCCTATTCTCTAATTTATTTGCTTGTCGGTATTTTATTAGGCCCTTATGGATTTCACCTGATTAAAATTCAACCAAATACACAAATTTTAGAACGATTAACCGAGTTTGTGGTATTAATTTCTTTGTTTGGTTGCGGTCTGAAAGTTAACCGTTCCTTGAAAATAAAACCTTGGCGATTGACAACCAGACTAATCGGATTATTAATGCCTTTTTCAATTCTTGTCATAGCTATTATTTCCCATATATTTTTAGACTTTAATTGGGGAGTTGCAATATTACTCGGAGCAATTTTAGCTCCCACCGATCCAGTATTAGCATCAGAAGTTCAACTTGCTCATCTAGAAGACCGCAACGAATTACGGTTTGGCTTAACTTCAGAAGGCGGGCTAAACGATGCTTTAGCTTTTCCTTTTGTCTATTTTGGATTGCGTTGGATAGAAGATAATCGCTGGCAAAACTGGCTCCATCAGTGGGTTGCAGTAGATTTAATTTGGGCAATTTTCGCAGGTATTATTGCCGGAGCGGTTGTGGCTAAAACAATTGTTTGGATAGATAAGCGGTTGCAACAAATGCGAGCTGCTGATGACATTTTAGAAGATTTTGTCGCCCTGGCAATTTTGTTAATTAGTTATGCGGTGGCGGAATTGGTAAACGGATATGGTTTTCTGGCGGTTTTTGTGGCGGGAATAGTTACACAACGCTCCTACAGAGATATTGACCGTCATTTAGGACAATTGGAGTTTATCGAACAAATTGAACGTTTAATGGAGGTGGGTATGATTGTTTTATTGGGTTCACTCTTACGGGTAGACCCAATGCTCCAGTTTTTACCCTCTATTATTTTAGTGGGCGGACTGTTGTTGTTTATTATTCGTCCAGTTGGGGCGTGGTTATCTACTATCGGACAGGGTTATAAACCTGCAACTCGGTTATTAGTTGGTTGGTTTGGCGTTCGTGGTGTTGGATCGTTGTATTATTTATTCTACGCACTAGGGAAAGGTTTTGATGGTGATGTTGCAGTAGCAGTGGTATGGATAGCGATCGCTACTGTGATTATGTCTATTGTGCTGCACGGTATTAGCACGACTCCCCTGATGAAGCAGTATGAGTTGCAGACTGAGGAGTAGGGTCGCTGGTTGTAGGTCAAGCATATCAAGTATCCCTAAAAGACATAGGCGTGGAAAATAAATAAACCTTTTAATTAGAGCGGAATTGGAAAGAAAAAGTCACCCTGAAAAATCCTTTTTCGTGCCTTTTTCGTAAACATATCTTATCCCAATTTAAAAAAAAGAATGTTATAAATAATTGGGTAAACTAAAATGGTTTAAGTTAGATATATATATTGGAGAGAATGCAATTATTTCAGGCTAAAAATGATAATAACATCTCAATATAGGTGACTAATAACTACCAGAAATAAACCAAGTATTTGTGGCAAATATTTATCAATTTGGTATGGCTGAATAATTAAGGTAAACAGCCTCTAATTTTCAGAAAAAAAAGTCAACAATTTTATCATTGGTATCAATCCCCTGCCTTGAAGATAGAGGTAATTATCAATTATTCATTATCAACTATCAATTATTAAACTGTTACCTACTCCTGCAAAAAATCTATATCTTTTTCGCAGAGGTCTTAAAAAATATTTGGTCGTCCTGCCTCCGTAATGGTGAGGATATATATTTTTTAATTTCTCCCCTACTTCCACACTCCTCTCCTTCCTGTACCATTACCGAATAATTAATAATTAATAATTAATAATTAAATAATTCAGGTTTAAAGTCTCCCCTTTTAAGGGAAAAAAAGCGGTCGAGGGATGGCGAGGAGACCTCGCCATATCCAATCGACTCCTGTGAAGAAAAAATTTTCCAATTGTGTCAATCCTCTCTCTTTTAAGGAGAGGTAATTATTAATTATTAATTGCTGAATATGTACCACCACCGAATATTTTTTACTTAGAATTCCCTTAAAAAATAAAAATAATTTGGAGATGCCAACTTAAATCTTGAGGTATAATTTCAATTTTGCTAATAAATTCGCGAAAATAAAATCTACGTTCAGACTCAGATAAATCCCACCAAAATTGTGGTATAGAGACAGCCTTGGCAGTTTCCAATAAATTGACTGGTGGTAATTTATTAAGTTGGCTTTGCAATTGAGAGATTTCTGTTCTCAGTTTGTAGGCGCGGAGTTCGCCAGTTTCTTGGTCAAGAATGCCTTTGTCTCTGAGATTTGGCAGTTGGGAAAGGATGTCTTCTTTCCCAGCAATAGTCTCTTTAATATTACTTTTAATTCCATCCATATTTGGCATTTCTAAAGTTGCGACCGCAGGAAGTAAATTTCGACAAATTGTTTCTATAGTTTGTTCTAATATTTGTTGATAAGCTAAGGCTTTACATTTCGGTTTACGGGGGCAACGGTTGGGGCGCAGATAGAGATATTCCTTATCTTTGCGAAAAGTAGTAACTTTTGCCGTAATCATTTGAGACTGACATTCTGTACAGACAACTAAACCAGCAAGAGAATAGGGGGCGCTGGCAGTGCGCGGTGGCATTCGGCGGTTGCGTCTTAGCAAACGTTCTACTTGAGCAGCTTCTTCACGGGAAACAATCGGAAGATGAGTATTTGAAATAACTTCACCATTTTGATATTGTAAGTCACCGCGATAAACAGGGTTGGTTAGCCAACGTCGGCCGGTGGTAACGGAGATTTTTTTGCCATATTTTTTCTGAATATGGCGCACGGCACCGCGCAGGGAAGCAAACAAAAGGAAACTTTCAAAAAAGTCTTTGACAACGGGGGCGGCGCTTCTGTCTAGGGTGTAGCGGTCTTTCCCACGGCGGTATCCGTAGGGTGCTTTGCCTGGTGGGGGTATGGCTTTGATGCGTTTGCGGGCGTATGCTTGGCGAATTTTGCGACTATGTTGGTGTTGGCGAATTTGGTTGAGGAGTTTGAGTAGGTCTATTTTGCTTGGTGCGGTTTTGCTTGGTGAGTTTGGGTTGATGTTAATGTCTGAGTCAAGGGGGATGATTTGGATATTGAGGGATTCCATTTGGGCGAGCAAATCGCATACTTCTTCTACAGAGTCTCCTAATTCTTCAAGTTTGCGAATCAGCAAATAATCAATTGGTTGAGTTTGACAGTCTTGGAGGAGTTGTTGGAGAAGTTGTCGATCGCCTAAGTCGTGATAAATTTGGTCAATTTCCCATCCCCAAATTTTCGGGTCTGGTGGGGTTTCTAACAGTGGATCTGTGTATGAATAGGCAATAATTTTCACAGCTTATCTATATTTGACTCAATTCTATAATATTACCATCAGGGTCTTGGGTGAATAATGCTGCTCGGCCGGAAGCACTCATTTGAATGGGGCAATTATTTGCTAGTAGTTGTGCTTTTGCAGCATCTAAGTCGGCGACAGAAAATGCTAAATGTCGGTTTCTGCCTAATTTTTCTGAGTTAACTAAATCTGGAATTATTTCTGACGATACTATTAGATGAATTTGGAAGTTACCGACTTGATACCATGTGCCGGGAAAATTGCGGGAGCGATCGGCTTTTGGCAGTCTGAGAATTTTGCCATAGAAATGTTCGGCTTTTTCGAGGTTTGAAATTAACAGGGCGACGTGGAGGGATTGAGTAATTTGCATAATTTATATTTATGGATAAATGGTTGGCTATTTAGCATTATTGTCGGGTGCGTTAGACGGCTTCTTAGGAGGCAGGTAGGGGAGCCGTCGGTAGGGCGACCTGGAGGAGTCAGTAGTAGGGTGTGTTAACGAAGTGTAACGCACCGCCAAATCTACCATATTTCGGTGGGTTAGGGTCAGCGTAACCCACCCTACTTAGGATAGGGAAATCGCCCCTATAAAAAATACAATTTAATAGATGCGCGTGCGTAACTCCTGTTGGAAACCCTTAAATTTAACCAGATTACTACAATTTACCTAGGTGGTAATTGATCGAAAATCCCCCTACCCGGGCCTCCGGTCAGAGGTGGAGGTGATACGCGATCGCCATTTCCACCTCCAGGTTGAGAAACTCCTCTCACTCCACGAGTAGGGTCAGAAAATTCTGAGTCTGATACATTGGGAGACATTGTAAAATCAGACCCAGGTGCAGTTGCTCCACCCATTGGGTCGCCTGTGCCACCGAG
Source organism: Microcoleaceae cyanobacterium (assembly GCA_049647275.1). Taxonomy (GTDB): domain Bacteria; phylum Cyanobacteriota; class Cyanobacteriia; order Cyanobacteriales; family Microcoleaceae; genus JASJEE01. Next base: position 12,114 of record JBARXI010000486.1, read on the forward strand.
AGCATCATTTAAAAAGGTATTAGAAAAATCATTAAAAGTAACTCCTGCTCCTTCACCTTCTAATCTTCTTTCCTCTTCAAAAAATGGTACACTAATTTTGCGTTTTGCCGGCTCGCTAGAATTTTCTTCTTGAGCATAGGCTGCAGATATTAAGCTTGGAAATAAGGAAGGCACGACCAGGATTTTTAATAAGGATGCACTGATGATTAGAATAAATAAGGGAAACTTCTGTAACTCTTTTTTTCTCCAGATTATTTTTTGCTGCGATGAAGTATAACTTTGGCAAAACTCTACTTTTTGTCTCAGAAAATTATTATTTTTTTTGCTATTCATAATCCTATTCATCAATAAATATAGTTGGTTTGCATCTTTTTTTTGTCGGTAAATTTTACCATGTGTAATATAACTCTTAAAAACAGAAAGCTATCTGCACAACTCCCAGCCTAGCAACATTGACAAGATTATAGAAATGCGGTTTGAATAAAAATCAAGTTTTGGAGTTAAATTATCTGACCTAGATGAGAGCTTGAGAGATTATCAGCTAATAAATTATCATAGCTAGTCTAGAATAGTATCTTTTTTTTGTCGGTAAAATTTTCCCAGCATAATCAAATCCTAAAAACGGGAAGTTATCCCTTTAAATCTAATTATAATCCTTTCATTAATTCCTGGATAAACTAAAATTTTCTCCCTATTCATAAATAGATGTAGATATATAGCAGTCCTATTTCAGCCCTTATAAAAATATCTCACAAAAAGGAAACAGCTTCGTAAGGCAACAGGCAACAGAGTCTCAGATTTTTTATCTGTGTTTTGATTTATGACAAATGATTTAGGATTGCTATAGTTGCTCTAAATCTTTATTTTGATTTTGGTCGGTAAATTTTACAATACAGTTTGAATAAAAATTAAATTTGACAGTTAAATCACCTAAGCTATAGCAGTACAAACAAATGTTAGGACAGCTATGAAACTTGAAAAAATTACAGGTAATAGTTTTGAGCATAGCTGATAGCTGAATGCTTACTGCTATAGATGAGAGCTGGAGATATTATTTGCTAATTTGATGTGCTTTTACCGAATAATTAAGGTTTAAAGCCTCCCCTGTAAAAGGGAAACAAGAAAAAAATTTCCTTTTAGTCAATCCTCTCCTTGAAAAGAAGAGGTAATAATTAATTATTAGGCGTTGGTGAATGATTGTATGATTTTTAGTAGTCAGTAGTCAGTAGTCAGTAGTCAGTAGTCAGTAGTCAGTAGTTAAAACAGCTTTTTTCCCTACTATTGGGACTTACACAAAATCAAGCCAGAAAATAAGCTCAAATATAGATAGGCAGAGG
>JBARXI010000487.1:0-4642 GCA_049647275.1 Microcoleaceae cyanobacterium
CTACTACCCTTTTAAACTGAGCGAGGATTTGCATAGCTTTATTAGGTAGATTTAATTGGCGGTCGTACCAATGTGCTCTAATAGGTAGCAATACTATCGCAGGATTTTGTTGATAATAATAATTAAGCATTTGTGCCCAATTCTCAAACAAAAGATTTATATCATCACTTGATAAGCTTTTCCACCAATTATCATTATAAAATCCCCTATTTTCAGGTTTATGACGGTAAGGAATAAATCGCATATCAATAATCATATTTTGTATGGCTTTTATAGCTTTAATTTCTTTACACCCAACTAGGGGGTGAGTGCAATGAAAAAAAACTATATCCCATTTACTAGACGTACGAAACAGTAATTCAATAGCATGGTCGTTGATGGGTAAACCACTAATACTATGCTTATTACTATTAGGAAAATAAATAGACCTTTCAGCGGAGCTATCTCCAAAAAATAAGTAAGTTTTATTGTTCTGTAACTCCTGGGATGTTGCTAATGTCATTCTGTTTTAATTCCTCCATTAAATTAGGTTCATCATCATTATATCCTTCATAGAGGAAAGTTTGCTCTGAGTTTTGTATAAACTTAGGCAAAAGTGTTTCTAATTTCTCCTCAGTATTCAAAGCTTTCTCTTTAACTTCTACAGCTTCTTCGCCTTGTCCTTTCTTAACAATTTTTTCTTTATACAATGCTTTAATATTAAAAGGCATTATGACTGTAAACTTTTTGTCTCTTAAAGGAACTCCCAAGAAATCCATAGTTCCTCTCAAACGCTCAACTGCTTCCGTAACTGACCTGAGTAACTGAGCTAATGCTATTCCAAATCCTGTCAGCACTCTTAAAATAGCTTCATTGCCAGTGTTATTTTTATGACTATTTTCTAGTATTTCTTTAATAGCTGCATGAGCATTAACCGTCTTTGTCGCTACTTCCTGCTTTCCTGCTTCAAGTAAATTTGTATCGCCAAAATCAGGTTGTATCGGGTGAATTCCTAGATGGTCTGCCATTCTTACTTGAAATTCTATAATCTTCAGATAATCTGACGCAAGATAATCTCCTGTTGCTCCTTCCATCATTAATCTATTAGGAGCTGAGAATCCTTCTTTTAGCATTTCGTCAACGGCTAAAACTTTGTAGATTTGAGCTATCATTTGACAACATTTTTTGTCCATATCTTCATCCCCTCGCTTCTGTTTCTTTTCCCCTCTATTATAATTGATTCCTTTTCTCGTGGGAGGACCTTTTTCAGTTATGTGGTAATCTTGTAAAGTCATTTCAGGATATTCAAACCTGTAAGTAGAACAAGCGGGCGCGCCTTCTACAGGGAAAGTTGGCTCAGGAATCTCCCATTCTACCTGAACCATTCCGTGCCTTTTCATCCATTGTTTTATCTTCCAATTCGGACCTTTCAAAAATGCAACGTTGGCCTCGGAAACACTTTGATAAAAGCGAGAAGAAAGAAAATTACGCATAGCGTAGTTAACGTGAAAAAGTAATGAGTGATAAGTGCCTGACCTGTCAGTGGTTTGCGGGTAACCTTCGTAATATATCATGCTTGGATAAAAAGAATGAGGCTGATAAAATTCTTCTCTAAACCGATAACGATACCAATCTGTTGTTGCAGATTCCTTATTTCTTTCAAGGCTTGTTATCCGTCCCGAATAATAAGAATACCCCCTAAGTCTGTTACCCAAATACAGCCCTTGTACTGCGCAGGCTGCGTAACGGTAGTTTGCATTCATAGTCAACAACCAATACCCTTCATCCCATGGGCTGCCTGGCAAACTAGCCTCTATCGCACCTTTATGATCGGACGGCTCCTCTCCTTCTGGTGGCAAGCCCTTTTCTTTCTTCTCTTGTTCTTTCTCTTCATCGCAATCAGGAATTTTTCTAACTTCCGTATGGGTTACTTGTCCGGCGATGCGATAGGTTAGCATTACCGTACATCCATCGCGCGCGCCTTCAATTTCATACAAATCAAAGGCGTAGCTAACGGTCGAATTATTTAGTTCCCCTAAGTCTAACTCTACCGCAGCCACTCCTATTCCTAGCGAAACTTTTACGGTATCAGAGCTAAAGGATACAGAAAGTCCAATTCCCCCTTTTTCCCAACCAAGAGTAACTTCACCTCCTTGGGTGTCAGCCTCAAAGTTTTCAGATAACCCCTTTCCTTTCTTTCTCCTCCCTCTTTTTCCGGCCTTACCTCTTCCCATAAGAATTAACCATCTTAATAAAACTCTTGAAATGTAACCTTCTCAAGATTAGCCTTTCTAATGCAGTATAGTCTTTGAGTTAAATAATACTTGGTTGCTCCTGCTATCCAGTGATGTGACCCGCCACCACTCCAGAATGCTTTGTCAAATTCAATAGTCAAACTTTCCCCAGGTTCTAGGAAAGGAGCATTTGTCGTTACTCCTGCACTAGTGTTAGCAAAGCAAAAATAGACCCTACTATTTCCCTCATTACACAAATACAAAAATCTTCGTGATAGACGACTCCCCAAGACTTGCACGGGAGAGGCTCCTATCTCCACGCCACCAGAATTTTCCGATAAACTTTCGGTTTGTTCCACCTCGAAATAGGAAATGACACCACTATAGCCTCCGTTAATTTCGGCTCTATCAAAGTCTCCAAAATAACCATCTGTACTGACTCCTACTTGATAGCTTGAGTCTGAATACAAAATTTCTGAATCTCTCAACAAGTAGGGGTCAAACAAATTGATGTAACCGTACTGACCCAAGCTATATAAAAACTCGCCCGCCTTTGGAGCACCCCATTCTGTAGCCCCCCATTTAGTATGTAGCATCAACTCAATTACATATCTTTTCTCTACACTGTACTTTCGCTTGAATTCATAGTATTTTGCTTGTTTTTGTAGATTACTATCTACTAGCTCATTTATATCTGGCAACTGTTTAGAGTCTACTTTATTTAAGCTGTCTATAAAATAATCACAATGCAGATATTCTAATTGTCCCTTGAAAATATAATTAGCACTGTTGCTTGGTTGATGTAATTGAGCAATTAGCCCCCAATTTATCAATGGCAAAATGTTTCCTGGTACGGTGTCTTTGTTTAGCCTTAATGGCTGAATATGACCACAAACTTCTTGTTTAATTCCTTCTCGCATTTGAAAATTAAAATCCTCTCAACGTAAAAGTACCGCCTTCTTTTAAGAATTGTAGATTGGGTTGATAGTCGGTAATAATACAAGTATCGCCCTTCCCACTAAAACTATTGGTTGCAGTAAACCTACCAACCATTGAATCATAATAAGGTTTGACTACTAGTTCCCCACCAGTCGAACTATCAGTTTTTCCCATGTAATTGAATAATTTACCTAAGTCGCCTTGTCCGCTTAATAAAGTTGGTATGTCAATATTTAAAAAATTATTTATGCCACTTTTGAACAATAGCATCATCAAATCCAATGGCTTGATAAATTGCATTTCTATTTTATTTCCACCATATATATTTGATGCAGCATCAATATTGAATTTAACTTTTTCCCCTGGGGTAAAACCGTTTATCCAAAACAATTTATGCCCAGCTATTGAGTCGTCAGATCCAGTAATATTATCAACTTGATTGACAATACTAAAATTAGAAATATCATTGGAATAGATAGCAGTAGTTGAGACCCACAAGCTAACATTAACGTTCGCCACTTCATCACCGCCTAGATTGTAATTAATCGGTACATTTTGCCGAATTAATATTACTAATTCGGTCCCCACAGTTGGACTGAAAGCATTTATCCTCAAGCCTCCATCGGAAACATCTCTAAATTCTGGAAATTGTGGAGTGAGCTCTAAAAAGCTTTGTTCTGCCTCTCCTACACCTTCCCACCACAGGTTTACAGATGTTCCATTTACTAATCTAATAGAGACTTCTCTATCTACGGGTTCTGATGTTCCTGGTAATACCTGAGCAGCTTCACCACCTCTTAAAAGTACCCTAGCGCTTTTAGCATACCTATAAGACGCCGAACCACCACCGGAGGCATTCAACTCTAACTCCTGAATGCCAGAAAGGATGGCTGCCACACCTTGATTCAACCATGAGTTTGATATGGGAGACATTAGACTACCTACGAGTAACTTCCTGAGAGATAAGATTTAGCCTCTGTGATAGTGCCATTATTACTGCTAATCACGTTATAATCAAAGCTAAAGTCAAAGCTAAGAATACAGTTGTGAAGCACTGGCAGTGTAGGAAAACTGTCTAGCATAGACCATTGGATATTAGTAATTTTAGGTGTAACATTACTCACATTGTAGATTTCATTACGCTCAAAAAGGGCTAAGGCTAAAAAGCGCTCAACCAAAGCTGCCGTCCAACTGTTGGCGGTTCCTTGCCCGTCTGTTCCTTCATCCCACAAAGGTAAGCTTGAGTATGGATTAGGAATAGAAAAATTGCTGTTCCCAGCATCACCTAATGTGTGCCTTGTGTAAATACTGCAACTACCACTAAATATCTGAGTATCGTCATCACTACTGGATGTAATCATATCAATCTCATTACCTGGATTAAATCCTTCGTTTCGCTCAAAATTTTGAATTGAGCGGGCGATTGAGTAGCATTGATTTTCTAAGGTTGTGGCTTGGATGGTCGCTCCAGTACCGGGGGTAAAATCCAT
>JBARXI010000488.1:0-4048 GCA_049647275.1 Microcoleaceae cyanobacterium
TAGTTGATTTACATCAAAAAGCCGAATTATATTTAGCCCAAGGAAAATTAGAAGAGGCAATGGCAGCTTGTAAACAAGCATTAGAAATAGAGCCTAATTTTCCACTTATCTACAAAACATTGGGAAAAATTCTGCAAAGGATGGGTAAAATAGACCAAGCCAAAGAGTGGTATATAAAAGCCCTAAATCAACAACCAAATTGGGCAGAAATTCATGCTAATTTGGGGAGCTTATACGCCCAACAACAACAGTGGCAATTAGCAATAGAATCTTACAAAGAAGCCATCGGTATCAAACCAAATGTAGCAGGCTTTTATCGGAATTTAGGAAAGATATGGCAGCAAATAGGAAAAATAGAATTAGCCAGAAATTGTCACGAACAAGCATATAGTTTAGAAGCCCAGTATCCTACAGCATTAGAAAAATTGAAACAGGGAAAAAACTTCTTAGAAAATGGGGAGATAGGAGAAGCGATCACTAATTTCCAACGAGCCATAGAATTAAATCCTTCTTTGACAGTAGCTTACCAAAAATTAGCGGATGCCTTAGTTGAAAAAGGTGAATTAACTGAAGCAATAAATTATTATCAAAAAGCAATTAAACTGAAACCTGACTTCTGGATAGCCCACCATAAACTAGGAAAAATATTTCAAGAAATAGGAGAATTAGATGCAGCCATCAGTAGTTTCCGTCTTGCTCTAGAAATCAACCCAAATTTTTCCTGGTCTTACAAAAATTTAGGAGATATTCTGTTTCAACAAAGAGAATTAGAGGCAGCCAAAGCAAATTATCAAAAACTCATAAAACTACAACCAGGTATTTGGGATGCCCACCGAAAATTAACCGAGATTCAGCTACAAACAGGAAAGTTAGATGAAGCTATTGCTGGGTGTAGACTAGTCATAGAAATTAATCCAAATTTACCCTGGTCTTATCATAATTTAGCAGCAGCTTTTGCCAAGAAACAAGAGTGGGATGAAGCAGTGACAGCCTACCACAAAGCTATAGAGAGGCAACCAAATAACTATTTATTACACAAAAAATTAGGCTATTCTCTGAAACAAATAGATGCATCTTATATTCCAAAAACTATTTGGGTATATTGGGAAAACTTCTATTCTAATGAAATGCCAGACTATTTAAAATTGTGCTTAGAAACAATGAAAATTCATTCAGGGCTAGCTGATGTTATTATCGTTAATCCTCAAAACGTTAAAGCATATCTCAAAGAAATTCATCCTCGATTTTTTACTAAAACATTATTACCAGCACATAAAGCCGATTACCTGAGATTAAAACTTTTAAACGAGCATGGGGGAATGTGGCTCGATCTAGATACAATTGTGTTTAAAGACCTTTATGTTAACTTTATATCTCATTTAAAAGATTTTGATTTAGTAACTTTAGGTTCAGCATTTACAATGGCATTCTTTGCCGCTCGCTCTCAGCATAATTTTCTGCAAACTTGTATCCATCAGATTGAAATAATTTTTGATTCAGGAAAATATATTTCCTGGTGTAGACTGGGAAAAGAATTAATCAACAAAGAGGCGCGAAACTATAAATTTTACTGTGCAAAACTAGGAGGATGGTTAATTGGCTGGAAAGACTGGGAAAAATTTCTGCAACCAGGAAATATAAATATCAAAAACTACTTGCTTTGTTCTCTCTATAACAAGTTTATGTTCAAAACATTGAAAAATACGTGCAAAGACGAAATTATTTCTAGCAATACACTCTTATCTAATTTATATAAAAAAGCTGGCATTAATTAAAATACTTATAGATAGATGAATTAAGAAAAAATATATATAATTTTACCAGTATATTTTATAGGTAAATCAAAGTGAATCAAGAAAAATTAGCAGCAGATTTAAACCAAAAAGCAGAATCCTATTTAGCCCAAGGAAAATTAAAGGAAGCCGATGCTACCTGTAACAAAGCCCTGGAAAAACTAGAAGATTTAGTGTTAGTTTTTAACACCAAAGCCAGAGTATTAGAAGCAATGGGAAATCAAGAGTTAGCTCAGGAATATTACCAAAAAGTGATACTGCTGACGCAACGCTCCGCAATCGCCATCAATCCTAACCTAGTAGAAGCCCATTTTAATCTAGCTAATTTATTTGCCCAACAACAACAATGGCAAGCAGCAATTGACAGTTACAATCAAGCAATTGAGTTAAACCCAAACCAGGCAGAAATTTACCACAAATTAGGAGAAGCATTACTGGAACTTAAAAAATGGGAAGAAGCCATCAATGTCTACCACAAAGCCATAGAAATTAACCCAACATTTTCCTGGTCATACCACAAATTAGGAGAAGCATTACTGGAACTTAAAAAATGGGAAGAAGCCATCAATGCCTACCACAAAGCCATAGAAATTAACCCAACATTTCCCTGGTCATACCACAAATTAGGAGAAGCTTTAATCCAACTCAAACAGTGGGAAGATGTAGTCATTACTTACCGTTACTTCATCCAACTTAAACCAGATTTTTATTTAGCTCACAAAAATTTAGGCGATGCCCTAATCAAACTAGAAAGATGGTCAGAAGCAGTGGAAATTTACCAAACAGCAATCGAGATGCGCCCCAATTTTTACTGGTATCAATATTACTTAGGAAACTGTTTCTTTCAACTCTCTAAATATGATGAAGCCATAGCAGCTTATCAACGAGCAATTGAAATTGACCCAAAATTATATTTTGCCCACTACAATTTAGGAAATACTTTTCTCCAACTCAAAAGGTGGAATAAAGCCATAACTGCCTACGGTCGTGCTATTGAAATTAACCCTAAATCTGATTGGTCTTACTATAATTTAGCGGAAGCTTTAACAAAATTAGAAAAATGGTCTGAAGCTATAGCAGTATATCAGCAAGCTATTACTCATAAACCCACACCAGAATTGTACAAAAAATTAGGAGATGTTCAACAAATACTAGGTCAGCTAAAAGCAGCAGTCACTAATTATCAAAAAGCCTTAGAAATTACTCCACAATCTTTTTGGAATTACGCAGCATTAGTAAATGTTTATATGTGGCAAGAAAAGTGGTTAGAAGCCAGAAAATGTTTCCAAAAAGCAGTACAAATAAAAGCAGACTATGACTGTTTTGGAATTAAACGAGCATCTGTAAAAGAAAAAGCGATCGCCTTAACTTATGATGATGGGCCAAATCCTCCTTATACTAATCAAATTATCAATATATTAGACGGTTACGAAGCTAGGGCTACATTCTTTACTCTCGGTAACAAGATTCAAAAGCATCAAAGACTGGCAAAGTTGATATTAGCTAAAGGAAATGAATTAGCTAATCACTCTTATTCTCATTTGGATTTATCCTTGGAGTCTCCGGAATCTATCAGAGCAGAAATTACCAAAACAGATCAGCTTTTACGCCAGTTAGGTGTTACTGAAAAAATCAGATTTAGACCTCCTTTTGGTCATAGTGCTTTTCATTTAATAGATATGCTATTAGAGATGGAAAAACAACTGATTCTGTGGGATATTGATTCAAAGGATTATGTCAAAGAAAAAGATTCAGTAACAATTGCTAATCGTGTCATAGAAAATGCCAGACCAGGTGCAATTGTTTTAATGCACGATATTAGTATTAAAACAGTAGAAGCTACGGAAATTATTATTAGAAATTTGACAGCTCAGGGTTATACTTTTAAGACTATTTCAGAAATTTTGAGCGAATAATGTGAGAAATAGTAAGTATTAGGAGCAATTCATGCAGTAGTGGCAATTCATCGAGTAGGAGCAATTCATTAAGTAGGAGCAATTCATTAAGTAGGGGTAATTCATTGAGTAGTGACAATTCATCAAGTAGGGGCAATTCATCAAGTAGGGGCAATTCATCGAGTAGGAGCAATTCATTAAGTAGTGGCAATTCATTAAGTAGGAGCAATTCATTAAGTAGTGACAATTCATAAAGTAGGAGCAATTCATTAAGTAGGGGTAATTCATTAAGTAGTGACAATTCATCAAGTAGGGGCAATTCATCAAGTAGGGGCAATTCATCGAGTAGGAGCAATTCAT
>JBARXI010000489.1:0-3905 GCA_049647275.1 Microcoleaceae cyanobacterium
TGACCTCTGGCTCAAGAACGGAGACGCTCTTTCTCTAAGTCGGCTCAATGAACTGCGAACCAAGAATTCTTGGGAATCCCCCACTATATTCGGTACTCCGAATTAGTGGTGGGAGGATGTCAATACATAAATAAATCTACTTGCTCACAAGTATTTCTTGGTAAAAGCTAACACAAGTAGATACCTAGAAGTATCAGAAAAACTATCGAGGCAAATTTTACAGCGGTTTTCATTTGGATAGACCACAGTAGGGACGTTCAATGGAACGTCCCTACCATATTTTGCTTGTTATACCAAATCCGGCGATCGCTCATGCACTTTTAAAAATCTCCTCTAACCCTCTCTCTATCTCCTCTACACCCCATCTCCTCATCTGCACAAAAGCATACCCTGCAAACCTGATTTAGTATGACGATGTGGTTCATTGATTTGAAAACCGCTGTAAAGTCTAATTCAACTTTAAAGCACTAACAGGCACTTCATCCCAAGAGTTAACAGTTCGTAGGATAGCGGCCCAACCCTGTTTTTTTTGATTTTCAGTTAAATTTTTCTCAAAAGACTTATGACATTCTTGAGCTTGCTGTTCGTCGCTACAAGCAATACAAGAATAGATAATACCAGATGGATCTACTTGTTCATTTACCCAAATAGTCATATTTAGTACCCCCCTTTTTTTTACACAAAATCATTAAACAATCAATAAATATATTGACCTATTTGGTTCGCAATAGTCAAATTGAATTAATTTCAGAGGAACAAATAAAAATATCAATCCTGCCTGGGAAGATTGATAATTTTTTAGCGATCTTAAAATTTTGATGTTTGAATAATTATTGGAGTTAAAAATTTGGGAATTTGCTCTAGGAATCTTATCTAAAATTTTGGCTGAATTTTAATTTAAAAACCCTAGTAAAACTTTTTAAAAACCGGATAATCTTAATCTAGGTAAATAGTAAATATTAGATCGTGTCCGGATATATTTTAAGATTCCAGAGCAGATGCCAAACTGCTGAGAGAATCACCTGTAACGCGACAGATACGCCACTCATCTAAAATAGACGCCCCAATACGTTGATAAAATCCGATCGCAGGTTCATTCCAATCTAAAACACTCCACTCCAAACGCCCACAATTGCGAGATACTGCTAACTGCGCCACATAAGTCACCAATTGTTTACCAATACCTTGCCCTCGGTATTCGGGTAACACAAATAAATCTTCTATATAAATTCCGGGTTGGGTGAGAAATGTTGAGTAGTTATAAAAGAAGAGAGAAAACCCTACAACTTGACCAGCAAATTCAGCAATAATAGCTTCAGCATAAGGCCGAGCGCCAAATAAATGAGCTTCCAGAGAAGTGGCGCTACCTGTAACAGCATGAGATAACTTTTCATACTCAGCTAACGCCTTGATTAATTCAAATAGTACAGGTACATCTGCTGGTGTGGCAGCCCGTAAATTTAATTCATTCAGTGACATTATTTAACCAATTATTTTTAAAATCGATTTAACCACTCTTTCAAACGTTCAGCAACTTGGGGACGACGTAACTTTCGCATCGCCTTAGCTTGAATTTGCCTGACTCGTTCCCGTGATAGATTAATCATGCGACTGACTTCATCAAGAGTATGAGGCTCTCCTGTAATTAAACCATACCTCAGACTGATGACATCCTGTTCGCGATCGCTCAACACATGATTTAATACCTCTAAGATATCCTGCCGCATCATCATATCATTCATCTGCGCTTCAGGAGTACTATTTTCATTATCCTCTAGGAAATCTAAGAGTTCGGTATTTTCGTCACTACCTAAGCGATGGTTGAGAGAGAGAGTTTTCCGGCGGATCTGCTGGAGGTTGCGCAGTTGTTGGTGAGATAACTCTAGGGCTTTCGCCATTTCCGCATCGGTAGGGATGCGATTGAGATCCCGACGTAAGTCACGGTAGACTCGTTTTAGTTTGTTAATCTGTTCAACTACATGAACTGGTAAGCGAATAGTACGCCCTTGGTTGGCAATGGTGCGAGTTATTCCCTGACGAATCCACCAATAGGCATAAGTGGAGAATTTGTAACCTTTCTCTGGGTCGAATTTTTCTGTAGCACGATTTAGCCCCAATGCTCCCTCTTGAATTAAATCTAGGAAGGGCACTCCCCGATTTAGATAACGTTTGGCAATTGAAACTACTAAGCGGAGGTTGGAGCTAATCATCCGGCGTTTTGCAGCCCGACACTGATGCAGACGATGGTCTAGTTGTGATTCTGTTAAACCTACTTCTGCTGCTATTTCAGCTTTGCTCGGCGATCGCCCTAAGTCATTTTCTAGTTTCTCGGGCAGTTGCTCAAGGATGGTTAACTGTTGAATCATACGAGCTAACTCTACTTCTTCACTGGGATTGAGTAGAGGATAACGAGACATTTGTTTGAATAATGACCCCACTGCATCATCTACATCTTTTTGATGTTCTGATACTGGTATACTCACAGCTTTTACATTCATATTAAAATCCTCCCGATCTTGAGTTTCTTCATGTAGGGATTCGGCAATCATCAAACTCATTTGTTGCATTTTATCTGCAATTTCTGATTGATTGGTGGGATCTGAAAAATCAGTCTGATGCTGACCTGAATCCTCTGTTAGTAGAATTGTCATATTGTTTTTTCCTATTATATAGTTTGCTCGTTGCGGATGGTTGGGAAAATCTTGAAAAAGTATGCTTTTATACCGTTAATTCTTAATCATTACTTCACAATTAAGTTAGAGACAAATTCAGCATTTAGTAAAGATAAAGATTCTGATATTATTACCATATTTTGTTTTTTTTGTCAATACATAACAAAGAGCGATACTTACTACTGAGGTAACACTCCGCGTTTAATATCGGCGACAGCCGTAACCGCAGCTTTGCGCCAGCAAAAACGCAATTATCTCTATCAATTTATTCAAATATTAATTCCCGCAGATTTAACTGTAGTAATCTTACATCACTAAACAATTACTCAACATTTAGTTATCGGTTTAAACACTGACAACAATATCCATTTCAAAGCCTTACTCTTAAATTGGCTGTATTAATCAATACAAATTATTCAATTTCTACCTTAAATGTTTTCTCTGATTGGAGATAATTGAAATAACTATAATTGTATTAAGATGTAGCAAAATTAACTACCTTGTGAGTTTACTGATGCTATATAAAATGAAACTAAATTTAGCGCTGGTGGTATAGCAGAAGGCAGAAGGCACTTATGCAGAAGGCAGAAGGAAAAATCTGGCGTTGTCTGAGTTTTAAGATGAGTGATCTGTCCGCGCCCTTTCCTTCGACTGCTATAAATGCAATTGATATGAAAAATTATATTATTTGACGATAAATACCTATTAGCACAAAAAAATCCGGTTTCTCGCTGGAAACCGAATTGATAAATTTAGTCTTGATGGGGTTTGATAATTAGACTCAAATCAGATGTTACTCAAACCACTAAGCAAGAATCATTAATTTCTAGGTTAGCGGTTGATAAAGTTTTGGCTTTTCGTTGCCATTTTTACCTGACAGTATTCATGGGAAATTTGACAATAACGACATTCCTAGGGGCTAGGTTTTGGGTTGAGAGATTCTAAGCTAGCAATTATAGCGATCGCAAAGCGTTGCGTCAGCAATATCGCTTCTCTGAGTCGTTTTCTAAATTTTAGGTCAACTTGCCAGGCCGGAATATTTACAAGACCATCTGGATATATTAGTCACCCGTGGGGTAAGGGAAAATAGTAGATTTTGAGGCAAAGAGAATAAATTTACCAGTTATAAATAAGCAGTAGGGGTAATTCATGTTTGCGCAGCAGTAGGGGTAATTCATGTTTGCGCAGCAGTAGGGGTAATTCATGTTTGCGCAGCAGTAGGGGTAATTCATG
>JBARXI010000490.1:0-33221 GCA_049647275.1 Microcoleaceae cyanobacterium
GCCGTGCCAGATCATCTATCTCTAGCCTCTTGATTTTTTGCTCTTTTTCTTCTGGACTCATGGTTGAAGACTACCAGATTTTTTCCCTCATGGGAATATTCCTTTCTTTCCTACCTGGGCAGTTACGAATAAGTACAGAAACCGGGTTTGTAGGATAATCAGGACTTACGCACAGACGCTACTGGTAGGGGTAATTCAGGAATTACCCCTACCAGAAACACTATTTATAAATACTTTGCGTAAGTCCTGATAATATGTCAGTATTATGGGATATCTAAAACAAACCCGGTTTCTTATCAGTCTCCAGGCAGGATGCCCACCCAACTGATATCAAATCCGGTTAAACAGTTATAGAATGGTTAACTCAGTAGGGGTAATTTCCTCCGGAATGCTGCGCAAACATGAATTACCCCTACTCCTCGGTTGTTATTTATAATTATTCAACCGGACGCGATATTAATTCTCATTCCTTAGCCTTAGCCTCCAAACTTTCCATGCGACTTCTCAAATCCTGATTTTCTTTCTTCATCTTATCCAGTTCGAGACGTAACTGCTTTAGTGCTTTGTCCGAACCAATATTTTTCTGCACTCTCTGCACAGCTTCCTCAGCTCGACGACGCACTCGCCCGTCAGGAGTCTGATCCGCTAAACCCTGCAAAATTTCAATTGCCCTAGCAGTTTCCATTTGCGCCAACGCCCCCACTACAGAAATTTGAGTTAAGAAAAATGTCTCCCGTGATAACTCTGTCAGTTGTTGCAAAATTCGTTCTAAATTAACAGGAGACTGAGCTGTTGAAATCGTTCCTAAAGACCGGATAGCATTCAAACGTAACGCCTGGGGTATACCAGGAGCAGTATATTTAAAAATCAAGTTCAGAGCATCTTCGGAACTCTTCATTTTACTCAAACCTGATATTGCACCCGAACGCACTACCTCATTCCAACCCTGTTTTTCCTCCAATACCCACTTCAACAACTTAATTGCCTTTTCCTCAGTGGGCTTTTCATCAGAGTTAGCATTAGCAGCAGCAATATCCCCAATAGCACTAACAGCCGTCGCCTCCACATAATAACTAGCATCCCCATCTTTCACCAAAGGCTTCAAAGCCTTATAACTATCATGGGTTTTAATAGTTTTCAGCGCTTCCACCACAGCACGACGCACGCGAGCATCTTCATCTTTCAACCCCTCAACTAAACCCTCAAATACCTGGTCTAGTTTAATTTTCGCCAGTTGCTTTGCTACCTCAACGCGCACACCCCAGAAAGATTCATCTTTGAGCGCCGTTGATAACACTTTCACAACTTCTAAACCACCTTTTTTCACTAATGCCTCAGCAGCATAAATACGAGATGTGGGGTCGGGGTCAAATTTTAACTGAGCTTTTAATTCTGCTAGTGGATATTCTAGTTTTACTGTCTTGAGGTAATTATTACCAGCATCAAAACTGATAAATTTGGGTTTTTCTTGAAGTGGGAAATAGAAAGTTTGTGCCTGTTCATGTATTCGGACAGTAAAGGTAATTAATTCTGGTTTTTCATCTTTTACATATCCAAAAGCAATAGGAATTTTTAGGTCAAATAATTCTTTGCTAGAATTCTCATCTTTATTATTTTTTACCTGAGTTTGGGTAACTGTAATTTTGGCTAATTTACTATCACCATCCCAAGCATATTTTACTTGATAATCTGGATGACCACCCCGAAAAACATATTGGTCGAATAAGAAGAGTAAATTCCTTCCTGTTGCCTGTTCAATTGCTCTTAATAAATCGATAGTTTCCACAGTTTTATGAGCATTATTTTTCACAAAAGTCTGAATTGCTTTTGTAAATAATTCATCTCCTAATTCAGTCTTAATCATGTGATAAACACAAGCACCTTTTTCATAAAGGTGGCGGTCATAAAGTTCGATTGCTTCTCGATAAATATTAGTAACAATAGGGCGACGATAGCGAGTTTTATCCTCAGTAATATAGCTCCTGGCTTCTTTCAAGAGGTAATAAGCAGCGTCCTCTTGACCATATTCTTTTGCCGTCCACAATACTTCTGTATAGGAAGCCATTCCTTCTTTTATCCAGGCATGAGACCAATGTTTAATTACTACTAAATCGCCAAACCATTGATGGGCGAGTTCGTGAGCGACTAAACTTTCACTATTGCGGTTATCTATGGCTGCTCGTTCGTCCAGTAAACATCGGTCAGTTAATAAAGTTGTAGAGGTATTTTCCATCCCGCCAAATATGAAATCATCAACACAAACTTGAGCATATTTAGGATAGGGATATTTATAGCCAAATTCTTGACTAAAAAATTCTATCATTTGAGGAGTTTTGCCCATGGTGCGACGGGCATCATCTTGACGTTTTTTTTCTACATAATAGGTGACAGGAATACCTTTCCATTCCTCTCTAATTTCGGCAAACTTACCTACCGCTAGAGTCATTAAATAGGTGGGATGAATTTGTCTTTGCATCCAGTGGTAAATTTTTTCATCCCCACTTTCTTCGGTCTCGATGAGTTCACCGTTGGAGATGGCGATAAATTTTTTGGGTACTTTGACACGAATTTCTGATGTGGATAGTTGCCCTGGATAGTCGAAACAGGGAAACCAGAAACGGGAGTCTTCGTCTTCCCCTTGAGTCCAAACTTGGGTGGGTTTGTCTGGATAATGTTTGTCGGGAGTGATGAAATAGATGCCTCGTTGGGGGTTTTTGGCGGTGTAGGCGATCGCAACTTTAATTACTTGTTCTACTTTTGTTGCTGGTTGTAGATAAATGTGTAGTTGTTCGCCGTCGTAGTCAAAGGTTTGTTCGGTGTCGTCTACTTTAACAGAGTTAATTTCTAGGTCTACTGCATCAAGAGTTAATTTATCAATTCCACTCCGTACAGGATTTAACCTAATAATACAAGTACCGTGAAAGCTGCGGTTAGGAATATCAAGTTCTAAGTCAAGAAAAATATGTTCTACTTGACCAGGGCGGTCAGGGTTATAATGGGGCCTAGCGCCGGGTAACTCAAAGGATTTGGAATTATTTTCAGAATCAAAGTAAAGATTGGACATTTGGTATGATTATGGATATGTATGGGACAAAAAGCTAGTGCGTGTGCCCTGCATGGGTTGAACACATCGCTTATTTCAGATTATCTGGGTCTAGACTTTCGATAAATTTTCTGACAGCAATGTTTGGTCTATTTTAGAATACTAGTATACAGTTATCCTACAGGTTATCCACTTGATTTCGACTAATTTAATATTTATTAAAAATAGTATTCAATCATACACATCATCACAAGAAGATGTGCATACTTTTAAAAATAGCTACAGGTAGAAAAGATTCATCTAGGATATTGGCGAGGAAAAGGTTTTACTTAATAAGTAATAATTAATTATTAATTATTATTAGATATCTCAAAAAAAAGGTTAAACCTCGATCGTAACTATCTTTTAAGTAGTTAGGTAATTATTAATTATTAATTGTTAAACAAGATTTAATCTCCCAGTAATTTTTGTTTTGTTTAATGAAAAGAATTTACAGCAGATTCGGTGGTTAATGACCTGCAGCTAATGGGGTGGTGTCGCCTACTCCTAAACGGACCACAAAGACCACACTCCCCACTCCCTAAAACCATAAATATATGTACTTCATCAAGTTGGAAACTGCTATATGTCGCTGTAATGAAGTGCGTCCTTATTTCGAGGAGACCCCAGAATTACGGACTCACTTTTTTTCCTGATTTACCCGCTTCAACATCCACAATATCTTTACCTTGAGGCAATACAATTACTTACTCTTTTATCATCTTCTTACCTGAGTAATATTTTTCATATACTCCAGGTCTCTCTATTTGGTGTTACCAAATAATTAAGGTTTAAAGCCTCTCCTTTAAAAGGGAAAGCGGTCGCGCATGCTCCGCAACATGTAAAGCGGAACTTCCCGTAGGCTGGGATGGCGCGCATGCTCCGCAACATGTAAAGCGGAGCGGCTCTGCACTCTTCGGGTCTCCTTTCCCTCCGGGACGCTCCGCGTTTTGCTCCGCAACATGTAAAACGTAGTTTTGCGCCAGCAAACGCCATATCCAATCGACCAAGAAACAAGAAAAAATTTTCATGATTAGTAAATCCAATCCGTTTCAAGGAGAGGTAATTATTAATTATTAATTATTAATTGTTGAACTGACACCTATTTGATAAAATCAATATATTTAACTTATAGATACCTTATGAGCAAGCCACCATATTGTGACCAAAACATAGTTGAAATTTCTCCCAGTGACATAGAAAAAATACAGCAACTTTACACTTTAACACAACCAAATTATGTTTTGCAGTTTCTCGAAACAAATCCTTTTTTAGTAAAGATATTATTAACAGCGCCAGAAAAAATTAATCAATATTTTCCAGGCGATCGCCTAGTTTTAAAAGTTCATTTTGACCCTGGGTCTGCCGAAGATGATGCAGAATTGTTTATTATAATAATTACCAAAATAGAATGCCATGAAGCAGTAGAAAGACTGTGGAAACTTGATGAAGATTGGTCACTGCTTATTTGTAAACAAGCTCGACATAAATTGGAGATTCATTTAGGATGAGTTTTGATTGTTTTGAATATTTAACTTTAGCCCAACAGCTAGCAGGAAAAACTTTACTTTCTGCTAGTGAAGAATCACGATTACGCTCCGCTATTAGTCGCGGTTATTATGCCGCTTTTATTTTAGCAAGAAATTATTTACGCGATTACGAGGAAATAATTATTCCAGTACGACAAACTCATCAATTTGTAATTACTCAGTTTAAATATAGTCCCGATTTAGTCAAGCAAGGAATAGGAAAAGATTTATCTCGGTTACGCTTTAATCGCAATCAAGCAGATTATGATGATAGAATTGATAATTTACCAGCCATTACTACAAGGGTGCTCAAGTTAGCAGAAAAAGTTATTTTTGATTTAGAAAGATTAGCTAGCCCTAGCAAAGCTCCCTTTAATCGCTCAGAAAGTTAAAGTCTTCTATTTCTATTTACCGAATAATTAAGGTAAAAAGCCTCTCCCTTAAAAGAGAAAAAAGAGAAAAAAGAAAAAATTTTCCTTCTCATCAATCTAATCCGTTTTGACCAGAGGTAATTGTTAATTATTAATTATTAATTGTTGAACTATGACTGAATCTCAAACACCTGAATTTCTAATGCCTTTGCCTGTGATGCCTTCTGAAGAAAATACATTTGCCCACTACACACTTACCTGTAGGTTACCCAGTGTCATCGAAAGAGTCATCAAAGAAAATGACTTTCCCCCAACTATTGTACAAGAGTTAGAAAATTTAATTGAAGACTTGTTTGAAGGGTGGGTGCGACCTCTAGTAGACGATCCGGGACCAGACGTAGCAGTTTGGGAATCATATCTGAAGCCTTTTGAAGGTAAAAGTTGGTTTGAAGTGCCGTTTTATGTTGCCGAAGCATATTTCTTCCGACGTTTGTTAGAGGCAACAGATTATTTTGTGCCTAGTTTGTGGCAAGGAATAGACCCTTTTGGCTATCAAAAACGTTTGAGTTTGGAAAAGTCAATGGATGCTATCCGAGGAATTAGCGAACGCATCAATGCCTTAAACACCAACCAATCACAACAACAGTGGCATCAAATCTGTCTGACTGCTCTCCTACAAACTGCTTTGTGGGGTAATCGGGCCGATCTGAGTTTATGGCCAGTTGATGCGGGGGATGGCACTACTCAAGACCTTCAGCAACAACAAACTCACATATTAGTAGATGATACTGACCATCTCTTCCAGTATTTAAGTAATATTCAGGGGCAACGAATTGATTTAATTATAGATAATGCTGGTTTTGAGTTGGTTTGTGATTTATTTCTTATAGATTTTCTTCTGAAGACGAATACTGCTAATGTTGTGTATTTACATTTGAAAGCACATCCCACTTTTGTCTCTGATGCAATGAGTCAGGATGTTTTTTACACTTTGGAAATGTTGGCTAACGATTTCTCAGAAAATATCCGAATGTTGGCAGGTCGCTTGCTGGAATATATTGACACAAAGCGTTTGATATGTCGAGAAGACTTTTTTTGGAATGCACCCCTAGCTTTCTGGGAAATGCCAGAGTCTTTGAGGGAGGAGTTGGCAAAAGCTAGTCTGATTTTGATTAAAGGTGATGCTAACTATCGGCGTATCTTGGGCGATCGTCATTGGTTGTTTACTACACCTTTGTCAGATATTGGTAATTATTTTCCCACACCTTTTGTAGCTTTGCGTACTTTGAAGTCAGAAGTAGCTACCGGCCTCGAACCGGATCAAATCGAAATTTTAAATGAGCAAGACCCTCTCTGGTTGACTAACGGTCAGTGGGGTGTGATTCAGTTTGTCATGCCTTAAGGAAGGCAGCGGGAGCTGAGGGCTGAAGGAAATTAATGTATGCTCGCAGAGCATCAGCAGACTTTCAAGATTTCTTACAGCGGTTTTCATTTCAGTAGACTACAAAATTCTTTTTGCTTAGGGAGTAGGGAGTAGAAAAATGCTTTGGCCACTTTACTCTATTTATTCAACCCATGTCCAATTATTCGGCTTCAGTAGTTAGCCTCAATTTTGCCACCAGTAACATACAAACTTGAGTAAAAGCATCATGCCGATCTATAGCCATCCTATTTCAGTTATAAATTTTTGGTGGTGGTAGGTGGTAGGTGTTAGGTGGTAGGTAGAAGACAAAATAAATACATCTAAATTTTTCACAATTCATTTAGGATTGCTATATAACTGAAAATAATTTCAGGAATTTCTCACAGTATGTTTACTTGACTGGCTTAAGTTAAGGATGTCGATCCTGCAATTCCAAAATCCTTTTGAGAAAAAGTTAAGATGAAACGTCGATATTTTGTCCTGTCTTCAGTTAGTTTCGGGTTGGTCATAGGGTGTGCTTCCCGAAAAACGAAAGATTCCCCTCAGCCATCAGTGGAACTATCTACCGTACCCGTATCATCCAACAAGGCTGATGAATCTCAAATAGCCAATCTCACAGAGCCGATTTTTGCGGAAAACGGAGTTGCCATTCGAGGTGCTGACCCAGTTGCGTATTTTCAAGTAGGTCAACCTGTCCAAGGAAATCAACAATTTACTCACAATTGGATGGGTGTGAATTGGTGGTTTTCCAGTGCCAAAAATCGCGACTTATTTGCAGCTTCCCCAGAGCAATATGCCCCACAGTATGGCGGTTTCTGTGCTTTTGCCGTTGCCAATGGATACACAGCCCCTATCATTCCGAAAGCCTGGAGCATTGTTGAAGGGAGGCTATATCTCAATTTCAGTTTAAGGGTTCGCGATCGATGGGAACGCGATATTCCAGGCAATATTGCCCGCGCCAATAAAAACTGGCCTGATGCTGCTGCCAACTTTCGGGGGTGAAGCTCTAGTTGCTTAGTTAAGCTATCTGATACTAAATTAAGAAGTTTGAATGTGATTATTTCCTAATAGTTTAGGTTGAATCTAATCATCTGTCCAATATAAAATGAAAAGTTCAGTAGCTCAAAAAATTAAAAAATGAAACTGGCAGCAAGAGTCGGCAAAGTTCCACCTTCCCTAACCTTAGTTATCTCGGCTAAAGCTAAAGCAATGCAAGCTGAGGGAATAGATGTATGTAGTTTTAGTGCTGGGGAACCTGACTTTGATACCCCAGAGCATATCAAAGCCGCAGCCCAAAAAGCGCTGGATAATGGCAAGACTAAATATGGCCCAGCGGCGGGAGAACCCAAACTCAGAGAAGCGATCGCCCAAAAGTTATCTAGGGAAAATGGCCTAAATTACAAAGCAGAAAATATCATTGTCACTAATGGGGGGAAACATTCTCTGTTTAATTTGATGTTGGCACTGATTGAACCTGGAGATGAAGTAATTATTCCCGCACCCTATTGGTTAAGTTATCCAGAAATGGTCAAACTGATGGGTGGAGATCCAGTAATTTTGCCTACTGATGCCCAGACGAATTATAAAGTTACACCAGAGCAGCTACGTCAAGCTATTACTAGCAAAACAAAATTATTTGTTCTTAACTCTCCTTCTAATCCAACTGGGATGGTTTATAGTCCAGCAGAAGTTAAAGCATTAGCAGAAGTAATAGTAGAAAAAGATATCTTAGTAGTTTCTGATGAAATTTATGAGAAGATTATTTATGATGATATTCAACATCTCAGTATTGGGGCAGCCAACTCAGATATTTTGAATAATACTATTATTAGTAGCGGATTTGCCAAAGCATATTCTATGACGGGTTGGCGCATAGGATATTTGGCCGCACCTGTGGAATTGATTAACGCTACAGTGAAAATTCAAAGTCATAGTACCTCTAATGTTTGTACTTTTGCTCAGTATGGAGCGATCGCTGCATTGGAATCATCTCAAGACTGTGTGGAGAAAATGCGTCAAGCTTTTGCTCAACGTCGGCAGGTAATTTATGATTTACTGAATGCTATACCAGGAATTACTTGTAGTAAACCTGAAGGAGCTTTCTATATGTTTGTCAATATTAGTAAAATTTGTAGCAGTTCCCTAGAATTTTGTAACGCTTTATTAGCAGAGCAAAATGTGGCTGTTATTCCTGGTATTGCTTTTGGTGCAGATGACCACATTAGAATATCTTATGCTACTGACTTGGCAACTATAGAGAAAGGGATGGCTAGGTTAGATAAGTTTGTGCGTTCGCGCTAGGGGAACGGAGTTCGTTGGCGTGAGTTATATCTAGTCACCGAAGATGGGGCCTAACAACTGTTGAGTTTAAGTCATAGAAATTACTAGAATATATTAGATATTCATAGGAGTCTATAACAAAATTAGTCCGGCTTAACATCAGCTGACGATGGTAGAATAATTGGTTTGATTATCTCCTAGTGTAGGGGCGAACGGCAGTTCGCCTCTAGGACTAGATTGATAGTGAGGCTATTCAACCGGATTTGATATGATTTAATTTCAAAGCCTGAGTAATATTTTTCCTGTTTTTTATAATCTCGCTTGTCTATCTATTCAGATGTTTATAGCTATCAATTAATTCAAAACTTTATACCAACAAATTAAAGTTGATTGAATAGCACTTGCTGATCTCTTTATAGTTCAATATGGAGGTAACAATCTCCGAAAGCCATAAACAATAACCACAGTTATAAACAATAAATTCCGGAAAAAGATGCCAAATATTGGAACTGATAAAGATAGATTGCAAACTTCCCCCTCGACAACATTAGCTAATTTCTTTCCCACTAATTTTATCCATTTAACATTTCTCGGCCATTCCCATAAACCCTGAAGCCAAAGTTTCGGAATACCTTTTTCTCCCACCGATGCACCGATAATACCCCCTAAAATTGCTGCGGTGGTATCTGTATCCCCACCACAATTCACAATGGCTAAAATAGCTCTGGGATAATCTTGCTGATGACTCAACCAACAATGAATGACAACTGGAACAGTATGATAAACATAGCCACTAATACCCTTTTCTAGTCCTAAAGTTGCAGCAAATGATTCTGTAGTTTGTTGAACGTTTACACTATCGCAGCTATGCTTGATTAGTTTTAAAAATTCTGTAGCTTCTGTTCCTAAAAAAGTTTGCAGAGTTTCATAGTAATTTTGGGGAGAAATATTTGACTGACTACTCGATAGATGGGAAGCGATCGCCACAGCTAATGCACCAAATTGTGCCCTGGGGTCGATATGTGTAACTCTTGTAGATGCTCTGACTAATTCCGGTAACTTTTCGGGGTCATTTCCATAACAAACACCTAGGATAGCGCTTCTCATCGCAGGGCCGTTACCAGCAGAGAAGACTCCAGAGCGATCGGGTCTAAATCCCAACCACAACTTTAAGATAGCTCTGAGGGTAGCGTATCCCACCCCTACAGGCAAACTAATTAACCATAAGCGCAATCTCCAGGCTAAATCTTTTTGGAATCTCTGCACATTACCAGATGAAACAATTAAAGCTTGAGCAACCATGCAGGTATGTTCTGTATCATCAGAAACCATACCTCTACCAAAGAAAAAATTATGACGGTTCAAGGTCGGATACATAA
This sequence comes from Microcoleaceae cyanobacterium, assembly GCA_049647275.1. Classification (GTDB taxonomy): domain Bacteria; phylum Cyanobacteriota; class Cyanobacteriia; order Cyanobacteriales; family Microcoleaceae; genus JASJEE01. The sequence goes on from JBARXI010000490.1 coordinate 10,065, forward strand.
GACGTTGCCGACGTTTAGATAAACCTTCGTAGGGTAACCCCATGGCATCGCCTACAGCAGTTCCTAGTAAACAACCAATGATTGAGTCAGAAGTTGGAGATGACATTTAAAGATTTACTTTGGGTTAAAAGAGAAAAGTATTCTCTAGTTTCCCCCGTAGGATCGTGGGAGAGGAAGGGGATGATATCATCTCCGGTTGAATACTTATAAATAAATAAACTACGGAGGAGTCACCAACTCAGGAGTCAGGAGTCAGGAGTCAGGAGGAAAGAAACAAGAAAAAAGAAAGAATAGGAGAAGAAAATTTTTTTATCACTAATTATCCGGACATGATATGAATCGGGATAATATAGGGAAAAAAGGAATTTCCTACCTTAACGTGTAGTGCTATGACTTTTTCTTCCGCGATAGCTAAGTTTTGTAAAACTAACATACATGTCCAAAAATACTGATTTGGAAACAGTGGCGTAAGGGTTTGAGAAGCTTTTCTGGAGATGTTTAATAGATGGGGCTTGCTTACTAAGTAAGCCCCCAAAGATGGGCAAATGAATTTTTTTTCCTTAACGGCCCTAGAACTATCAGTCAGTTTATGACCTATGTTTGCTTAATAACCACCAGGCTCTTCTTCATATTCTGGCATCTTAGTTTTCTGAGGAATATTTACACGAGGAGCTTGATAGGGTTTTGGAGCCTCATCATCAGCCCAAGCATCTTTCTCTATCTCCTCGTCTTCATACTCTGGGGCTGGTGGATATTCTTTTTCCTCATATTTATCCTGTTCATACTCATATCCCCCTGAGTCACCCCAATTATCTTCTTCCTCGTAATCATCATAAACTGCTTCTCGTTCTAACTGACGTACTGGCACAGAAACAGGTTCAGGCTGATAATCATCATCATAAACTGCTTCTCGCTCTAGCTGACGTGGAGGAGGAGCAATTTCTTCTTCATAGTAGTCATCATAAATAGGTTCTGGTTCGACTATTCTGCGTCTGATTGGATCGGGCTCTGCCCAGTCTTCATCCCAGGCTTCCTGATTTGAGGGTACTGTGCGAATGGGTTCACGAGTAACTGTAACTGGTTGTCCTGAACCCAGTTGATTATCAGGTTTAATAGTGGGAGGATAATATAATCCCTCTTCTTCTCTTCGCCAAGGAGCTTCTCCTAAACCTAAACGTTCTAATACTCCCACTGTTAACTGTTTTAGTTTTTCTTCAGAACCTTCAAACACAATCAAGCGATTTGGCCCACTGCTGACTATTTCATCAATTGAAAGTTCATAAGTGCTGATCACCTGGTCTGGAATTTGGGGTATACCAATAGAAGCAATTATCAATGACAAAACTTTGCCATCTCTAGTATCAAATTTGAAACCTCTGACTCGGCCTAACAGTTCGCCATTTTCGGTTAGCACTTCACTATTGATTAGGCTACTGTAGGCTTCAGCATCAATCTCTTCTTCTACTACTTCTTCGTCATCTACTAAGATGACATCGCCTATTTCACGGATATTCTTGAGAAACATAAACTTCGGTATACCAGCTACTGCCAATATATTTTCCCGTAGTCCAATAGCTACCACTTCTCGCCTATCTACATCTACCAATAACTGGCTTACTACTCCTAGGCGCTTACCTTTATCACGAGTGATTACTTGAGTTCCTAAAATATCCGAGCGTTGGCAGATTTGTTCAAATGTCATTTTAGTCTAGTCCCAATTCTTATAATTAAGTCAAAAGTCACAAGTTAAAAGTCAAAAGTTAAGAGAAATTAATAATTTCTATATTGTAATTTATCAATATAGAATTTAGTAAGATCGAGGCAGTATTATCAAAAGTCAAAAGTTAAAAGTTAAGAGAAATTAATAATTTCTATATTGTAATTTATCGGTCTTGAATCCACAGGACCGGCGTTGCTGAATCAAGGGATGAATTTTTTGGGAGCAGGTAAATCTCATCTTTAATACTTCTAACTTCCTTCTTTTTTCTCCAAGCCTACAATTCATCCCACAAATATGCAACGCCACATGAGCTTATTCTAACTCCAGGGTGATTTCGGTGCCGAATGCTGTCGCAAATGCGTTTGCGGAGCATTCCGTAGGAAATCACCCCTACAGTCTCCTTCTTCAATTGACTTTCAGTTTTGCAATAACAATAGATTTAATATCTACTCATTTTAATCCCTAAAACTTGGGTATAAGCGCCCCTAGCTTGGGTAACGCCGATAGTACGATCGGACGATTCCATCATTGGCCTCCGTAGACTCACAACAATAAATTGAGCTTGTTGTGCCTGTAGTTTTATCATTTTAGCTAATCGCTCCACATTTGCCCCATCCAGAAACATATCCACTTCATCAAAGGCATAAAAAGGAGATGGACGGTAACGTTGTAGGGCAAAAATAAAGCTCAAGGCTGTCAAAGATTTTTCTCCCCCAGACATAGAGGCCAATCTCTGCACGGGTTTTCCTTTGGGGTGGGCTACTAAATTTAACCCACTGGTGAAGGGGTCTTCTGAATCTTCTAGTTGCAGATAACCGTCTCCTTCGGAAAGCTGGGCAAAAATGGTCTGAAAATTTTGATTAACCGCATCGAAAGCTTCAAAAAATGAACGTTGTCTCAAAGTAGTAAAGTTTTCTATTCTTAACAACAGTTCCGTGCGCTCTCCTTCCAGAGTCGCTAATTTTTGACTTAGCTCTTCTAAACGTTTCTGGGTTTGGTCAAATTCTTCTAGGGCCAACATATTTACAGGTTCTAGGGCCTGAAGTTGTTTCTGTAGCGATCGCACCTCCTTATCTAATTCTCCCATTTTAATATTCTCTGGTACTTCTGGCACTTGGTCAGGTAACTCTGCCTTTTGCTCTTCTAACTGAGTCCGCAAAGCCACTAACTGTTCCCGACGTCCCTGCTGAGATTCTTGCAGTTTTTGTAGTTGCCATTCTAATTGCTGTTTAGCTAAATAAAGTTCCCGCAGACTTGCCTCTGCTTGGTCTCGTCTTTGTTTCTCTGTGCCTAACTTTTCTTCTGCTTTGGCCATACCTGCTTTTGTTTGAGCAATTTGCTCATCCACTGCCAATATTTGACTCTTTACCTCTTTAATGGTATTTACAGCAGCTAATTCTTGTTCTTGATATTCTGACTGCCGACGAGAAATAGCTTCTACCTTTTCTTGTAAAAGCTTTTGTTGATTTTCCAACTCCTGAAGTTGTTGTTGAGCAGCTCGCCAATTACTCTCCCGCTCTTGCAATACAGTTTCCTGAGACCGAATTATCCCCTGCATTTGTTGCCACTCACTGTGAGTATGAGATTTTTCCAACTCGGCCAAAGTTTGCTTTAACTCTGTTAATTGGACTTCTCTGGCAGGAATTTCTTGGTCTAGGGATGTTAATCTGGCTTGAGCATTGGCTAGTTGTTGATTATTTTTCTTTAACTGCCCTTGCCCTTGCTCCTGTTGTTTGGTCAATTTTTGTAATTCTGACTCAATTTGCTCTACTTTTAGCTGAGTTTCTCTGAAATACTGCTTTCCTTCCATCAAAGCTTGCGATCGCTCTTTCACATCTTCTTTTCTCCGAGAAATCTCTACCTCACACCGCTCCAAAACAATCTCTATTTCCTGGAGGCGCTGGCGATGAGCTTCCATTTCCCCCATTTCTTCCGAATCATTACCATCAACTGTGCCAAAATGCAAACTTCCAGAACGGCGCGAAACACTTCCCCCAGTCATCGCCCCACTGGTTTCCAATATTTCCCCATCTAGAGTAACTATCCGATATTTACCCAAATACTTCCGAGCATTTGCCAAACTATCAAATACCACTGTGGAGCCGAACACATAAGCAAAAATATCCCGATAACGAGAGTCGCAGTCAATCAAATTCACCCCATAATCAATAAATCCGGCTGCCCCCCAACGCAAACTCTCATCGCGGTTGAGGCGAGAAGGCCGAATTTTATTCAGAGGTAAAAAAGTCATTCTCCCGGCTCTTTGTCGCTTCAAAAATTCAATCCCGGCAGCTCCCACCGCATCATTTTCGACCACCATATTACCCAGACGGCCTCCGGCAGCAATTTCTAAGGCCAATTGATATTTTGGTTCGACTCTGCCCAGTTGTGCCACTAAGCCACAAATACCTGATATACCAGACTGTTGCAGCATTTTTGTGGCATAAGTTCCCGAAGCCTCTTGAACTGCCTGTTGTTGGGCTTCTAATTTATCTAGTTTTCGTTGTCTGTCTCTTTGTTCTTGCAGGAGGCGGGTTTGAGTGTCTTGTTGAATTTGCAGGTCTTGTTCTACTGCTGCTAATTGTTTGGTCAAGGATTCGACTTGATAATTGGCTGTTTCTTTTGACTCTTTTACTTTTTCATGGTATTTTAGCTTATCTTCTATTTCCAATCCCAGGGCTGCCATAGATTCTTGCTGTTCTTGGATTTGTTTTTCTAACTGGTGTGTTTGTTCGGTAACTCTGGCTTGTTCGGTCAGTTGGGGGTTGAGGGTTTGCTGTAGAGTTTCAATTTGATGATGAAGTTGGGCTTGTTGTTGTATCCAAGCTTCGGCGGTAGAGGCAATAGCGCTGGCTGACTCTCGCTGTTGGTTGAGAGTTTCCTGTGCTTGGTTGCGAGTGGCCTCTAGAGATTCAACATTTTGAGCTTGAACAATTTTGTTTGTGGCTAATACTTCGAGATTTTGCTGATGTTTCTGTATTTCTTGTTCGAGTTGGCTGAGGTTATTGATGGTTTGGTCGATGGTGGTTTCTAATTCTTTTTGCTTTTGTTGGAGTTGACGGCGATCGGCTTCTTGAGTCGCGAGAGTTGATTGTAGGGCCAACAATTCCTCCTCCCCCAAAGCTTTAACTTGGACATTGAGTTGGTCTAGTTCAGTTTGGGCTTTTTGAATTTCAGTTTGTTTAGTTTGAATTTGTTGGTTAATTTCCGTAGCAGAGCGATCGCCTGATTCAATATTTTCTCTAAGTTTCCACTCTTGTTTTTGCAGGTTTTGCCACTTGAGAATTGTTTGCCAGATGCTCTTTTGTTCTAGTTGGCCTCGCAATTCTTGATATTGTTTAGCTTTTACGGAGTCTTGGGAAAGACGGTCACATTGTTTTTTGAGTTCTTTTTCCACAATGCGACTCTTTTCTTCTTGTTCCTTCACCAAGTCTAATTTGTCTTTAGCCAGGGTAATTTTTCTGTCAAATTGAGCCACTCCCGCCATTTCATCAATAATCTCCCGACGTTCGCGAGGCTTCATGGAAATAATGCTCGTTACGTCACCCTGAAGTACAACGTTATATCCCTCGGCGTAGACCCGGAGTTGATTTAGTTGTTCGTGGAGTTGGGTCAGGGTACATGGCTGACCATTCATATAGTAAGTGGATGTGTAAGTCCCTTGTTTCGTAACTCTGAGGCGACGGGAAATACTCCACTCACTTAAAGAATGGAAAGATGAAGCTATCTCAAATGGATCGTCAGATTCTGGAGTATTTTCCCCATTTTCTATTACTTCTGGTTGATTTTCTGTAGTTGTTTGGGTTTCTGGCTGTGATGCTTCGGAGTCTTTGTGGCCATTTATAGTTGTTTCTATATCTTCTAAATCAAAGGTGACTTTGACAATAGTTTCGACAGTTTTGCGTCCTGCTAATTTGTTATTAACTAGGTCTGGCAGGCGTTCGGCTCTCATGCCTTTGGAAGTGGACAAGCCCAGGCAGAATAGAAGTGCGTCGAGAATGTTGGATTTGCCCGAACCATTAGGCCCAGAAACCACAGTAAATCCAGGCAGCAACGGAATCGTAGTAGTGCCACCGAAAGATTTAAAGTTTGTTAGTTCCAGGCGTTTTATATGAACCATGAAGGCCAGCTTGTAAACTGGATAGATTTTTGGCTTTTAATTATTTTAGACATTATAGACAGGACTTGGGGTTTTTGGACTTCTCAGACCGATTAATTATTTTTTAAGTTAAGAAGGCGCAAAAAAATCTCGGTATGTAACGAAAAGTCAAGTAGTTTAAAAATCTATTTCCTTCGACATCACTTTCTTCTACCTTTTAATTATGGTAATTTCTCACGCTAATCTAGTTAATTAGTTCCCCGTTTCCAATTTATTTAATACCTTGTTTTCATACTTTTAATATTTAAATATTACCGGTAAATTACATTTCTCCTAAAAGTAAAGACTTGAAGTGTCTGGAATTAATTATTAACTTTGAGTCTGCAAACAGCACGGAAATAACTACTAACAAAAGTAAATATATAATTCATTTTGTCTCACTACAAACAAATTATTTTCCAAAATATGCTATAATCGTAGCTATGAAAAAACAAACGACAAATCAAGCCACCATTCACCGTAATCAGAAGATACTAATCTCTCATTACAGCGACGGTAGCGAACTTATTCCCTCTGGAATAACATCTGACTTTCAGAGGAATGACAATCTTGTTGTTGGCTATACAAGAGACGATGAGGGAGTCATAAATAATTTTCCCTTCAGTCAGCTATGTATGCAGCAACCTATCCAACTCCTAAACAACAATTACGCTACATTTCTTTAGGAGCAGTTGCAGTTGGGTTCGTCGTTACGCTCTTGCTCATTAGTGTTGGCGTTAGCTAATTTTCACCCTAAATTACCCTATTAAATCTCGTTCGTGACATACCTGAGATTTATCGGTCGTTCTAGTCTCATTCTCCAATCCCAAGATTCAGACAATCCGATCTTGGTATTACTCTGCGTCTCTACGAGGAAGAATAGACTTAACTTGAAAAAGCTAAATATCTTATAAATAATCGAGTGGGTTGAAAGGGCGATAGTTTTTCCCTTGTTATCTTACTTCTGATTTCCTTAGTTCTAGGTACTATTGACTTAAGCTTAGTAGTATTCAAAGGAATATTCGATTCCCCAATATTTTTTATTCGTTCCGATACACTGTTTAAAACCTTTGGTTTATTTCTGGTTATCGTTATTGGTCTAGAACTTCTCAAGTCTATAAAAAGCTATCCGATCTACGGGACAATCAACCCTGTTTTTGTCGTAGAAGTCGCAATAATTGCTCTCGATAATAAGCTAATTACGATGGATATAACACATTCAAAACCTGGAATACTTATAGGTATAGGAGTAATCCTGTTCGGGTAATCTGCTCTCTATTTTATCCTCAAGAAAACTACTTAATTATTAGGAAATTAATTTAATGGTTACCTTAAAAAAAACGGCTTTAATTTACTGCGAAAATCAATTTGGATTAATGGACGGAAAAACTGCCGCCGGGTTAATTCGACACTCCGAGACTTATACAATTGTTGGAGTTATTGATAGTTCATTAGCGGGCAAGGATGCCGGGGAAGAATTAGGAGATAAAAAGAATTATATTCCCATTTTTGAAAATTTACAGGCAGCTTTAGGGAAACTACCAGAAATTCCCAACTGCTACATATATGGTAAAGCTCCATTAGATGCTCGTATCTCTAAGGAAGAAAGGCTTCTAATTTTGGAAGCAATGAAACAGGGAATGGATATTGTTAACGGACTCCACGAATTCTTTTCTGACGACCGAGAGTTCATTGATATGGCTGTGGAATGCGGTATTTCAATTAAAGACATTAGAAAACCGCCACAATTAAAAGACCTTCATGTCTTCACCGGTCAAATATCTCAAGTAAATATTCCTGTAATTGCCGTATTAGGCACAGACTGTGCTTGCGGAAAAATGACGACTGCAGTGGAACTAAATCAAGCCCTAAATAGCCAGGGCGTAAAGTCAGTATTGGTGGCAACAGGGCAAACCAGTTTAATGCAGGGGGCAAGGTATGGCGTATCAATGGATGCTCTTATTTCCCAATTTGTCATCGGTGAAATAGAAAATTCTGTTATTCAAGCTTTTGAGGGCGAAAATCCCGATATTATTTTAATCGAAGGGCAAAGTGCTGTCGGTCATCCCGCTTTTATGAGTTCCCTCGGCATCTTAAAGGGAAGTATGCCAGATGGTATTATTCTGCAACACCCGCCTTCAAGGAAATTTCGCTGTGATTTTCCTCTTTTAGCAATGCCCACTGTTGAGAGCGAAATTAAACTGATTGAAGCAATTTCTCAATCTAAGGTGATGGGTATTGCCTTAAGCCACGAAAATTTAACAGACACAGATATCCTGAAAATTATAGATGATTATGAGGGGCGTTTTCGACTGCCAACAACAGATGTATTAACATACGGATGTGAAAAATTTGTGCAAATGTTAGGCAATCATTTTCCGAAGCTCAAGCAAAAAATCAATTCACAAAGCTTAGAAAAAATTTCTGCATTGGCAATGAGGTAGGGGATAACTTAATCCAAGAATAACGGCACAAGATGGCAAAAAGTGCAGTATTTAGATGCAAAAGTCGATCAAAACAAAACTGAAATTTAACAAAAAAGAAAAAAACTGATGGCTCAACACGCTGGTTATGGTAGATGGGTCTATAACTGGGGTTTAAGTTTATGGAAAAGCGCATATAGAATCCATTTGGTATCTTCGTCAAGATTAACTTTTTTAGCAGGAGTTAGGAATTAGGAGTTAGGAGTTAGGAGTTGGGAGTTAGGAATTAGGAATTAGGAATTAGGAATTAGGAGTTGAGAGTTGGGAGTTAGGAATTAGGAGTTGGAAGTTGGTAATAGGGGTAAATTAAATTTGACGACTAATTTTACCCTCACAAAAGAAGCTTAAAATACTTCCTAATCGTCATTATCATAGATAATAAAATAGGCTATATAAAGATGTTTAAAAACAAAATTATAGTAAACTTATAGCAGTTTTTGCTAATCAGACAAAACCACTTTAATCCATGGATAAAAAAGTTATCATCTTAGTAAACTTATAGCAGTTTTTGCTAATCAGACAAAACCACTTTAATCCATAAATAAAAAAGTTATCATCTAAAGTTTATTAATACATTTTTATTAATTTAGGTGAAGCTTTTAAGTCAAACCAGGAAGTAAACTTTAATTTTCACTTTATGACATTTTATATAACTTTTATGCAGCAGGTAAAATCTCTAGAAAAAAATAGATGAAAGCGTTGATGCCAAGAATAGAAATTTCCCTATCTCAGATCCGGGATAATACTCGGATACTATCAGAATTTTACAAACAAAAAGGTATTTCCTTGATGGGAGTTTCCAAGGCAGTATTAGGAAATCCTTTGGTTGCGGAGGCGATGATTCAAGGAGGAGTAAAATTTATCGCTGACTCTCGCATTGAAAACATTCAAAAAATGAAAAGTGCCGGGGTTGCAACTCGGTTTGTGCTTCTCCGCACCGCTTTAAGTCAGGCAGAATCTGTTGTTATAAATGCAGATATTAGTCTCAACACCGAAATTGAGACTGTCAAGGAACTTTCTTACTATGCCAATGTACATAATAAAATTCATCAAATAATTGTGATGGTAGAATTGGGAGATTTGCGAGAAGGCATTCTTCCGGCTAATCTTTCTCTATTTATTAAAAAAGTTCTTTCTTTTTCCCATATCGAAATTATTGGTATTGGTTGTAATTTGGCTTGTCACGGTGGCATCAAGCCGGAACGTAAAAATATGGATGAATTATCTAAATTAGCTCAGGCTATTGAAAAAGAATTTCAGATTAATTTAGAAATAATTTCTGGTGGAAATTCGGCAAACTATAAATGGTCTGAGTCTACCCAAGAAGTTGGTCAAATTAATAATTTGCGTTTAGGTGAATCAATTCTTTTAGGTCGTGAAGCTCTCTACCGAAAAGCTATTCCAGGTTTGCATACGAAAGCTTTCCAGTTAGTTGCTGAAGTTATTGAGTCGAAAGAAAAGCCTTCTTTGCCTTATGGAGAAATCTGTCAGGATGCTTTTGGTAATATTCCTGTGTTTCAAGATCGAGGCATTCTCTGGAGAATTATTATTGCTTTGGGAAGGCAGGATACTCTGGTATCTGGCTTAATGCCGATCGGCGATTTGAAAATATTAGGAGCTAGCAGCGATCATCTTATTCTCGATAGCAACAACTATGATTTAAAAGTGGGAAGTGAAGTTAATTTTAATCTAGATTACGGTGCTCTTTTGGCTGCAATGACTTCTCCGTTTATTCAAAAGGAATTTATGCGATCGCTAGTTTTCTAAGAAATTTGGATCATTTCAGTCTTTCAGACTGACTCAAAACAATATTCAATCAGCTACCATGCTTATATCATGTCTCATTAAACAACTTTAATAAACAATCTTTCTCCAACCTCGTAGGGACGTTGCATGCAACTACATTATGGTTAATTAATGTTACTTGATATTAGAAGATGAATAAAGCTTAAAACGGTTTTCAAATAGATAGAGTACAGTGGCCAAAGCATTTTTCTACTGCCTACTCCCTACTGCCTACTCCCTACTCCCTAAGCAAAAAGAATTTTGTAGTCTACTTAAATGAAAACCGCTGTAAAACTTAGACAACGCAAGATTTTTCCTTCTGCCTTCTGCTATACGTCAATAGTTGGACAAATTCCAATGTCCAAAATATAAATTTTTGTCACAAATATTTGACATATTGCCATTAGTGTGAATTACCGTCTCTAGCAGTTACGGTTTTCCCTCCCCTATCCGCAAGTGAACTAGGATAAAGTAAATGTCAATCAAGCTTTTGTAAAAAATTGTAACTAATTATTGACTTAATCGCTCATCTGTATATCAAAAGCTTGAACCATTCAATGCTCATATTTAGGAGGCATACTTTATGGTCTACATCAATATCAATCTGGGATTCTCATCGATTAACTAATCCCCAAATTGCTATTCAGCTCCTCAAGACTTACCTCTCATCAAAAAATGGAGATTTTGAATGATAAAACTTCAAGGAAAAACCGCTCTGGTTACCGGAGCCTCTCGTGGCATTGGCAGAGCGATCGCTCTCGAATTAGCCCAACAAGGTTTGAAACGACTTTTATTGGTGGCTCGTAATGAAAGTAAATTAGCTGAATTGGCTAGCGAAATCAAATCCCAAGACATACAAGACATAGAAGTGGTAATTATACCTTTGGATCTGACTCAGCCAATAGCAGTCAATGTTGCCATTGCCAAAGCTTGGCGAGATAGCGGACCGATTCATTTATTAGTAAACTGTGCAGGTATTGCTCATCAAACTCCCTTTTTGCAATCCAAACTGCCCCAACTTCAAGAAGAAATCTCCCTAAATCTTATGGGAATGTACACCATCACTCGTTTATTGGCTCGACGGATGGCAACCCGACAAGAAGGTACAATTGTGAATGTTTCTAGCTTGATGGGCAAAGTGGCAGCACCCACTATGTCTACCTATTCGGCGACCAAGTTTGCTATTTTGGGATTCACTCAAGCTTTGCGGGGAGAGCTTTCTGCCCACAAGTTAAAAGTCATAGCTTTAGTTCCCACTTTGACGGATACCGATATGTCACGAGGATTAAAGTTATTCAGTTTTGTCACAGTGACAACTCCTCAGCGAGTAGCTCAGGCACTTATTCGTGGATTACGCAGAGGTGACTCGGAAATTTTAGTGGGATGGCAAAGTTATTTAGCTGTGTGGGGTCAGCGTTTTTCTCCTTGGCTACTGGAGAAAATTCTCTTAATAGCTGCACCCCAATGGCAGGAGAAACCGAAAACCGTTTTGGATCGGTAAGATCCTCTCTGGTCAATTAACCTTAATCAAAGTAGCTTAGGGTAGTAGGATTTAAGGCGGGGGGCAACCTCCCCTTAACTTCCCTGGTGGAAAGTTGAAAAGTTATTGTTTTGGCATTTTTTTGCTTCACCTTTCATTTTTAAGCCGATAAATTTGATATAGAATCCAGGCGTTTGATATGAACCATGAAGGCCAGTTATTGGACTGGATATATTTTGGGCTTTTAATTATTTTAGACATTATAGACAGGACTTGAGGTTTGTGGCTTTAGTTTTCTAGGATTTGGGTGTTTTTGGGGGGCGGAGTGAAGGATGTAGAAGGAGTCGATGGTTTTGTTGCGGATGTCGCAATAGGAGTTTTTACTCAATAGTTGCTTTTATTGCGTATGTCGCAATAGGAGTTTTTACTCAACATTTGCTTTTATTGCGGATGTCGCAATAGGAGTTTTTACTCAATAGTTGCTTTTGTTGCGGATGGCGCAATAGGAGTTTTTACTCAATAGTTGCTTTTATTGCGGATGTCGCAATAGGAGTTTTTACTCAATAGTTGCTTTTATTGCGGATGTCGCAATAGGAGTTTTTGCTCAATAGTTGCTGCAGAGCAATAACTATTGGACAATAGATGAATAGAACATCAATAATCGCGAAACAGAGCGATCGCTTTCTATTTCTTTTCCTAAAAAGTTTCTGTTTCCAGATGTTTTAACTGTGGATAGTTATCAATAAGTTGTTTTAGTTTTTCTATTCCAGACCATGAGTCTTTATATATTATTGATTCATAAAAATTTTCCCAAAAAGGTAAAGTCTCTGGATATAGATATATGGTTTCTTGAAATAACTCTTTGAGTATAAATATACAGTCTATAAGCTGACATTTTTCTCGATACTTTTCTATTATCTCTATTATCTGCTCAAGTAAGTATTTAATATCCTCATCTGTCATTATCGGAATAATAGGTCTGATATGTTCTTGTGCATTTTGCCTACCAGAGGCATAAGAAGGAGAGTCAATAAATATCTTTATATTTCTTTTTACTATTTCCCGCGCAAAAATAGCACTTTCTTTTCTATTTAATATTGCTCTCTTCACTTTGATAATAAAATCTGAATTTTCTCGCTTATTATGGTAAAGAGGATAATAATGAAAAATCTCTAAAAGCTCATCTTTGATTTCCGGCGATACATGAAACACTAGAAATCCATAATCAATTAAATTTTCTTGTTCTTTCAGAAACAACTTAAACTTTTCTCTTATATGTTCAGGACAGTCATCCCAAAACTTATCATCTATGCTAAAGAGAACTGCTAAATTTTGTAGTCTATTATTATTAGTTTTACCTAGAATATTGCTGAGTTTTTCTCTTGCCAAAGATTCAAAAATATTTCTGTACTCTTTAACTAAGCATTCTATAACCAATAGATAATTTTTTATTATCCTTTGCTCATTAGAAGGAATATCTAGAAAAATAACTTTTTTTAGAGAAAGCAAGATAATATTGGCTAAATATTTTTCAGAACCTACTAAGAAATGTCTACCACTTAAGAAATTTTTCACTCCCTCTAGATCGTCAGGAAAATACAAACCTTCCACATCTCTTTCTAAAGCTTCCCCTGCTGCTTTTCCAATAATAGGAGGTTGACTAAGTAAAACTTCTATAGCAGTTCTAATATGTGTCCGAGCTAATTCAGGGGTTGGTTGAAATAGCAATCCTTCAGAATCTAAAACAGGATGGGCACAACGATGTCTATCTTGTTGAATTCTATCTAAATGTTCATACTCTAAATTAGTAATTATTTGAACTTTATCACGAGCATCCTTTAAAATTTCTCTTTCCCAACTTGCCACTTGCTTTTTATCAGGATTATTTCTAATTTTATCTATTTCTTCTATATTTTTTTGTGCTGCTTTATCGTGATAAGTTTCAGAAAGAATCCTAAATTTTTGGTACAGGTCATATACAACAGCAATCCAAATTGAAACAATAGCAGAACGATAAGCTCCAGCAGAATAAGATGCTACAGCTTCACCTGCATAGGCACGAATATTATCATCTTGAATTTCTAGTAAAAGTGCTTCTAGATCGGCTAATTGACTATAACTTCTCATTTGATATTTCATAATTTTCAATTTAACAAAACAGCTCAACTCATTTTACCGAAAAATTGTGGTCTAAAGCCTCCCTTTTTAAAGGGATAAAAAAAAGATAGTATTCTTTATGTCAAGCCTCTGGCTGAAGCAAGAGGTACTGATAACTGAAATGACCTGATTTATAATGTTTACCTTTTACTCTATCTACACCCCTTAACCTTGTCTTCCTACCCGTTAAATTTTCTAATTTTGGCCGAACTTCAGCAGAGGTAATTTGATTTAAAGGTACACATTTTTGATTAGCCATTGCAGCAGCTAACCCTAATTTTCTTACCTTAATAAATACTAATTAGCTTCTCTTTTAATATTTCATACCTGATTAAATTAAAATTATTCAGATTGTATTATTTCTAATAAACAAGTATAAAAAACTTGAAAACTCTTAGAGCTATTTTCTCTGGAATTCATCTGGGGAGCAATATCTCTTGCAGCTTTCAATTTTTGTAATCCTCCTTGATGATAACCTGCTTTTTGAAGCACCCTTTCTAAGGCTTCCCAAGTACCACCTTTAATATCATCGGGGTCACGATATGTAGCTTTTTCACAAATATTTTTAGAGACTTTAGGATAAGCTTTAGTCACAGCTTGAATATCCCCAAAAAACCAAGCTTCTAATTCTTCAATCATAATCCTATTAATTAACTGATATTTATTTTTCCTTTGACCTTTTGCTAAAGATTTTGTAACAAATCCAGCATCTACAGCAATTTTTTCTAACTTATGTTTTAATTTTTGACAATCTTCATTATCTTTATCTACTAGAATTAGGATTCTATAATCATTAGGTATCCATTTTGTATATCCTTTTAATCGGTTCGGTAGTTTAGAAAGTAAATCTTGTTTCCCCTGAAAAGAATGAGTTTCAAAAGTTATCGAATCGCTCAGAATATTTGGCAATAAATAACTGAGAGCTTCCGCCGTTGATAAATCTTCCACTAGAAATTCAATATGCAAAATTAACTACTCCTATAATGATTGATTTCTAGGTTAATTTTTGCGTGGGGCACCTTGATTTTTCAAAGGATTTCCAACTTCAAAAAAGTCTTCCATCCATAAATCACCTAAAGACGCTCCTTCTTCGACAAATTCTTTAATTCCTCGCATTTCGTCAGTACGTTTAGCTTGAGTATAGCCATTTTTATCTCGATAAAGTACCCATAACTCCTGTGGTTTTAGCCCATCAACAAAAAATGGAGAATGAGTTGTCACCATCAGTTGAGTATTAGCTGAAGCAGCGCGACATTCTTCAGCAAGTTCTGGTAATAAACGAGGATGTAAATGATTTTCTGGTTCTTCAATACCGATAAGTTGTGCTGGATCTGGGTCATGCAATACAGTTAGATAAGCTAACATTTTCAATGTGCCATCAGAGGCAAATTTTGCTAAAATTGGTGTGGCAAAAGGAGCATCTTTTATTTGTAGTAAAAGTCTCCCATCTTGCATAATTGAAGCAGCAACTTTTTCTAAGCGTGGAACTCGAAAGGAAAGGATATCAAGAATTTTTTCAAGTCGTTCTGGATGTTGTTCTTTCAGATATTGAATAACATTAGGTAAATTATTACCTGTTGGAGATAATTTTTCTTGAGCACCTGCTTCAGGAATGCTGCGAGTATTATCTGCGGTTAAATAGGAAAGATGCCAACCTGTAATAAATTTTCTCAAGGCACTAACGCGAGGATGTTTAGCAAATTGTCCGAGGGTACTTACTGCTAAAAATTCGGCAGATTCTAGTTTTTCAAATATGCGTTCGTCTTCTTTATCGGGAGTTTCTCCAGTAGTTACTTTTCCTTCCCCTTCTTTAAAGTCTAAAAACTTAAAAGGTTTTCCTGTTTGTCCTCTTCTCCATTGCAGCCATTCTTCAGCAACATAAGGACCTTTTGTTTTTTCAGCAATGGCAAGATGATATGTAATTAAAGGTGATTTCTGTTTTTCTCTATATTTAAGTTCAAATACTATATTTCCTTCAGTATCTCTAGTTCTTAATTCTCGAAACCTCCCCCTTTTTTCCCAAGCTTTTCTCAACCCATCTGTGAAACATTCTGCTAGAAAAGCAAAGACATCAAATATTGTGGATTTACCACTGCCATTGGGGCCTAAAAATACGGTTAGTGGGGTAATTTTTTTGAGTTCTAAGTCATGCAGAGCGCGGTAGTTTTGAACTCGGAGATATTCAATTCTCGGAATAGATTGTTTTGCCATTATTTTGCTTCACCTTTCATTTTCAAGCCGATAAATTTGAGAGATTGTTTGACATATTATAAAGTATTTGATTACTGGCTCTACTGTAGGGGTCTATCCTGACTTAATATTTTGTCAAATTTTATCCTATTTCACATGACTATAATCTTTACCTTCAGTTCTGTCTAAACCTTTCAATTTTGTCTTCTTACCAGTTAAACTTTCTAATTTTTGCCTAACTTCAGCAGAGGTAATTTGATTTAAAGGTACACCTTTTTGATTAGCCATTGCAGCAGCTACTCCTATTGACTGACCTTGATAAATACTCATTGTTTGAATTCTTGCCACTGCTACAGCAATTCCTAAATATCCAGACGACCGCCCTACAACTGCCAAATTATTCACATTTTTAGCTAAAGCACTTTCAATCCCAAAGTTATATCTCGGCCGAGGTAAATAAGTGATACCTAAACCTTTAATCCCACCTCGAAAATCAAATTCATAAGAGAAAGTACCGATAGAATTTTCTGGTGAAGTGCCTCCTTGAAGAATTTCTTTTCCTGTCAATGGCTCGACAACATCAGTAATATTTAAACTGTGCCTAATATATACTTCTGAAGGCATAACTACCTTGACATCTTTCCCGGACATTTTCCTCAACCAAGTCTCAAGTTCGTTCATTTCTGTAATCATTTCTTGAGTAGGTTTAAAATTATTAAGTTCTATTTGCCTAACTTTTTGAGTGTCATATTTAAACAAAAAACCATTTAAAGATAATTCTCGTTTACCTACACGACAAATATTCAGCTTGTCAAATAAAAATATTGATGATAAATCAAGATTAAACGAATGTTGTCTATGGATATGGTATGCTCCGCCCAAGGCAATACTTCTATTTATATAACCATCTTTATATGTCTTGATAATTGGTAATTGAAATTTTGCTAGGGTAAAATTAGCATCTATGGGAGCCTGCTCTGCTTGAATTTTTGTTTTGATTTCTGCCATGAGTTGGCGATTATAAAGTATTTTTGATTCTAATTTTTGCAATTCGTAAATACTTAAACCAGTTATAGTAGGAACAATAGAAGTGGCGATGGTTTCATCTCGTAATTTCTGGTTTTGTGAGGCAAATCCTAAAGAATAAGAGAGACCGGCTTTTCTTGCTAATTCTGCATCTTGGGTTGTGTCTATAAATGCGGTGGCTTTGATTCTAATATTTGTGTCGTTTATATGTACAAATTTAATTTTTTGATTTTCGACATAAGGGGTGACAGAAGCATTGGAAATAACGACAATTCCTGCTGCTTCTAACATTTCTCCCATGGCTTTAGCAGCAAGTTCTGGGGCAACACAGGCTTCGACAACTTTTGCTTTTTTTAAAAAGTTGAGAAAGCACTGAGAATAGGGTCGATATTGCCAACCTGGTGTTTTATCATAGTCTAGATAAGCTAGCCCACTTCGTGTTAATAAACCACCTAAAGATTGATTATCGGTATTGGAGCGCATTAATACTACTTTGCCTGTACTTCCTAATGTTTTTTTAGCCCAAATAGCAGCACAAACTCCTTGAAGTTCATCTCCATAAATTACGATGTCGAAGTTTTTATAAGTTGGTAGTGGAGGTTTTGGTGGTTTTGCTGGTGAAGGGGAAGGAGCTGGAGTAGTAAGTGAATTATTGCTAGTATTTGTTGTTGTTAATTTTTGCCAAAATGTCGAGATAACATTATTACGAACTTGAGGTAAATATTGAGCAGCGGTTAGTGGGATTAATGATAAAAGTGCTGTGATTAAGATGAATTTTTTGGGCGAATCAGAAGACATATTTTTTAGGAGGTAGTAATTACTCTTAAGGATTGACAAAAAATCAGTCTAGTGATAGTTTGTCTAATTTTTTGCTAGAAATATTTTAAATTGAATACCGGGGTTAACTATATCATTTTATGTGGAGCCAAGAAAGCGATCGATTTAATATAATTTTATGCTTAAAGTATTCCTTTTTTTCTTCTCATTTGTCTAGAAATACTATGAATACTCATTATTAGTTATCAAGAAAAAGCTGCTATTTTATTTCTTTATTCTTTGCTGCTTTATACCGAATCGACTTATTATAGACTATTTACCTAAATTGCTAAATCCCCTTGAGGCAAAGACTTTTATTTTTCTAAATATAGTCATAGTAAAGCTAATTATATATTACTTTTTTACCTCCTCTAAATTTTCCGTTCCTCCTGTAGGGGCAATTCATGTTTGCGCAGCATTCCGGAGGAAATTGCCCCTACTGACTCCTACCTTTACCATAGATACTTTTTCAGCAAACCCTAATTAATCATAAATATAAACTTGATAAAACCTCTCCCGGCCGCTTCTGTTTTGTCGTTGTCTTCCTTATCTTCCTTGTCTACCTTTTTACAAAAGTTTAAGCTGAATTATCAGGTCTATGTCTAATAGACATCTCCAAAAATTAAAAATAAAATCAATTATTATCCATAAATTATCAATTATTCTTCCCTGTTCCCAGATCCGGTGTTCCCTGTTCCCTCTTTTCTGGAGATGTCTAATATAAATGTCTAATCAAAGAAACTTAACTAACTCTTGTCTGGCTTCTTCATAACGTTGCTCCAACAGTTGCACTAACCGATCGATATTTGCAAAATTTTGATTTTTTGCCTTCACTTCTAACTGTCGGCAAACCTCAACCACACCAACAACCCCCAAACTAGCGCTACCACCTTTGAGAGTGTGGGCGGAATATTTCAAACCTTTAGCATTACCTTCGGCGATCGCTTGTTTAATTTCTGCCAGTCGTCGAGGCCCCTCCTGGTCTAAATATAGATGTGTCATTTTCTTAACTAACTCTGGTTTAGTTGCTGCTAGAGAGATGATCATGGCATTTGGATCGATAATTTGCCTAGTAGAAGTAGTAATATCAGTATCACTATTAGTTTCTTGTTTGCCCCACTTTTCCAGCATCTGCTGTATGAGTTGAATTTTTACAGGTTTGCTAACGTAGTCATCCATTCCTGCTTGCAAACATTCATCTTTATCATCTTGCATCGCATTAGCAGTCATGGCAATAATTTTTGGGCGTGTTTCTGATGGCAACTCTTTAATAATTCCGCGAGTTGCTTCTAGACCATCCATTTCTGGCATTTGTATATCCATAAATACGATGTCATAATTTTGTTGTTTACAGGCTAAAATTGCATCTTTTCCATTATTTACTAGATCGATTTTGTAGCCCATTTTTTTTAAAATTGCCATGGCAAATTCTTGATTAATCAAATTATCTTCGGCTAGCAATATTTTTAAAGGCAATTTTTCTGCTAATGTCTCGTCAATTTTAATTTGTTTTGCTGATGGTTTCTGATATAAGTGTTTCAGCGAGGCGAAAATATTGACGATTGTATTAAACAAAATAGATTGCTTGACTGGTTTAGAAATATAAGCGGAAAAAATTTGATTTATTAATTCAGCCTGTTCATTATGCTTTCCCAGAGAAGTTAATAAAATCAGTGGTAGTTCATCTTTAGATTTCAATTTTTGCAGTTCACGACCTAGAGTTAAACCATCCATTTCTGGCATAGCCATATCCAGAATTGCTATATCAAATGGGTCTCCTCTTTGTATCCATGATATTGCTTCTTTGCCGTTTTGAGTGGCAAAAGGTAACATTTGCCATTGTTGACATTGCCAAATTAAAATTTCTAGATTAGTTTGATTATCATCTACCAGTAATACCCGCTTATTTTTAATTTCTGGAATTTGCTTAGTCAGATATCGTTTTGGCTGTGCTGGAGCCGCCTTAGTTTGGATAGTAAAGAAAACTTGACTGCCTTGGCTAACTACACTTTCAACCCACATTTTTCCGCCCATTAATTTTACTAAGCGACTGGATATAGCTAACCCTAAACCTGTACCTCCATATCTGCGAGTGGTCGAAGCATCTCCTTGAGAAAAAGGTTTAAATAAACGGCTTATTTGTTCTGCACTTATCCCTATTCCTGTATCACTCACAGAAATATTTAACTCCAGATTTTTAGTTTTAATACTATCTATTTTTTTCAGGGAAATACGGATGCACACTTCTCCCTTTTCTGTAAATTTAATTCCATTGTTAACCAGATTAATTAAAATCTGATTGATTCTAGTTTCATCACCAATAATATAAGTAGGAACTTCTGGCTCTATAAAGTATAGTAAATCTAGATTTTTCTCCTCAGCTTTTGTTGCTAATAAATCATAAACATTTTCAATACAAGCACGAAGATCTACCGGCCTATTTTCTATTTCTAATTTGCCAGATTCAATTTTAGAAAAATCAAGAATATCATTAATTACTGTGAGTAATGTATTCCCACTAATATCTATAGTTTTGACATATTTTTGTTGTTCAGAAGTCAGTTTTGTTGCTCCCAAAAGTTGTGTCATGCCTAAAACTCCATTAATAGGAGTTCTAATTTCATGACTCATTGTTGCTAAAAATTGAGATTTTACCTTAACAGCTTGTTCGGCTGATTCTTTAGCTTTTTTTAATTCTCCTTCAGCTAATTTACGTTGGGAAATATCACGACTAACTCCGATAATTCCGATTAGTTTTTCTTCTTCATTTAATAACGGGCTAATTAAAGTATCAACGGCACAAAGTGAACCGTCAGGATATTTTAAAACTTCTCCATATTGACGATTTTTAGGCAAACTTAGTATTTCTGCACAGTGAGCACGAGAAGTTTCAACTAATTCTCGGGGGAATAAATCTAAATCTGTTTTCCCAATAATTTCTTCTCTAGTTTTGCCTACATATTTTTCAAAAGCTTTATTACAAGCCAGGTAAACCCCATTCTCATTCATATAAAATATCATATCTGGAATTGAATCTATCAAACCCCGTAATAATCTTCTTTCTTTGATCAGGTCTTTTTGAACTTGTTTAGTTTCTGTAATGTCATTAGTTACAGTCAGTATATATTTTTCACCATCAATTTCTATGATTTCTGCTGATAATAAAACTGTTTTTACTGCACCAGATTTAGTTTGAATTTGAAGTTGATGGTTATGAATTACTCCTTCTGTAGCTAAGATATCAAATATTTGATTACGACCTGTTAAATCTAGGCAAAGATTTAAACTATCTGCTGTGGAATTAATCACTTCTTTCTGAGTATAACCAGTCAGATTAAGAAAGCTTTCATTTACTTCGATATATTTTTTATCCTCTAGACTTTCAATAGTAATTGCATGAGAAGTACTGCGAAAAGCTGTGGAGAATTTTTCTTCTGAGATTCGTAAAGATTTTGTTCTTTCTTCAACCCGACGTTCTAGTTGTTTATTGATTTTTTTTAAGACAGTAAATGATTCCCGTAGTTGTTCAATCATTTGATTAAAGGATTGAGCCAAAATAGCCAACTCTTTAATCCGACCTAATTTGATCTTTTGGTCTAATTTTCCACCAGCAATTGCCTTGGAAGCTTTGCTCAAACTCTGAATTGGTTGGGTAATCCAACGGGTAGTAAAAAAACCGAGAATTATGGCAGCAACCAATGCTATGATAAACAACTCAATTGTCCGTTTTGTGTTCTGATTAATATATGCTAAAAAATCTGATTCTGGTTGTACTACGACAATAGTTAATTCCAGTCCACCCTCAATCTTTATAGAATTAATTTTGAGAAAATATTCTTCTCGATTGATGGTTATCGTGGCAGATTTATCTTTGTTAGTACTGTTTAATTCCTTGAAATTAGTTTCTAAATATTTGGCGGTTTCTCTGATTAATAAATTTTTAGTATTTATTGCTTTAACTTGTTTTAGACCATCAGTAGTCACTTCAAATGGTAACTCTTTGGCAGAAGTTGCCACAAGATTACCTAAATTATCAATAATAAAAGTCTCTCCTTTGCCAGATTTACTAATTTGTAGATTTTGCAGAAATTGGCTTAATGAAATTAGACTTAAATCTGTTGCTAATACACCTTGAATATTTCCTGCTTCAGTATATATAGGAATCATCAAGCTAGTCACCAAAATTGGTCGTCTAATATCAGTGTAAATAGGAGACCATACAGGTGTACCAATTCTCTCTCCTTTTTGGTTTTTATTATTGTTAATAGCTGCTTGATACCAAGGGCGAAGACGAGGATCGTACTCCTTACTTTCAATAAATCCCGTCCGCTTTCCTGCTTTATCTAAGCGATAAAATGTTAATCTAGGTATTTCTGGCTTGTCTAAAATCCAGAGCACTCCTGTACCATCCTCTTTTTTTTCAACTCCGATAAATTCTCCTTCTTCATTTGCATAATAAATAAAAGGAACTGATTCATCTAGTTGTACTTGTTCCCATAAATAGCGTTGAAAACGGGGGAAATTTTCAATATTAATTTCTCCTGTTTTGACTCCTAAACTTTGTATTTTTAGAAATAAATAAGGAATTTCTGTATAAGTTTTTGTTTGTTCTTCTACGCGATCGCTAATCTCTTTTTGTAGTTGGTTAACAATTTGATTAACTGCTGTTTGACTATTAACTAATGATAACCATCCTGTTATCCCAATAAAAGCGCATATTTGTAAAACTACTGGTAGGGTTAAAACCCAACGCAACGGTAGTTTTTTTTCAATCTGGGCATTAGATTTAGTAAGTTTAGCCATTTTATATTTAAATCAATATTTTGAGCGATAACAAATATATAGCAATCCTAAATTGCTTGTAAAAATTTTTATATTTTATAACAGTTAATATTAATTGAAAACATGGATAAATTCTTTATGTCACTAATCCGAGGGCGACCCTACCTAACTATTACTAAAATATTACAACTGAAATAGGATTGCTATAAATGAATTTACAGCACTTTTGAGGATAGTGAGGTACAGTTTAAAATTAATCTTTTTATCCCTGTTGCCTGTTCCCTCAAGTCGTAAATTCTTGTACTTCATCAACTCGAAAACTGCTGTAATCTCTAGTCTGGTTGAATACTTACACTTTGGTAGAAAGAAGGCGCAGGGCAGAATGAAAAGAGCAAAGTTGCAAGGGAGAAAGTTTTTTATTACTAATTATCTGGACTCGATCTAACTTAAAATATATATAGCAATATGATTTGAGTTGTGAGATATTGGAAACTTTTAGGGAACACCGGAGCTGGGAACAGGGAACAGAGAAGAAGAAAAAACGTATTATATGAATATAATAATTGCCATATTCTATACT
>JBARXI010000491.1:0-13068 GCA_049647275.1 Microcoleaceae cyanobacterium
ATCGGTAAGTGTTAAAGTTCTGATTGCCACGCTCTGGCTCGCAATGACATTCCTTGGAATACGTTGCCAGTTCCATGCTCTAGAACCGGAAGATTAAACAGGCCTAGTGGGTTAAGCCAGTGTTTTCTCGATAGTACCGACCGATAACATTGGCGAGGCTAACTTTACCTCAGAAAGCGGTGCGACCCCGGCGAGGTTCCCTCGCCTTGGGAATGCGCACTCCTGAGATGAGAGTTCTTGGGGGATTACTCCCCCACCCCGAATGGGGACTGGCGGCTGAAGTCGCCGGGGCGTTTTTCCTCCCCTAGCTTGTAGGGGCAAACGGCCGTTTTCCCCTACGAGAGGTTTCCAAACTACCGAAATTTTTTAGATGAAAGAAAAATTACTCAATTGGTTAGATACATTTTTAGTAATGGATGTATTTTTGGTAATAATTGGTTTTGCCTGGTTCGCGATCGCTGTTATTGGTCGTTATTCTGGAGTTGCTTTAGGTCTTGACATTTGGTATAAATTATGGGAGCCAGTCTTTACTCCGGCAATTGGAATTTTGATGGGAGGTGCTATTCTCAGTGGCATAATTAAACAAATTACTAAGCGCTTAAATTCTAATTCATAAAAACAGATTTAGTTATTTCTAAAAATTTGATGAAAGATACAGTTGAAGCAGAAAAATTTAATCCTTGGAACTATAAACCTTGGTGGTGTCAACCTTGGTCAATTCTATTAACAGGCACTACCATTATTAGTAGTAGTTGGTTGTTATTTAGAACTATTTGGTTAACAGTTATTGTTTCTATTCCTATATTGATTTGGATGGGATTTTTCCTACTTGTTTGGCCTAAATTAATGGCAGAATCAAAAATGTGAACGAAAGCTCACTGGGTAATAAACTAAGATCAAATAGCGGTTTTGTGGTAGATGTACCACATAGTCACTAGCCACAACCCTGACCCTACTGACTCCTAGAAAAAGTCTAACTATTTGTAGCAGATATTTATCGCGCCTGCTATTAGACATAGGCGTGAAAATTAAATATTCTTTTATAAAACCTTTGTAGAGACCTTCCATGGAAGGTCTCTACATTCTTTTTCACGTCTATAGCAATCCTATTTTAGTTGTAATATTTTAGTGGTAGGGGTGATTTCCGCACCGAAAGCATTCCGGAGGAAATCACCCGTACAGGAGTCATAATTCAGGTAGGGGAGCCGTCGGTAGGGCGACCTCGATGAGTCATAATTCAGGTAGGGGTGATTCGCGAATCACCCGTACTAAGATTGACTGTTATTATATCTATCACAACCTATTTAGGATTCCTATATCCCTCTTCTGTCACTCTCCGGTTTTTTCTATTATTTGAACTTCCACCGAAAGGAGCTATAACAAGAAATACAAAGTTTGAGCATCGAATGGGTGGCAATTTCACGGCTATCTGGAATTTCTAGTCAGAAAAAAGCAGGCGCTCGCCTGATATACAAAAGCTCTAGAATTTAGAAATTACAAGAGTTTTCGGAAAGTGACAGAAGAGGAATATCTCTAAATCACGCAAGTTGGTTATGTATATTAAGTTGGGATAATTATACTCTAAACGGGTTAAAACTAAACTTTTTTACAACCCTTTATTAATCCGAATCAATCTTAATCTAAAAAGTTAACTTCTAAGCTTTTTGTAGTTTAGTTATAATAAAAACCCTCTTCTCGCCGATCTTATACCAATTTGAAACAAGAATCTTACAAATAGTAAAAGTGATTTAAACACTTTACCCATGATATCTCTTTGACGAAAAATTAAGCCTCACCCTAAAAAATGCTTAGAAGCTATTCTCCTCACTTCTGACTCCTGACTTCTAGAAACACCCTCAGTATTTCTAACAAACATTTATCAAACTGGCATTCATAGTACTCCTAGTCTACCTTGTCTTCTTTGTCTAGTAAAAAATTATCTATAGAACCCATTTTATATCTATGATAATTACCATAGTTAAGTCTGATCGCGCATCAATTTTGAGGAAAAATCGGCTCTGTTTGTGGAATTTTTCAGCTCGATCCTCTTCCCTCTTATATCATGTCCGGATAATAGCGCGATAAAAAACTTCCTTCTTCCTTCTTCTTCTTTCTTTCCTCCTGTACGGGTAATTTCCTCCGAAATGCTCCGCTTCCCATGTTTGCTCCGCATTTGGTCCGAAATTACCCCGACAGACTCCTCTGTGCTTATTTATAACTGTTCAACCGGACATGGTATTACCTCTTATCTCATGTCTCCAGACTCGGTGACTCCTGACTCCTAACTAAAAAAACGATCTTCATTGACAAAAACACCAAATGGGTTCTATAAGTATTTAACCAGACATAATATTACTCATTCCTCCCGTTCTCCTCTGTCTTCACAAATCTTCTAACAAATATTTATAACTATTCAAGCAGGTATGATATAATTCCTACCAGTTACTAACCAATAATCAGCGAAAACACATCTAATTTGCTTGTTATTTTGAATCAGTGGCAACAGGTAAGACATAAACGAAAGCCACGAATAAAATTAAAAAATTATTTTCCTGTATATGCAAGTTAAATGTTGAATAACTTACTTATAGATTAACTTGCTCTGTTTATAGTAATAAATACTCTACCCATTCTGATTAACTTCTGATATCAGAAAAAAATATCAGAATTTGAATCAATAAAATCAGTATAAAACGATGCAAAACATCAAATAACACTCTGCCATACTAAATTATAGTATCTCCAAAGGCAGTGTTATTTCTCAAGCAAACTAGGTAAAACCACAAAATTTTTCCCTCTCCAAATATCTATCAATTTCAATTGATTATACAGACAGAATAATATCCCCGCTCTATCTATCAGTAATTGAACAGGGGAGAGTTCAGCTATTTATTTATACTCAAAAACTACAGGGTTAGCCTATTTTTCCCATCTGGAAAGTAGCAGCTTGAAAGTTATGAATTAATTCTAGGAGTAATGAAGAATGACTACGCAAAAGTTTCAAGCAAAACAGACTAAAAATACTAAAAATACATTAGGCTTAAGCCGTTGGTTAAAATCTCTAACCCTGGGCATCATTCCTGCTATTTTAACTGCCTTACCAGTGAATGCTGCTAAAGAGATTTCTATTGGTCACCAAGGTCTAAATATTTCCATTCCTGTATCAGCGTTGGAAACTTATGTCAAAGATGGAGAAATCAACTATGAACTAGCTAGCTATATGCTGCTATTAGAGTCTCCGAACGAAGAAGAATACCGTCAAATGCTCCAAGCACGCTACAATTTTCCACCTCATATAGTATCTCAATTTCTCAACTCCTATATGGGCGAAATATTACTTAAAAATTTAGGGCAGGTCATTTTAAGTAAATCAAAAGAAGATAGTAATGCAAGTATACAAAATGGCTCAGAAGATATTAAAACAGCTTTTTTGAAAGCTGCTAATGATTCTGAAGGCTTAACAGCAATTAATTTTATTCGCCATTTTCCTAGCGATACTATGTGGCTGGATACAAAAAAAATTGTTGCAGTAAACAACCAATTTTCTGCGCTACAAACAAACACGAAAGCCTTTATAGAAACTGTAGCAAATCTCACATCAACAGAAGCCAAGAAAGAAGAAAAAATAGATTTTTCTCGGTTAGCAGACATTAGAAAAAAAGGCAGCTATAAGTTTTCCCAGCAACAAATGGTATTGCAAGATAAAGAGCGGAATCGTAATTTTGCAGTAGAATTTTATCTGCCAGAAATATCGGCAAAAGATGCTTCGATTCCCGTAGTTGTTATCTCTCACGGATTGGGATCGAATGGCGTAAATTTTGAAAGTTTAGCCGAACATTTAGCATCCTATGGATTTGCTGTTGCCCTGCCACAACATCCTGGTAGTGACTATGAATATATCCAGAAATTCTTAGCAGGTAAAACTAAAGATATGTTCGAGGGCAATGAATTTATCAATCGCCCTCTAGATGTAACATTTTTATTAAATGAATTAGAGCAGTTAAATAAATATCAATTCCACGGTCAGCTCAACCTGGAAAAAGTAGGCATATTTGGTCATTCTTTTGGAGCTTATACCGCCTTTGCCTTAGCAGGTGCCGAGATTAACTTTAATCAACTAAAACAAGACTGCGGCCCGCAAATGGAAGTTTTGAATATGTCACTGTTGTTACAGTGCCGAGCATTAGAATTAAATCCCCAAAAATATAGCCTGAAAGATGATAGAATCGGAGCAATATTTGTACTTGACCCAGTTAATAGCAGTTTATTTGGCAAAGCTAGTTTAGCTCAGATTCAGTTACCAGTTTTGTGGGGAAGCGGTAGTGAAGATAAAATCACTCCCATCGTTTTAGAGCAAGCAAACTCTTTCACCTGGTTGACAACTCCTGATAAATATTTAGTCGTAACAGAAGGAGCAAATCATGTCAATATCAATTTCAATGCCGTCAATAAAACAGCTTTTACTTCCATAAAAGACTTAATTCAACCAGACCCAGATGTTGTTCTCGGTTATGCTAATGCTCTTGGTTTAGCATTTTTCCAAAGCCATGTCGCCGATAAATCTGAATACCGCCCTTATCTCCAAGCATCCTATGCTAAAGCTATCAGCGAAAAACCGTTTAACCTGAGTTTAGTACGGTCTTTGACAGAAACTCAGTTGAGTCAAACACTGAAACAGACAATAAAAGAGTAATTAATACGACGATCGGGTGGAGCAGTTGCTACAAAGTTTACCGAGCAAACCCACCCCTACATCGCTGCTAATAATTATTTTTTGCTGAGTTTACCTTTTAACTGATATCTAACAGTGGCATAAACAGCCTTGTAAGAAGCATTAATATTATATTCTTCTTGCAACCACTCTTGAATTTCTCCATAACTCTTAAAACCGTTATCAGGATCATTAAGTCGTTTTTGTAACCCCGCCCGCGCATCTGGTGGGATAGCAGGTTTACGACCGCCACTTTGTTTAACCTCCAATAATCCCGCAAGACCTTGGCTACGATATTGTCTCAACCACCGTTGCACTGTAATTCGGTTGACTCCCAGAGTAACTGCCAATTCTTTGACTGTTGTCACTTGACCGATTTTAAATAGATATAATGTCTGAATCTTCTGAAAGCCACTAGCTGTTTTCTGGTCATTTAATAAAGCTTTCAGTTGTGCGACTGTTTCTGTGATTTCAAGTTTGCATACCCCGGCCATATTTATCTCCTTTTAAGTCTACACTGAATTTTTTATAGTAGAATTTAGTATATAATATCTGTAGCATAAAAAAAGGTAAAATGTACAATTTCAACTCAATATTTCGGGTTGCACAATTGAGGTGATAGGGAAAAAAATCTCCCTGTGGTTGCCCCATTATACCAAATCTTAAAAGTGTTGCTATTTTTGGAGATGTGGAGTGTGGGAAGTGTGGGAAGTGTGGGAAGTGTGGGAGGTGTGGGGAGGACTGGAGATGGGCTTAGGAAATAGCAAATAAATAAGCGCTTTATTATTAAGAAATGGTATTACCTAGACGGGGCACTCCTACAAGCTAATTATTCTATCTCAGCTAAAATACTGCGAATTTCGTTAGGAGTAATATTTTCTCGTTCAGTTTTAGAGTAAATTGTAAATAGAAGTAGACTAGTCTCTGACTCAACTTGATAAATAAGTCGTTAACCAGCGCTTTTCCCTTTTTGAATGTTGCTATTTTTAACTCTTACTTTTAAGACGAAAAAATCTTCACCCATTCCAGAAAGGCGATCGCCAATAAAATTACCTCTTTGTATTTGTTCGATAACTGGTTGAATATCCGAGCGAATACGACGATATTTTTTCGATGTGCCGATCATGTTCTAACATTTTTTATGCTTGCTTTGCTAAAATTTTTCGTCTTTTTTCTAATGGTAATTTCATTAAATAGCGGGCATCTGTTTCATCTTTTTCTTGGGGGTAAGTCAAGGAATATAGGGCTATTTGTAGTAGTTCCGGGGAAAGATTTACTAACTTTTCTTTGGCTGCTTCAAGGATTGTCTGGTCTGTTGATTTTAATGACATTTTTGACTTCCTTACCTTCTCTTTTAATATAGAACTAAAACTGAATTACTGGCATCTTGACTCAAAGCTACAATATCATCATGCCGAGAACGTAAAAGTATCTCAATTTCAGATGTTGTACAATTTCCTACTCTGCTCCAGATTAACTTAGGTGGAAAACCAAGCAAAATCACCAAATCATAAAAATCAGCATTTATCTTGATCGCGAGCATATTACTATACATCTCGATCGTTAGCTTGGTCTAATCCTAAACAATTAAAGATGACTAGACTGTGGATAAATATCAGCTAAACGCGACACTAAACGAGGCAATAAATTATGCTCGAATAAAAGTTTCATTTGGGTACTATTAAAGTTTGTTGTTCCCGTTCGGCAGCATAACTAAGACAAGCCAAAATATCCTGTTTTGTTAAATAGGGAAAATCTTCTAATAATTCTTCATAAGTCATTCCAGCAGCTAGATAAGAAATTACGTCATAAACAGTTATTCTCATACCTCGAATACAAGGTTTTCCACTGCGTTTTCCTGGTTCGATAGTAATAATATTTTGTTCTTGCATATTTAATTGATAAATTCGGTTGATTAAATTATCGTATGATTTTTTTTCATTAGTTATAATACCGTAGGTTAGCAAGTGAAATGCAACCCAACAGATACAAGCTTATTGTTGGGTTTCCTTAACGTCAACCCAACCTACAAAGTGCTACTTTTTATCAATGTATACCTAATTTTATCTTCGGGGAAAAAATAAGAGTCCAGTTCCAATTAATAATTGACGTTCTTCTATTCTTTCAGGGCGATTAAATTGTAAAAGTCGAACAGTAACTCTCCCTTTAGCTGAAGAAGGAATAATTCTAGCATCTTTCAATAAAAAATGGTCTAACCAAACATCCTGACGGGGATGATAAAGAGGAATAATTTCTCCAGTATCTGGGTCTATAGAAGTTAAATCAGTTCCTTTATATTGATTGCACAAAGTACAGGATAATGCTAAATTATTTTCCTCTGTTAAGCCTCCATGTTTTTCAGCAATAATATGATCTATTTCGTGAGTAGCAAAAGTTAAAACTTCGGGAATCAAACAATATTCACAACATTCTTTAGCACGCTCTCTAACCAACCTTCGTAAGGCAGAAGGAATCCTAGTTTTACTCATCTTTGAGATTCTGTTTGTTTCAATTTAAGGTAGGCTTTAGCTTTAGCAATACGAACTAAATGTTCTAAATATTGATACTGTTCCCACTGTTTTTTTTCTTCATTAGTAAGTTCAGCCGTCCGATTTTTTTCTAATAAAATATTGATTTGATTTTGCAAAATTTCGGAAGGACGCAGAGCAAGAATTTCTTCGGGTGATGGTAAGGAAACTAAAAATTCTAAAAGGTTGGCGACTCCTTTTAAGCCTTCAGTTGAACTAGCATTTAATTCCCGCATTCCTAGTTCTAAAATTTGGGGTAATTCCTTTTCAAAATAATGGAGGCGTGAAATTAATTCATCGGGAAGATTTAGGGTGATTTGTGGCATATATTTATCTAGTTTATTATTTGATATTAAGGGGTATTATTCGACATCTATTCCCTCCCACATTTGATAGAGGGGAATGCGTTGTCCAGATTTTGCTTCTTGCAATGCTCTCCTGAGACTAGCTTTTATTTCTGCAACGGAAGTATCGTCAGAATCGGGTTCAATTTCTGCTGTTACTTCGGGAAAAAGTACGATAATTGGCGAATATCATTTTCATAAATTTTTTGTGCTTTGTGGGCAACTTCTTCAGCCATCCCAAAAATAGCCTGCATGGTTTTTTAGACTAGGGTTTGCAGTTAGTAATTCTTAGTTTTAGTGGCTAATTGACAGATAATTTGCGCCCAGAAGTGACACAATCTTGCAAATAAAGATTAATTAGCTCCTGATAAGATATCCCTTCCGCTTGAGCCATCATTTCAAAATATTCTATCACATCAATTCCTAGAGAAATCGTCACTTGTTTTTTTAACTGTTTGGCAAAAGGATTAGGTCTTTTTTTCATTTTTGAAAGATCGTATTCTGATTCCATTGATTTATCTCCTATATTCTTTACTTTCGTTTTATGATAGTAGTTTAGCTAAATTATATTATAGTTTATAGGTAAGGTTAAAATAACTCAATATGTCTCGAAAAGATACCTATCATTATCTAGTTAAATCTGCTTTAATCAGAGAAGGATGGACGATTTCTCACGACCCTTATTTTCTTCAATCCGATCCTAAACTTTCTATTGATTTGGGTGCTGAAAGAATGATGGCTGCGGAAAAAAATCGTGCTAAAATAGCAGTAGAAGTCAAGAGTTTTATTACAGATTCCCAAGTAACGGAACTGGAAAAAGCTATTGGTCAGTATGGAATATACGAAGAATTATTGAAAGTACAGGAGGCAGATAGAGAACTTTATTTGGCAGTTCCTATAGATGCTTTTGAGAATATATTCAGCCGACAAGTCGGAAAAATTGCGGTGAAAAAATTCAATTTAAAACTAATTATTTTCTCTTTTTCGGAGTCAGATTTACAATGGATAATACCATAGATTTTTACAGGCAATGTGTGAAAAAACTTCTCTGTGAATATGAATATCTCCAGGATGAATATTCGCAAATAGAGTTAATTTTTGATGATGAAAGAATGCGTTATATAGTTTTGTGGGTGGGATGGTACAAATATAAGCGTATCCATCAATGTGTTATACATATTGATATTGTTGGGGATAGTATTGTTATTCAATGTAATGACACGGAAGAATCAATAGTAGAAAAATTGGTAGAGATGGGAATTTCTCAGGAGAATATTAGTTTGAATTTTATACATCCTCAACATCGAGGTTATTTGGAAAGAGTTACTTAATTTTATCCTCTGGAAAAAAGGCGATCGCATCCGAAAATTAAGTCACTGTCATTGCGAGGGGGTGGGAAAAGCAATGGTTTTGGTGACTCCCGATACGCCCCCCGTGGCAATCTCTAGCTACTGCAGTTAAGCTAAAGAGATTGCTACCTCTAGGGAAGGCGTCGCCTACGGCTAAGTTAATTGCTTTTCGAGAACCTTAACTGTTTTGCTCGTCGCCTTGCTATAGCAAAACTGCGTTAACGCAATGACAATATAGGATTTTCTAACTATTTGACTTCTTTTTGACACACTTTTAATTTCTCTTTTTCTTGGGGGCGGGTGGTTAAATATTCTTGCAACCAATCGCATCCTGTTGCTAATAGTTCGTTTAAGTTTTTATTCTGCCAAATTAGGACTTTGCTCCCACCAATTGCTATATATTTACCATCGGGGGAAAAGACTATTTGAGTTTGCTCTTTTTCGGGAACTGTATATTTAGCAATTTGTTTTCCGTCAATACTCCAAATACTTAATTCATTGGTATGACCTAAAACCGCAATTTGTTGACCATCTGGACTGAAAGTCATATTTGCAGGAATTTGTTGTAGTTTCATATTACTAATTTGTTCTCCAGAAAAATCCCAGATTTTGATTGAATAATCCACACCTGCTGTTGCGAATAGTTTACTATCAGGACTGAAATAGACACCCAGAATGTTGCC
Organism: Microcoleaceae cyanobacterium; assembly: GCA_049647275.1. Taxonomy (GTDB): domain Bacteria; phylum Cyanobacteriota; class Cyanobacteriia; order Cyanobacteriales; family Microcoleaceae; genus JASJEE01. Next base: position 9,616 of record JBARXI010000491.1, read on the forward strand.
TTGATGATTAATTTCAACGAGTTTTTTAGTCTTGATATTTCTCAAAGATAAATTTTTACTTCCTGCATCCCATGTTGCCAAATATTTGCTATCTGGGCTAAATTTTGCTGTATTTCCAATAAAAAGCTGCCAATTGCTTCTATCAAGGATAAATTTTTCTCGAAGAATAGTTTTTTCTTCAATCTTATCCCAACTACTCCTAACTTTAAGTTTTACAGGAGTTCCTGGTTCTCCTTTTAGTAAAAGTAAATTGTATATTTTAGCTATATCTTTTATGTCAGAGATTTTCTGATTGTCTATTTCTAAAATACGATCGCCACTCTTTAAACCAGCTTTTATTGCTGTAGAGTTTTGGAAAACATCCATTATTTCAACTGCCAAATCATTGTTGGAAATTTTCTCGAATTCAGGTTCTGATAGAATAGCTAATCCTGAAACTTCATCCCCTTGTACTGATTTTGCATTTACATCTAACGGGTTTAGTAATTTTCCAGAAGCATCCCAAAGTTTACCTATACCTGATGAAATTGTAAGAACATATTCACCGTTAGGACTAACTACAACTTTTCCAATAATTGGAGAAAGGGAATTATGTTTAAATTGCTTAACTTGCTGCGTAGATAAATCCCAAAAACGTAAAGTTGCTTTTATAGCATCAGCATTAAACCCCACTGTAACTACTTTGCTCCCATCTAAATTAGAACTATATTTTCTATCACCTTGATATTCCCCTGCAAACCAAGCATGTAATACTCTTTCTCTTGAACCAACATTTGTTTTCACTTCAGAAATTAAATTAGCCTCTAAATCAAGTTTTTTGATGCCTTCTTTACTAACAAAGATTATAAAATTACCATCAGGAGTTATACTAGCGAAAAGAGCTCTTTGAAATAAGTTACCAGAGGTGAAAGCACGACTCCACATCCCATTTTCTATATAATCACCATAGTTAATTCTGATTTTTTCCCTTTGTTGCTCATCCCAAATATCTACATATTTATTATATTTGTTAATTACCACAAGTTTTTGACCATCTGCACTGTACTGCAAATTAATAAAGCCTGATGCTTTCAGTCGATCTTTTTCTATTTCATAGTTAGTTGGTAATTCTATAAAATTGAACTTGGCATTATTTATTAATAAATTAATCCCACTGAACCCACCGATAACTATTATTTGACTATCAGGGCTATAACTTAAAAAATTAGAACTAGAGTTTATTCTCGACTGACTAATTATTTCTCCTGAAATGGCATCATAAAAATTTACTACTCCCAGACCATAGTAAACTCTAGCAATTTGTTGACCATTAGGACTAAAACCAACATCTCCATAAATATTGTCATTGTTTTGAACAAAACCCAAATCAGCAATTTTTTCACCTGACAAATCCCATAATCTGGATGCCCCTCCAATAGTTTTATCTGAATTAATATCAGCTCCTAAAGTTAATAATCGCTTTCCATCAGGACTAATATCTATTTTAACAACTTGGTTGGTATTAGCTTTAAATTCTCTAATTTTTTCTAAGGTTTTTAAGTTCCAAAACTGCACCATACCAACAGCATTTCCTATGACAATTTCTTCCCCATTAGCAGTAAACTCTAAACTCGATATAGCTCCACGACCATCAATGTTTAACTCTTTAACTTTCTTACCTGATAAATCAAAAAAAGCTATGTCAACTCTATATTGTGATGTCACAGCAATATACTGACTATCTCGAGTAAATTTAACTATAGAAGAGCCAGAAATAAATTGTGGTGATTCTGCTATTTTTTTTCCAGAAAAATCCCAGATATAGAATTTGCCTTCCGATCCAACAGTAGTAGCAATATATTTACCATTAGGACTAATTGCTAAATTGTTAATTTTTTCCCCATAAGGTATCTTCCATTCAGTAACTTTCTCTCCTGCTAAATTCAAAATTATTACTTTACCATAGCTGCGTAAAATTATGTATTTGCCATCAGGAGTAAAAAAAGCTCTATAAATCTTTTCATAATTAAATTCAAACTCATTTTTCTCTCGAATATTGCTAGTAATAGTCTGCAACGCTAACAAAGGACGAGTAGTCGGATAATTCCCCAACTTTTCATCATCTTTAACCAATTTTTTCAACTTTTGCCCTGCATCCATCGCCGTCATTAAAGCACTAATTCCACCTTCCCCAGACTGAAATTGATTTAATGCTAAATAACTCAAACTATCTATTTCATTAATCAAACTTTGTCTTTCTGCACGTTGCCATTGCCACACCGCCCCCACAGCAAATAATGACACCATTACCAAACCACCAGTCAACCCAGAAATAAGTTTTTGCCGCTCTCTTTCTCGTCTTTTCCTACTTTTATCAACATACTCCCTCTCTTTCTCAGGAATTTTTTGCTCTGGTTTTTCCAACCAACTTTCTGCCTCCTTTAACAAACCCCCTTGCAACAAATAGTCATCCTTTCTTTCCTTTTCCCACTGACTCAAATTATCCCTTAATTTCTCTTGCCAACGTCGAAATTCCCAATCTTGCTCTATCCAATTTTTTAACCGACTCCAAGCAGTAATTAAAACTTCGTGAATTAACTCCACAGAAGCTACATCTTTTTCCTTATTTGTCACCACCAAACGCTCGTCGGCAAATTTAATTACTAACTGCCAATTTTCCTTGCCAATATCTGCAAAAGTCGCAATTTTCCGAGTAGCAATGCGACTAACTTCCCCCGATTTTTCCTGACTTATTGGTTGTACTAATTGAGTAAAAATATATCTCGCCTGCTCTTTTTCCTCCCGACTCAAATTAATATAAATCTTTTCCGCATAATCCCCTAAAACTTGAGTCAAACCCCCAATATCTTCATAACTTGCCAGAGAAATTACTCCATATTTTTGCCTTTTCCATAACTCCTCCAAAGCAAATTGCAGCATCGGTAAATGACCAGAATTTTGCCGATAATCTTGAATCATTCTCTTAATTAACTCATCGGCAAATTCCACCTCAAACTTTTTAGCAGGGAGAGCGATCGCCTCTTTTAATTCTTCATCATTCATAGGAGTAATTAATTTATCCCGCTCGTCAAAAATCTTACCCAAAGGTTCATATTCCAAAGCTTGAGATAAAAAATCTGCCCGTAAAGTTAAAACAATTTTCCAACTCCCATCGTGATTTACAGCATTAACTAAACCTGCCAAAAATGACCGACGTTTCTCCTCAGAACATAAAGTATAAAGTTCCTCAAATTGGTCGATTACCAACAAAATTTTACAACCTTTCTTTTCTTGTTCAATCTGAGTTAAATATTTAGCTAATTCCCCAGTATTAGCCTCCAAATTTCCCACCAATTCCAAAAAAGCTAAATTATTTGCAGTTAAATTAGGTGAAATTTTTCCCAATTCCTCAGCCAAATTTTCCCAAGGATTCGGATGAGGAAAACCAGGACGAATTTTCAGCACAAAACGGGG
>JBARXI010000492.1:0-6254 GCA_049647275.1 Microcoleaceae cyanobacterium
CAGTAATCATTTTCTGAGCCTACAAAAACAGAGGATATTTGAAAATAGGATTTCGGCAATCTCCCTTCCATCCTAAATAGTTGGAGGCTCACAGAATGATAAAACCATTTTACCTTAAAACTATAACACTACACTTGCCTATCTTTAGAGCCAGGCTAGACAAAGGTGTGCTGTCGAAGCAATTGTGCAATATCTAGACCGAGCCAGTAATCATTTTCTGAGTCTCCAAAAACAGGGGATATTTGAAAATAAGATTTCGGCAATCTCCCTTCCATCCTAAATAGTTGGAGGCTCACAGAATGATAAAACCATTTTACCTTAAAACTATAACACTACACTTGCCTATCTTTAGAGAATCGCCACAGCAAACCAGGCAATAAAAAATATACTTATGCAATCAAAGCAGTAGAGCTAAAAATCATTTTTCCTCCGCACTTTAACCAGACCATTAAATATACAATTAATGCCAGTTTTACTACCTACTAAAAAACAGAAATCACCATCTTAGCCAAACGTTCCATTCCCACTTTAATATCCTCATCAGAAGCCGTCAGACTAATCCGAATACACTCATGTTTATGAGACCAATCTTCCCGCAAACCAGGAAAAAAAGAACTCCCAGGCACCACAATAACCCCCACTTGCTTCAGCCTTTGGTAAAATTCCCAATCAGTCATCGGTAAATCCTTTAACCACAACCAAGCAAAAATTGCCCCCTCAAAACGATGAAGAAACCAAGGCAAATCTTTTGGTAAATACCTTTCTAAAATTGATTCTAAAATCGAAAATTTATGTTCGTAAAAAGGTCGAATCACTTCAGTAGAAATTTCCGCCAAAGCCCCAGAATTAATTGCATAAGTAGCGATCGCTTGCCCATAACGCGGAGAATGAATACACATATTAGTCTGGAAAGCCTGCAAAACCTCAATTATTCCTTCATCCCCAATAGCAATGCCGATTCTTTCACCAGGAAGTCCAGCTTTGGATAAACTCATACAATGACAAATATTGTCCCCAAATATTGGCTCCATCTCCACAAAATTTAATCCAGGATAGGGGGGAGCATAAGCAGCATCCACAAATACTGGCACATCATAAACAGCAGCCTTATCTGCAATTTTCTTAACCTCATCAGCACTAATCACATTGCCAGTAGGATTGCAGGGGCGTGAGAAAATGACACATCCAGTACTTTCATCAATCACCAGTTGGCTAAAGTCGGGACAATATTTGAAGCGATGAGCCTCAGCATCAATTTCCAAAGTCGGTTGATAAGCAATAACAGCCTCAGGCACCAAACTTACCCCACCATAACCCGTGTAGTCTGGACTCAGGGGCAGAACAATATTTTTCAGATTCTTACTACTAGTATACCCACCAAAAGCATTAGCAGCATAAAAATAGATAGACTGAGACCCTGGGGTAATCAGAATATTGCGATCGCTTAAATTCAGGCCATAGCGACGGTTGAAATCATTAATAACTGCATCAATAAACGGTTGATAACCCTGAGACGAACCGTAACGGCCCACTACTTCCACATATTCTGAACTTGCCAGTAATTGTCCCGTACAATCTCGCCACAGTTTTTCTACTTCTGGTAAAACTAAAGGATTACCCGAGCTGAAGTTGAGAAACTCCTGGCCTTGACCCGCTCTTAGGGTGGCAATAATATCTGCCATAATTGCCCGCACACCTGTGAGGCGGGACATAGTTGTACCAAATTCACTCAGGGCAGGGTTCATAGGCTATGGAATTAAATATTTTGAGGTTAACAATTTGTTAATTCTAGCGAAAAATACGGCCGTTGCACGAAAGTCAGGCATCGAGTGCGTAATTGGTCGCTCCCCTCCTCATGTGTAATACCAAATCTCAAAATTTTTGCTACACCCGATCGGGTAGAGAAGTCTGGGGAGTGGAGGAGGTGCGGATAGAGGTAAATGTATAAATTACTGACACTGACAGTGAATAATTGTCAAAAACAAACTTTGAATCTTGCTAATTACTTGACTGTTGAAGTTGCGCATAAGTATAGCATTAATGCGTGATAATTGGTATAATACCACTTAATTACAGCTCAATTGTCATCCATTCAAAAGTAAAGATTGATTTTGCCGAATAAATAATTTAATCTCAATTTGTTGAAAAAGTAGTCATTAGGGGCTGCCCTTCGCCCCTACTGTATTAGGGAATAGCAAAAAATAAATTATCCAATTATTGGACTCCCCCTGCTCTGGTGCTTCGGTGCTCCCAGCTCTTCTAAGTTCAGTGCAATAAGATATTTTTTAGTTGGAAGTCCCTTACTGTTGAGGGGATTGATGGGGATTTTTATCACCCCACCAACCCCATTGGCACCCGCTTTGACAGTGGGGTATTAAACCCATAAGGCAAAAGATAAAATATTTCTACAGTCATGCAACAGCTCATCTCGAAATAGGCAACAGCTTACAGCAGTTTTCAGATGGGTAAACCACAGTTAAAAAGTTAGGTTGTAGGTTGTAGGTTGTAGGTTGTAGGGACTCAACTGCTCCCCATACAATCTTAGGCTAACCTTGTGGTTTACTCTGGTGAAAAGCGCTGTAAAGATAAGTGAATCACAAAAGCTTAAATATTTACAGTATTTACAAACGATAAAATTGTCTAAGTAGGTGGGTTTAATTATTCGTAAAATCAAAATAATGATAGAGATTCCAAACGGTAAAAACCCGTTCAAAACTGCCTTCTGACTTGATGATTCAGATTTTTCGTTTTTTTTTGCGCAGCATAACCTAGGAAACGTTTATTTATGCCCACCTACTTACTATAATAGAATAGAAAAGATAGATTAAAATGTAACTAATTTTTGTGAACTTGGTATAGTTTGCAAGCATTTCATAAAATTCTTCCAGACTAATACCGTGTTGAATTATTTGTCAGAAGATGATTATTTTTAAATATCGTCTTATGTAACTTGTGTACAAAATCTCTTGGAAAAGTCAAGCAAACAGAATTAAGACTCAACACCTAAAACCTTCCCAAAAAAACAATATCAATGGAATCTATAAATATTTGGCAAGCAGATTTTTATCGCCGTCCCCTCAAAAATAAAAATGGCCAGCACTTATGGGAATTATTAATTTGTGACCCCACTCGCAGTTTGGAATTTATGGCGATGTGTCCTCAGTCAGAAGTAAATACTAACTGGCTAGTTACACAACTGCAACAACTGGGGCTAAGTCAGAATTTACCAGACAAAATTCAAGTGTTTCGACCTCAGTCTCTAGGCTTAATTGAAACAGCAGCTCAAATATTAGGGATAAAAGTAGAGCCAACTAGACGCACCACAGCCTTAAAACAATGGTTGATAGAGAGGGCGCAACAATATAGGCAAATAGAAACATTTACAGGAGAATCTTATCAACCTTTAGCATTAGATTCTCCTCCACCTGTACCATTAGCAGAAAATCTTTGGGGCGATCGCTGGAGATTTGCCACATTACCTGCAGGTAATATTGAAGATATTATCGATCGCCCAATACCAATTTTAGCCACACCAGAATATTTGTTACCAATAAATTTAGGACTCTCTTCAACACTGCCGATACCAGGAATTGTTATCGATGGTGGTCGTCAGTCAATGAGATTAGCAAAATGGTTAGAAGCAGCGCGACCGTACCTATTAAAGTATATTCCTGGCGATCCCGATGGCTTGATCTTATCAGCCGGGTTAGTAGATAGGTGGGTAGTTGCTACTTTTGTAGATCGGGAAGTTTCATCAGCAGCTCAAGCTTATCAAGAACGTCAGCAGTCAACTCAAGGATTACACTTTTTATTAGTTCAACCTGATGATTCAGGTATGACTTATAGTGGATTTTGGTTGTTAAAAGAAGATTAATATTTTAGAAAAGTTTAGCATTCTTAAATATTAGCAATCCTAAACCATATGTAAAATTCCTGCAGTTTTGAAAAACTTTCTCCTTCTGCCTTCCCTTCTGCCATCTGCCTTCAACTTAAACTTAAACTTAAACTTAAATATAGCAATCCTAAATCATATGTAAAATTCCTGCAGTTGTGAAAAACTTCCTCCTTCTGCCTTCCCTTCTGCCATCTGCCATCTGCCATCTGCCATCTGCCATCTGCCATCTGCCTTAAAGTAGCTAAAGTAGCCGATTTCTTTCACAAATCATTTCACATGGCTATATCCCCATATTTATTACCGAAACACCTTAGTTATAAATACTTCTCCTATTCAGCAACCACAATCCTACCTGCTTTTAACTCTTCGTAAACCAACTTAATCTGGTCTTGTTCTGTGACAGTTAAAGAATGAGAGGAAAATAATGCTAATCTTAAAAATTTTCGGTCAAGAGCTGATATTTTCCCAACAGAAAAAATGTGTTCTACCACCGAGTCTAGGGACTTTTTGATTGATTCAACTGGAGGATTTTTCATTTTTTTGAATGTACTGTAGATCGACATGAAAGAAAAGGTTAAATCTTAGGAAAGACTAACTCCCCAAATACTCTGAAGTAGTATATGAGACAATAATAATTTTCCGCAACTCGTCAATAGTTAGATATATCATTAAGGTTATGCCATTATTACGAATCTTGGTATAAAGATTTTGTAAAAATTACGCATAAATACTGAAATTTTAGTAATAAATACTTTATGTTTTTGAGTGATTATAATTACTAAAAGAACAGCTAACTTCAAATATTCTGACCCCATATCCGCTAAAATACTTAAGTAATCGCAATATCAGCAAACAAAGCATGACTCAAGTAAAAATTGGCATTATCGGCGGTAGTGGTCTTTATAAAATGGAAGCACTCAAGGATGTACAGGAAGTGCAAATAGATACCCCCTTTGGCTCTCCCTCTGATGCTTTCATCGTAGGTACTTTGGACGGAACAAAAGTTGCTTTTCTTTCCAGACACGACCGAAATCACACTTTGTTACCATCAGAATTACCATTTCGTGCCAATATCTATGGGATGAAAAGTCTCGGTGTCGAATATTTAATCTCTGCTTCTGCAGTGGGATCTCTCAAAGAAGAGGTTAAACCTTTAGATTTAGTCGTAGTAGATCAATTTATCGATCGCACAAAAAATCGCCTATCTACATTTTTCGGTAAAGGAATAGTTGCTCACATCACCTTTGGCGATCCAATTTGCTCCCAACTCGCAAAAGTGCTAGGAGATGCTGCCGAAAGTTTGAACTTAGCAGATATAAATGTACATCGTACTGGTACTTATTTATGTATGGAGGGGCCTGCATTTTCCACCAAGGCAGAGTCAAATTTATATCGCAGTTGGGGAGCAACAGTTATTGGGATGACAAACTTACCAGAGGCGAAGTTAGCAAAGGAAGCAGAAATTGCTTATGCAACCTTAGCATTATCCACAGATTATGATTGTTGGCATCAAGAGCACGCTCATGTAACAGTGGAAATGGTAATTGATAACTTGCAAAAGAATGCAGTCAATGCTCAAAAAGTGATTCAGGAAACAGTCAGAAGATTAAGTGAAAATATGTTTGTTTCTAAATCACATTCAGCCTTGAAAAATGCAATTTTAACTCCTTTGGATAAAGTTCCTACTACTACTAGGGAGAACTTGGGATTATTATTACAGAAATATATTTAGATTGCTTACGATTAGGGATCGTATCATCACCGTTTAATCGCACGATGAAAAAACCAATTCTCTGGCTTCAACGGCAAATCTCTCTAGATATCCCTACTCCCTACTCCCTCGACAAATAAAAATTTAGTTGTAGGGTGGGCAATGGCTATAAGTGTCTTTGTATAAAGGTTTTAGCTGACTACGCGCATTGCCCACATTATGCGTTTATTTATGCCGACCTACTTATCCCTACTCCCTACTCCCTCGACAAATAAAAATTTAGATCCCAGTTGACTCACAATATATAGCAGTACGTTTAAAGGTTAGGATCGTAAATTTGGATTGAAAGGGAGTAGGGAGAGCAATGTTTTAACCGTAGATGTGTAGCGCTACGCAAATGTCTCAGTTGAAGGAATGCTCCAAGCATCTACACTCATCCATTCATCATTTTGAACGCCATCAAAAAATGGTGATTTTCACAGATGGGATTTCGGGTTTCTCCCCTCCACCCCAAATAGTTGGAGGCTCATAAAATGTGATAGACTCACCATCTTCAAACACTAGGTAACAAAAAACCTGAAGATCATAAATACATTTGTCTCAGTTGAAGGAATGAGCCAAGTGTCTAGAATCATCCATTAATCATTT
>JBARXI010000493.1:0-10363 GCA_049647275.1 Microcoleaceae cyanobacterium
ACAATGAAATTGTCCGACATCAGAATATATCTTTGGTCAGCTAAGAATAGACGAAGCAACACGGATTTATCTTGTTGCGTAGTATCTACGCTTGTTTCCCCGTGACTTGAGTCCGGGGAGTAGTCAACCGTACATTATTGCTGTGACTAAATTTGAGAGGAGCGAGAATGTCCGCGCCAGTAATGGCGACTGCTATATAAATTCAGAGGTGTGCTTCTCTACTCTGAAGAAATTTGGTCATTCATCACTAACTGACCCGAACGTTGAAATATTTTAAGTTTTCCAACATTGTGTATCAAGGATGAGAAGTCGTGCTGTACACTAAGTCGAAGTATTCACTTCTCGAAGCTCTGCTGCTTCATCTGCTCTGAAGCAGATATGTAAAATTAAGTTGTTGGGAGAATTTAATTTATGTCTCATGCAGTAAAAATTTATGACACTTGCATTGGTTGCACCCAGTGTGTCCGTGCTTGTCCATTAGACGTTTTAGAAATGGTACCTTGGGATGGTTGTAAAGCAGGTCAAATTGCTTCATCCCCTCGTACTGAAGATTGCATTGGTTGTAAGCGTTGTGAAACTGCTTGCCCCACTGACTTTTTGAGTGTCCGGGTTTACCTGGGTGCTGAAACTACTCGCAGTATGGGTCTGGCCTACTAAGACTTGTTCCCCTCTATGGATTTTTGGTTTTTGATTTAACAATAGGGTATTAACTGCTCTACTGGTGAAAACTAACCAGAGGGTCTAAAATTGACAGTTAAAAAATTAAAAATCAAAAACTTGATAGGGGGGAAATTAATCCCCCTATTTTTTTTTGCTTTTTGGCGGTGCTCCCAGAAATATTGACCTTCTTCTGCGGGATTAGTAATTTTGAGCAAGTATATATATCTTAAATCAGGACTTACGCACGCGCATCTATAAATTGTGTTTTTTGTAGGGGCAATTCATGAATTGCCCCTACTCTTAGCGTCTCTGGGTAAGTCCTGTTAAATATTAAATAGAAATTCACCAGGAGTGAAATATTATTATGTGTGGAATTGTTGGTTATATTGGCACACAGTCAGCCACAGACATTTTACTTTCGGGACTGGAAAAACTAGAATATCGGGGTTATGATTCTGCTGGGTTAGCCACTGTTTGGGAAGGTCAAATCAAATCTGTCCGTGCTAAAGGCAAACTTCATAATCTGCGGGAAAAATTGACAGGAATGGAAATGCCAGCCAATATTGGCATTGGTCACACCCGTTGGGCAACTCATGGCAAACCGGAAGAATATAATGCTCATCCCCATACGGATGATCAAGGGCGAGTAGCAGTAGTTCAAAATGGCATTATTGAAAATTACCGCGAGTTACGCAAAGAATTAGAAAGTCGAGGGCATAAATTTGTTTCTGATACTGATACCGAAGTTATCCCCCACCTAATCGCCGAATTTTTATCTCATTCTGCATCAGTAGGGGCTGCAAATTCATTTCCTTTTTTAGATGCAGTGCGTCAAGCAGTCAATAAATTGGATGGAGCATTTGCGATCGCTATTATTTGTGCAGACTATCCAAATGAGATTATTGTTGCCAGACAACAAGCACCTTTATCTATTGGTTTAGGTCAAGGGGAATTTTTCTGTGCTTCTGACACCCCTGCACTTGTATCCCATACTCAAGTTGTACTCAGTTTAGAAAATGGCGAAATTGCACGTTTAACACCACTAGGAGTTGAGGTTTATAACTTTGAGGGCGATCGCCTCAACAAAGTACCTCGTATTCTCAACTGGAGTCCCACTTTAGTTGAAAAACAGGTATTTAAACATTTTATGCTCAAAGAAATTCACGAGCAACCAAATGTTGTTAGGGCTTGTTTAGAGACTTATATTAATAATGATTGGGATGTTAAAAATAATCATATTTCTCCGATTAATTTAGAGTTGTCACCATCTCTATCTGAAAATTTAGAGCAAGTTGAAATATTTGCCTGTGGAACAAGTTGGCACGCCAGTTTAATTGGTAAATATTTATTAGAACAATTAGCAGGAATTTCGACTACAGTACATTATGCTTCTGAGGCTCGTTATGCACCATCTCCCCTCAGAGCAAATACTCTGACAATTGGTGTTACTCAGTCTGGAGAAACGGCTGATACTTTGGCTGCTTTGGCAATGGAAAAACAACGTCGTTTAGATAAACCAGCAGAATTTGCATCAAGATTACTAGGAATTACTAACCGACCAGAAAGTTCTATTACTACTATGGTAAATCAAATTATCAATACTCGAGCAGGTATTGAAATTGGTGTTGCTGCGACTAAAACATTTATAGCGCAGGTCATGGCATTTTATTTTTTAGCCCTAGATTTAGCATGGCGACGAAAAACTTTATCTGGGGAAAAGATAGCAGAAATTCTTAGTAGTTTACAACAGCTTCCTGCACAAATGGAGTTGACTTTAGAAACTCAGGATAGCTATATTGAAGATTTGGCTCACGAGTTTAATGATACTCAAGATTTTATCTTTTTGGGGAGAGGAATTAATTTTCCAATTGCTTTAGAGGGAGCCTTAAAATTGAAGGAAATTAGTTATATTCATGCTGAGGGATATCCAGCCGGGGAAATGAAACACGGCCCCATTGCTTTATTAGATGATAAAGTACCAGTAGTGGCGATCGCCATGCCTGGTTTAGTTTATGAAAAGGTACTTTCAAATGCTCAAGAAGCTAAAGCCAGAGATGCACAATTAATTGGCGTAACCCCTGAAAACGAAGAAGCAGATGTGTTCGATCATGTGTTGGCAGTGCCCCTGGTGGATGAGTTGGTCTCACCACTTTTGACGGTTATTCCTCTACAGTTGTTGGCTTATCATATTGCTGCTCATCGTGGTTTAGATGTCGATCAGCCTCGGAATTTGGCTAAGTCAGTAACGGTGGAGTAGAGCAGTCAATAAGTAATAGATGTATTAACTTTTTTTCATTTTAATTATATCTGAATATCCGATCATAAGTAGGGGCTTTTTAACCAAGCCCCTACTTTAACTTTTAAGATTTTTCTTAGTATTATAGCAGTCGAAGCAAAGGGCGCGGACGTTAACTTAACAGCATAATCAACTCTCCATACGAAAATCTTCTATTGTTCTTTCTGACTTTCTGACTCGGTTTTTAATGGGAAATCAATAATGTTCTATGTCATTTAAGTCAGGAGAATATGGTGGTAAATATTCTATTTCACAATCCACTGATTCTATTAATTCTCTAATTTTTGGCGATTTGTGAAAACAAGCAATTGTCTAATATTATTAATTGTCCTGTTTTTAATTCTGCTAACAATTTTTCCTCAAACCATTTTTCAACAACTAAACGGTTACAAGAGCCTTCAAATGTCAATGGAACAACTAATTTTCCCTGACACAAACCACTTATAATACTCACCCTTACCAGCACTTTTTCCTGACTTTAAATCGTAAAATCTTTTTCCAAATTCATTCCATCCATAACCATGATCTTCTCTATTCTCCATACCTGATTCATCTATATACACCAACTGTTCCGGCCTTTTCTGGCTGATTTTGGCCATAAATTCTTTTCTCTTCATCTCTTTCTCTGTAACCGTAAGTTTTTTTTCATGCACTTGCCAATTTTTTTTAAGGCTTTACCTATAGTGCGTTCGCGTAGCGTGCCGGATGCATATCCCTCAACGATTATAGCATTTCTTTTTGAGTTGTACTGCCATTAATGTGGGCAAATTCTCTGAATTGTTCTAAGTCTGGTATTTTGGGATTATATCCTTTTTGATCACCTGTTTTTGCTCTTATATCATGTCCGGATAATTAGACCTCTCCAGAAAAGAGGGAGTAGGGAGTAGGGAGTAGGGAGTAGGGGGAAAGAATTGATAGTTTCCGTCCGAGAATTGATTTGATTTTTTATTATTGGAGATGTCTATTAGTGATAAAAAAACTTTCTGTTTCCTATTCTTCTTTTTCTCTGCTGTTGCCTGTTGCCTGTTGCCTGTAGCAATAGTGCCTATTACCATTTATTTATAACTGTTCAACCGGACATGATATTATATCCCCGGTTGCTCTTCTTCTGTGTAACCAAATATTGATGGTATTACGACTAATCTTAAATATAGAGCTTGCTTGAGTTTTACTCATCCCATCATCGATGGCATTAATAACTTTTTGTCTTAAGTCGTAGCTATAAGGAGCAGGCATAATCTTTCCTAGATAATTTTTCTCCATTATGTCCTAATCTTTGCTTCGACCGCTATACCTTTGATCGGGGTTTTAAGTGAATTTTCGGTTTAATATCTCCATGGAGATAAAAAAATGAACTTTACTGAATCTTCATATATTAAGAGTGAATCTTCATCAAAGCTTTACCTAAAAGCTACTACATTCAGCTTAGAATGACATTGAAGCCAGGAAATAACAAATAATTATGAAAAATAATATTCAACCTTCTAAGCTAAAAATTTCTGTAATCATTCCTGTATATAACGGAGGAGAAAAGTTTCATCGGTGTCTTTCTAGCCTAGCAACAACTTCCCTACACCCAGAAGAAATAATTGTAGTAGCTGATGGCGACACAGATGGCTCATGGTGCGTAGCCAAAGAATTCGGTGCAAAAGTAATTCGGCTCCCAACATCTGGAGGCCCCGCTAAAGCCCGTAACCTAGGAGCAAAAGCTGCTAAGGGCGATATATTGTTTTTCATAGATGCAGATGTGGAAGTACATCCTGACACGATCGCTAAGGTAGAAAATTTATTCACTACTGAACCCGAACTTGGGGCCATGATTGGCTCCTATGACGATCAACCAGGAGCTGGCAACTTTCTTTCCCAATACAGAAATTTGTTCCACCACTACAACCATCAAACTGCTAGTGAAGAAGCATCAACATTTTGGGGAGCCTGCGGTGCTATTCGTCGAGAAGTATTTTGGGCCGTGGATGGTTTCGATCAAAAGTATCGTCTGCCGTGTATTGAAGATATTGAATTAGGCTATCGGATCAAAGCAGCAGGTTACAAAATAGGACTCAGGAAAAATATACAGGTTAAACATCTCAAGGAATGGCGAACTATTTCTATGCTCAAAGCCGACTTCTTCTGTAGAGCATTACCTTGGACAGCTTTAATTCTACGCCATAACCAATTAAACAACGACTTAAACTTACAATACTCCAGTCGTATCAGTGTAATTTTAGTCTACGCTCTGATAGCTGTCTTAGCAGTAACTCCTTTCTTAAATCAGGCTTTGATCCCTGCCTGTGTTTTTGGTCTGGCTCTGTTGATTTTAAATGCACCAGTCTACAAATTTTTCCATAATCAACGGGGTTTGATTTTTGCTGCCAAAACAGTACCCTGGCACTGGTTGTATTATTTTTATAGTGGATTAGCTTTTGCCATTGGTTTGATTCGTTTTAAGTGGGAAAATAACATAAATTTTTCTCAATCCCTGAATAAATCTGATTTTGAAGCTGTTAGTTTAAACAAAAACGATCTTTTCTCCACCTATACAATAGATCGGGCCCAAACTTTAGTTGAACAGTCAATTGGGCAAGTAAATTAGTAATATCAAGTCATTCTACTCCTGAGTCCCAAATTGAGAAGAATAGTTAACTTAACTTAATAAAATCTACTTCAATAATAAATGTAATTTTATAGTTCTAAGAGGGTATCTGTAAATAAAATATTAAATCCTTGTGTAGGGTTGGTTAGGCGCGACCTTTATAGTTAAACATGGGTAGCTCGCTCTGTGACTCGGCCGTAACCCACCAACAAGCAACTTTCGAGCATCCCTTAAGATTTATTTTATAGATACCTTCTAAGAAGTGGTAGACTAAAAAATATCTAGGATTCTGAATAGGGTGTATTGAGTTTTCAGCGAAAAGTTATCTAATAGGTATAAATAATGGCAAATTATCCTATTGTTGTTATAGGAGCAGGCCCTGCTGGCTTAACTGCTGCCTACGAACTGACAAAACACGGGGAAAATCCTTGTGTCTTGGAAGCTACGGATAAAGTCGGAGGCATATCTAGAACTGAAGTATATAAAGGTTATCGCTTTGATATTGGTGGGCACCGCTTTTATACTAAGGTAGAAATTGTTAATAAATTGTGGCAAGAGGTTCTGGCTAAAGATTTTATCAAAGTACCTCGGCTATCCAGAATTTATTATAAAAACAAGTTTTACGACTATCCATTATCTCTACTCAACACTTTATTTAATTTAGGCTTGATTGAAAGCTTTTTGATTTTGTTGAGCTACTTAAAAGCAAAAGTCAGAGCAAAAATGCGACCTAATTGGGAGGCAGAAACTTTTGAAGAATGGGTAATAGATTGTTTTGGTAGTCGGCTTTATCTAACTTTTTTCAAACATTATACAGAAAAAGTTTGGGGAATTCCTTGTTCTAAAATTCAAGCTGAATGGGCAGCTCAAAGAATCAAAGGATTGTCTCTAAAAAGGGCAGTGATTAATGCAGTTTTTGGTAGTAATGATACAAAAACTTTAATCAAAGAATTTGATTATCCAATTTTAGGCCCTGGAATGATGTGGGAGCGTTTTCAGGAGTTATTAAATCTTCAAGGGTCTCCCGTAATTATGAACACTAGGGTGACAAAAATAGAACGAGATGGTAATCGAATTAAAAAGATTATTGCCAACCAAAATGGCGAAACAATTACAATTTTTGGAGACCAGTTCATATCTAGTATGCCTGTAAGTTTACTGCTAAAATGTCTTGACCCTCTCCCCCCTGAAAATGTACTTGCAGCAGCAAATGGACTTAATTATCGAGATTTTCTCATTGTTACGCTGATTGTAGATGAAGAACATTTATTCCCTGATAATTGGATTTATATTCATAATCCAGAGTTTAAAGTTGGTAGAATTCAAAACTTTAAAAATTGGAGTGCTGCAATGGTTCCAGACCAAAGTAAAACTTGCTTAGGAATGGAATATTTTACCAGTGAAGGGGATATGATTTGGGAGATGTCTGACAGTAAACTTTTTGAGTTGGCGAGTCAAGAAATTAAAGGTTTAGGTTTAGTTGAACCCACAGTAAAAATTGAAGATGGGATTGTAATTCGTCAGAAGAAAGCTTATCCAGTTTATGATGGGGAATATCGTCAACATCTGCAAGTAATTCAAGAGTATTTACAAACATTTGAAAATCTCCAAACAGTCGGTCGTAATGGAATGCACCGTTATAATAACCAAGACCATTCGATGTTGACAGGTGTTCTAGCTGCTCGAAATCTGCTTGGCGAAGAGCACGATTTATGGGATGTTAATACAGAACGTTCCTATCACGAAGAATTCACAAAAGAAAAATTTAACCAGAAAGATATAAGCCCAAATAATCAAACTGAAAAAGTTGTAGCTAGTACCCACAAATGAAGAGTAAACAATTGATTACTCAAGCAGCTGAAACTAAACTTCAGCAACAGTGGAAGTAATCAAGCTTGGTAGTAAGAGGGTATCTGTAAATAAAATATTAAATCCTTGTGTAGGGTGGGTTAGGCGCGACCTTTATAGTTAAACATGGGTAGCTCCCTCTGTGACTCGGCCGTAACCCACCAACAAGCAACTTTCGAGCATCCCTAATAGATTATTTTATAGATATCTTCTAAAGCATTTGAGCCTTACCCAGACAGTAGTTAGTAGAGTAAAATTTACGGTGGCCCTAAAATAGATTGGATATCAAAGATATTAGTTCAGGAGTGTGTGTTACATATTCCCTATTCCCGAATCCAGTTTTCCCTGTTCCCTGTTCACTGTTACCACTGATTATTACTTCTTTAGCACTGCCAATTTTACTAATTATTTTTTGAATTATTTAGCCATGAAAGGAACAATTTTAGTCACAGGTGGAGCTGGATATATTGGCTCCCATGCTGTCCAAGCTCTCAAAAATGCCAATTATCAAGTAATAATCCTGGATAATTTAGTTTACGGGCATAAAGACCTAGTTGATAATGTATTACAAACAAAGCTAATTGTAGGTGATATTAACGATCGCGACCTACTAGATCGAATTTTTGCCAATTACAAAATCACTGCAGTTATGCACTTTGCCGCCTATGCCTATGTAGGTGAGTCAGTCAAAGACCCAGCTAAGTACTACTCCAACAACGTTACAGGAACACTGACACTTTTACAAGCAATGGTGGCAGCTTCTGTTAATAAGTTAGTATTTTCCTCTACTTGTGCTACCTATGGTGTACCCAACTCAGTACCTGTGACTGAACATGAACCTCAAAACCCAATTAATCCTTATGGAGCAAGTAAATTAATGGTAGAGAGAATTATTGCTGATTTTGATGTTGCTTATGGGTTAAAATCAGTAATTTTTCGGTATTTTAATGCTGCTGGGGCCGATCCTCAAGGAAGATTAGGGGAAGACCACAACCCAGAAACTCATCTACTGCCATTAGTACTGCAAGCAGCTTTGGGTAAAAGAGAATCCATTTCCATTTATGGGAATGATTATCCCACTCCAGATGGAACTTGTATTCGGGATTATATTCACGTAACTGATTTAGCTGATGCTCATGTGCTAGGTTTAAAAAATCTACTACAAGGAGGTAACAGCGAAATTTTTAATTTGGGCAATGGTAATGGCTTCTCGGTTAAACAGGCAATTGAGGCTGCTAGAGAAGTTACAGGTAAAAGCATCAAAGTAGTAGAGTGCGACCGTCGCGCTGGTGACCCACCAATTCTAGTTGGCAGTAGTGAAAAAGCTAGAACTTTTCTAGGTTGGCAACCTAAATATCCAGGGATTGAGGATATCCTCACTCATGCCTGGAGTTGGCATCAACAACGTCATGGACAAACTAATAAACACAGGAGTTACGCAGAAGCAGAAACCGGGTTTCTCTAGGAAACGCCCGTGTATAACAGCCAATAATTAGGGTCAGAAACCCGGTTTCTTTGTTGGGGCCCGTAATATCAAATCCGGTTGAATAACCTCACTATCAATCTAGTAGTCAGTAGTCAGTAGTTAGTAGTTAGTAGTCAGTAGTCAGTAGTCAGTAGTTAGTAGTTAGTAGTCATAATTGAGATTATCTAATAAGGCCAATTATTCTACCATTGTCAATAGTTTTACCTCAAGCTGCTTACACTATTTAAGCCTACACCTAGATTGACTAATTATGATTCAGAGTTTATTTACCTACAACCTACAACCTACAACCTAACACCTTCTTCAAGGTTAGATTGTATGTGCAATTAAACGGATTTGATATAAGTCCTAAAATATCTAAAAAATCAGAATCAGGTTGAAACTTTCGCCAAACTAGGACAAAAATTGAATTTCTGGAGAAATTTAATATGGATGATGAAAAGCAGTTAGCTGATTTACCTTTAGTTTCAGTGATTATTCCTGCATACAATGCTGAGGTTTTTATTGAGAGAACTTTAGATTCTGTTCTCTCCCAAACCTACAAAAATTTAGAAGTTTTAGTCATTGATGATGGCTCCGGTGACCAGACACCTGAAATTGTTAAATCATTTGCCCAGAAAGATCCGCGAGTGATTCTTCTACAACAGCCAAACTCTGGAGTAGCTGCTGCTCGGAATTTAGGAATAGAAAATTCTAGGGGAGAATTTATTGCACCAATTGATGCTGATGATATTTGGTATCCTGAAAACATCGAAAAGCAAGTTCAACGCATTATAGAGATAGGAGAAAATGTAGGGCTAGTCTATTCCTGGTCAGTGGATATTGACAAAAAAGACATACCTACTGGAAACTTTCGAGCTTCTAAAATTGAGGGAGAGGTTTACAAAACCCTGGTGTGTCATAATTTTATTGGCAATGCTAGTGCTTCTCTAATTCGCCGTACTTGTTTAGATAAAATTGGTGGCTACAACTGCCAACTGAGAAAACAGAATGCTCAAGGTTGCGAAGATTGGGAACTATACCTGCGTATTGCTAAATACTATCAGTTTTTAGTTGTACCAGAGTTTCTAATTGGCTATCGCAAAACAGTTGAAAGTATGTCTGGGGATTACAGTCAAATGGCAAAGTCTCACAGCTTGATGCTACAGAGTGTTAAACAAAATTATCCAGAGCTACCGACAGTTTTATGTCACTTGTCTAGCAGTAGTTTCTATATGTATCTAGCCCATCAAAGTAGTGTTACCAGAAACCATAAAAGTACTTTATATTGGCTTTATCAAGCTATAAAAGCAGATTTTATTACCCCATTTTTTCGTTATGGCTTCTATATATTATCGATCAAAAGTATTTTGGGGCTGATAGTTGAGTGGGTTACTTCTGTAATTAAGCCCAGTCAGGATACTTTAGGGGATTCCCAAATACTGTATAATTCTAATCAGCCACAGATTTCTATCTCCACTCTCAATCAGCAAAAATTGAG
>JBARXI010000494.1:0-5758 GCA_049647275.1 Microcoleaceae cyanobacterium
ACTATAACGTCTTAGATATATAGTGTTTAGAACTCTAAAATCCCTAAGTCCTGGCTTTCTCTAGCTGGATGTGTTTTGGGCCATTTATGTGTGGTTTTTAGCGATCGCCCCGATTTGGTTCTCTAGACCTTTTATTCAGGCGTAAGTACTCCAAGAGAAACGGATAAATTTAGCTGAGGATATGACTTGACACATCAATGTGGAGCAAAGATTTTAGCCCTTACGCCCTACTAGACCCCAAAAGTTTTATACCACTTTCATAAAGTTATGGTATGAATCGCAGTCTAGCAGCCCCCCTTTTTAAGGGGAATTTGGGGAGATCGAACTTTTCATATCTTTAGAAAATTGGTATTAGGCTAGTTAGGTGTTGGGCTTGTTTTCTTGGAGCGTAACAACAAGAGTCTACAAGCCTCCAGCTTTAGCTATGGGGTTCCTAACAATTAGTAACGTCCTAATTTAAATATAAAATATAAAATAGAAAATAGTTTGAGGCGAATTAAATGGAGGCCGAGGAACTTCTGAAGCAATATGCAGCAGGGGAGAGAAATTTTAAAGGTATAACTCTGGTAAAAGCTGATTTAACAGAAGCTGATTTAAGTAATGCTAACTTTACTAGGGCAATCCTTCGTAATGTTAAATTGATGGGAGCAAATCTCAGTGGGGTCAATTTGAGAGAGGTAAATTTGGGGGAATCTAATTTACATAAGGCTAACTTGAGTGAGGCGAATCTGATTGGAACTAGTCTGATGAAGGCTAACTTAAGTAATGTTGATTTGAGTGGGGCTAATCTTAGGGGTTCCAATTCTAGGGAGGTAAATTTGAGTGGGGCTAATTTGAGTGGAGCTAACCTCACTGAAGCTAATTTAACTCAGGCTAATTTAACTGAGGCTAATTTGGCGGAAGCTACAATGACTCGTGTTAACTTGATTAGAGCTATTTTGAATGGTTCAAATTTAGACTACGCTAATTTAACAAATGCCCTGATGAATGAATCAATCTTAGAAAAGGCCTCTCTGACCAATGGAATTTTGACTGGGGCAATGTTAAGCGGTGCGAATTTAAGTGAAGCGGATTTGAGTAAATCGACTACTATTGGAGCTACCCTGAGTGAGGCTAACCTAAGTGGGGCTAAATTGCGGACTGCTAATGTTAGTTGGACAACTTTACGAGGAGCTAATTTGAGTGGGGCTAATTTATTTCGGGCTAAACTAAGTTGGTCTAATCTAACGGGAGCAATATTGATTAAGGCTGTCTTGATTGACGCGAAGCTGAATAAAACTAACTTACGAGATGCTGATTTGAGAGGGGCAATTATGCCTGATGGTACAACTTTTCCTTGAAATTATTAACTGTAGTTTATAAGTTTTGATATTGATTGACTATCAATATAATATTTTAACTAAGTATTATTGTGATTTTGAATAATTAGTATATATTTACATTTCAAATATTTGTCATGTTGATATTAGGAGGTGAGGATGGATGTTGAGGAATTAAAAAGTAGATACGCTCTAGGGGAAAGAGATTTTGAAAAAGCAAATTTAGTAGGAGCCAATTTAAAAAGTACACACTTGGAAAAAATTAATTTGACGGGGTGTTCTTTAGCTGTCGCAGATATAAGTAAAGCTTTTCTCAATGAAGCAAATCTTTCTGACGCTTTTCTCTATGCCACTAACATGAATTTTACGAAGTTGGGAAAAGGGCTACTTATTAATGCTGACCTGACAAAAACAAACCTAGAGGGAGCTTTTTTGGTAAAATCACAGCTCTCTGGAGCAAAACTCAGTGGAGCTATTTTATCTGGTGTGAATTTGAGAGGTGCTAATCTCACAGGTGTTAATCTCTGTGGCGCAAATCTCTGTGGGATTAATTTGCGTTCTGCTAACTTGAAAGGAGCTAATCTTAGTTGGGCAAATCTCAGTCGAGCTAGACTTAATGAAGTATTAATACAAGGTGCTTTTCTGACAGGAGCTAATTTTAGTAAGGCTCGTTTGATGCAGGTCGATTTCCATGGTATGGATTTGAATGGGGTTAATTTTAGTGAAGCTAAACTGAAGGGGGCTAACTTACGGAGTGTAGATTTGACTGCCACAAATTTTAGTGGGGCTGATTTAACTTTGGCTGATTTACAACAGGCAATTCTCAATGGCTCTAATATGAAAGATGCTGTATTAATTTCTAGTAATTTGAGTGAAGCAATTTTAATGAGAACAGATTTATCTTGTGCTGTTTTAATTGATGCTAATTTGACTAAAGCTAACTTCAATTTAGCTACTTTATCTAAGGCTAATTTAAGTGGGGCTTGTTTACAGAATGCTTATCTTTGGAAAGCTGATTTGAGTGAAGCTAACCTTGATGGGGCTGATTTAAGTGGAGCTAGTTTAAGAGGGGCAATTTTGAATGGGGTAGATT
Organism: Microcoleaceae cyanobacterium; assembly: GCA_049647275.1. Lineage (GTDB taxonomy): Bacteria > Cyanobacteriota > Cyanobacteriia > Cyanobacteriales > Microcoleaceae > JASJEE01. The sequence goes on from JBARXI010000494.1 coordinate 2,413, forward strand.
TACGAAATACTAAATTAACTGGAGCTACTATGTCAGATGGTAGTATTTACCAATAGGTAGGTTATTTAGATTGAAACTAGATTTATAAAACCCATTTGGTATCTTTGTCAATACTTTCGTTTTTTTAGTTAGGAGTCTGGAGATAAGAGGTAAAAGGTAAGAGGTAAGAGCTGAAAAATTCTACAAAATACGCAGATTTTTCCTCAAAATTGATGCGCGATCAGACTTAACTATGGTAATTTTATAGATATAAAATGGGTTCTATATATACCAATCCTCGGCCTGGTTGTGTAGGAAATATTCTGACAAAAGGAAACACCTGAGCTGGGTTCAACAATTAATAATTAATAATTATTAATTACCTCACCTTGAAACGGATTAGATTGACTAAAAGGAAATTTTTTTCTCTCTTGGTCGATTGGATATGGCGAGGTCTCCTCGCCATCCCATCCTACGGAATGCTGCGCAAACGACCGCTTGTTTTCCCTTTAAAGGAAAGGCTTTAAAGCATAATTATTCGGTAATAGTTTCATACTTTTCATTGCAAAGCTACTTAAAAAAGTAATAGTTGTATAGCACTACGCATTAAGAGCTGATTTGTAAACTTAGCTAAAACCCTTATGTCACCTAACTCTCATGGGTTTAGGTATTATTGGACTATAACTCCCAAAACCCTTGTGTTGCGAGGAATTTAGGATCTTAATATTTACTTTATAAATCAGCTCTAAGGGCACGGAAATTCCTCTGTTGCCTTTGAACCTAGACTTATTGTCCTAACTAAAAAACGTACTGCTATAATAATTATAGTCGTTTTATCGATCGCCTTTCTCTCTTAGGTCATGTATATGAATAAGCAAATTTTAAGTGTTAAGTAGAGTGAGTTTAACAATATTAAGTACCTAGACAATATTAATTACACATATCTCAAAGCAATAATAAATCGCTGTATTAAGTAGGTAGGCACGAAAAAAACTAAGTATGTAACAAAAAGTAAAGTAGCTCCGAAGCCTTCTGCCTTCTGCCTTCTGCCCTCTGCCTCCTGCCTTCCTATAGGGATAAATTTTAACGCCTACCTACTTATTTTAAGATAAGCTATTACAGGATTTTTTTTCTATGCTTGAACTACGTAATGAATTTTCCATGACTACTTATTAGGTACTGGCTTTAAAATATTAAGTAGCGCAGAAGTATATCTGTAAGTTCTAGTTTGTTAAAAATAGGTTTTAACTTATAAGTTACTTTATCTCTTTCGGAACTAATCAAATTAAACATCATCAATGCTGACCAAAAAATCAGGTCTCAAGCCTCCCCTTAAAAGGGGAGGAAAAAAAGAAAATTCAGTATTTTCTTGCCTCCCTATTGCAGGAGGTACTGATAACGCAGTTCCTCCGAAGGAGGCTAACTGAAGGGCGCAGTTCCTCCGGAGGAGGCTAACTGAAATGACCCAGTAACCTCTTTTAGCTATAACATACCACCTACTAATACCTAAAATTACACTTTTTACTTTTTCTACCTTTTGATTAAATGCCAATCCCAAATGATTGGCAAAAAATCCCAGATATAAATAAAATTTGAAACTCTTACCACTGTTCCCTGTTTCCTAATTGGAATATATTTTTTTCACAACTCAAATAGGATTTAGGTTTGCTATACATTTTAATATTTTGATTAATCAAAACTGATTTATAAATGCCATACTATACATATACATAAGTAGCTAGGGGGGAATAAACCTCACTATGTAAGAAAATGTCAATCAACCTCAACCCTTGAGATTGTTTTATTCCAGTCCGTTCCAATTACAATTAAGTCTCGTTACATTTAATTACACCTGGCTACTGATGTAGTTAAAATTTTGATTTAATCCCATGTTTTATTTGACAGATACTAATGATATTGAAGCTTTTATTGAGAAGTGTGCTACAACTAATATTCTTTGGCTAGATACAGAAGTTGCTGATTATAATACTCGTAAACCAAGATTGTCTTTGATTCAAGTATTAGCTGAATCTAATAATATTAATGGCGATGATGTTTATATTCTAGAAGTTTTAGATCGTTCGGATTTAACAAATATCTTTATCGATAAAATTATGGCAAATTCGAGCATTGAGAAAGTTTTTCATAATAGCAAGTATGATGTCAAGTTTTTAGGTAAAAATCAAGCTAAAAATATTACTTGTACTTGGGAAATGGCTAAACAGTTACCTTACTATATTTTGCCTGTACCGAATTTAAAACTCAAAACACTAGCTGAAAAACTTGGTAATTTTAATTATGTAGATAAAGCAGCTCAGAGCAGTAATTGGGGACAGCGCCCACTCACAGAAAATCAACTAGAATATGCTAAGATGGACCCTGTTTATCTGGCTCAAGTACATCTGGCTTTATTAAAGCTAATAAAGCAAATGAATTCAGAACCAGCAACTGAAGATTTAGATAAACTAACCCGCAGATATGGAGAAATTGTAGATGAATGGAAAATGTTAGATTCAGAAGTTAATCACATACTTGAACGTATAAAATTAGGGATGCAGGCACAGAAGATTTCTGAAACTTCAAGTTTTAAATTATCAAGTGTGGAACGAACTACTCAGAAAGTTAATTTTGCTGAGTTAGCAACTATAGCTCAAAGTAAGGGAATAAATTTGGATTTCCCTATCAATTTCACTCGAAAATTACAAACAGAGTTGGGTGATATAGTTGAGGAAGTTTCAGTACAAAAAGAGAATAATCCTAGTTGGAAATTAAGGTTTAAAGGGCTATCAGAACTGATCGATCGAGATTAAGTTCAATAATTCATAATTACCTTGTCTGAAAAATAAGAGAATGTATGAAACGGAAATTTTCTTTTTTTCAAGTAGAAGTTTTCAGTCAACTTTAATTAATCAGAAGGTAGAATAATAATTAATTATTTGATTTGATAAATTTTTTATCCTGTTAAGTAGCTTTCAGCTATTAGCTTGGGTATAAATCCCCTTTTAAATTGCATTTATCTCAATTTCAGTATAAATCCGGCGCTGAATGCTGAACTGCCGTTTGCGGAGCATTCCGTCAGGAAACGCTTTTTAAACCATTTTATATTACGCTATTTTGATTTATATACCGTAATTAAAATATCTGCTCGGTTCGTGGATAGACTCAAGCACTAAGTAGAGCAGACCGTGGTAAATTTTGTGCGTTATATATCAAATTGTAAATTAGCTCAAATCGGTTCGTGGATAGACTCAAGCACTAAGTAGAGCAGACCGTGGTAAATTTTTTGTGTTATATATCAAATTGTAAATTAGCTCAAAAGTAAATTATATCATTCCCTTGAAGAGTTTTGAGACTAAACATGCAACCT
>JBARXI010000495.1:0-17023 GCA_049647275.1 Microcoleaceae cyanobacterium
ATTAAACTAGTGGTAAATTTTTAGCCAAAACAACGCGTGTAAATTATACCTATTTAGTCACCGAAAAACTCTTTTCTATCTCCTGACTCCTGACTCCTATAAAATCATACATTTATTCAGCAACGCCAATAATTGTAGTGTAAGTAAGTAAAGAATTTCCTCCTAATTCAAAGAAGTTATCGCGAATACTGATAGGTTTAATATTAAGAATTTGTTCCCAAATCTGTTGTAGTAGAAGTTCTAATTTATTATGAGGAGGAATATATTTATCTTCTTTTTGATAATCAGAATCCTCTAGTTTCGGTAAGACACGACGGTCTATTTTGCCATTGGTATTAGGGGTATAGCGCTACGCGCAAGTCAGAAGTTAGAAGGCGTCAAGTCACCAAGTAATCAATAGACCTCTGCGAAAAAGATATAGATTTTTTGCAGGAGTAGGCAATAGGCAACAGGCAACAGGCAACAGTTAACAGGTAAGATGCTTTTACGAAAAAGGTACGAAAAAGAATTTTTTAGGGTGACTTTTTCTTTCCTGAGCCGATCTAATTAAAAAGTTTATTTGTTTTCCACGCCTATGTCTAATGAAGAAAGTTTTCAGTGCCCAAATGCGGAAGCAAACAGCATTTAGTAATGTTCTAACCTTTGCTTCGACTGCTATAATTTTTCTAATTCAAAAAAAACAGAAGGAATCATATATTCGGATAATTTTTGCTGTAGAAAATTGCGTAATTCCTGAGTAGCTAATTTATGATTTGGTTCGGGAATATAATGGGCTACTAATTGTTTTTCTATCAGCGTATCTTCTCTGGCAATGATTTTCACTAATTGTTCTTCTATAAGTGTGCGAGGAGCTATATAATCAGGTCGAGGTAATGTAGGATTAGAAGCAGTTAATCCTAGTTTTTCAGCTAAAAAGTAATACTCCCATTAACCCATGAATATGAAATAGGGGGATCACATTTAAACAGCGACCGCCTAATTTTAAATCTAAAGTTTGGCGAATATTTTCAGCATAAGTACAGAGATTTTTTTCAGTTAACGGCACTATTTTAGGGCGAGAAGTTGTGCCTGAAGTATACAAATTTAATGCTACATCATTGGATTGAGGAGTTTGTTTGTTTGATGTTTGGTTATAGCATTTGAAGGAAAAGGCGCGGAGAGATCAAAAGCTTAAAACTCAGACAACGCCAGATTTTTCCTTCTGCCTTCTGCCTTCTGCCTTCTGCCTTCTGCCTTCTGCCTTCTGCCTTCTGCCTTCTGCCTTCTGCCTTCTGCCTTCTGCCTTCTGCCTTCTGCCTTCTGCTATAGGATTGGTTATTAATGAATCAGAAATAAAGTCTTACACTTATTCAGCAAATCCTACTTAACATAGGAAATTTTGCATGAATTTACTTCCTATCTAATACCAACTTGGTGAATTTCTGCTACCTACAAATGGCTAAGAGTCACCTCCTCAGAATTCTGAATTGCTGAAAGCAGCATCTGCTTATTCCTACTAAAAAAAACTGGGCTTAATATTAATCAAACCCAGAAAAAAAAAGGTAAAATAAAAGATAATTTTTAGCCGAAACGACCACTTACATATTGTTGAGTAGATTCTTCTTTTGGGTTTTGAAAAATATTGTGAGTTTCGTCAAATTCTACCAAATAACCAAAGCGCTTACCGCCTTCTGCAGCATTAGCATTAAAAAATGCCGTTACGTCAGCTACCCGGGTAGCCTGCTGCATATTATGAGTCACAATAATAATAGTGTAATTTTCCTTGAGTTCGTTAATTAACTCCTCGACCTTAATAGTAGAAATAGGGTCAAGAGAAGCACAAGGCTCATCCATCAAAACCACATCAGGGCTAACAGCAACTGCACGAGCAATACACAAACGTTGTTGCTGACCTCCAGATAAAGCAAAACCACTTTGCCCCAGTTTATCCTTAACTTCATCCCAAAGCACAGCTTGTCGTAGCGATCGCTCAACTATCTCATCCATGTCTTCTTTAGATTTAGCCAGACCGTTAATTCTCACCCCATAAGCAATATTATCGTAGATTGTCTTAGGAAAAGGATTAGGCTTTTGGAAGACCATACCGATGCGTCGGCGTATTTCTACAGGGTCAATATCTGAGTCGTAAATATTCTGATTGTGATAAAGAATACGACCTTCTAAATGAAAAATACTAATCAAATCATTGAGACGATTAAAGCATCGTAATAATGTACTTTTACCACAACCTGAAGGTCCGATAAAAGCGGTTACTTTATTCTTGGGAATTTCCATAGAAACATCTTTCACGGCTTTAAAATCTCCGTAAAAAACGCTAACATTATCTGCTGAAAGGGCAGGGGCAGATTGTTGTTTAGAAAGATTTTGTTGAGACTGTGGCATAAAATTTATTCTCCTAATTTACTCTGAAAATTATTTGTGTATTTACTATTTATAGCTATTAGCACTCAGCTTTCAGGTTCTAGATTTACTCAAAACTATTTTAAAAGTTTTAGGGTTTCATAGCTATCATCCTTCTTTTTTCGTAGTGCTATAGTTATCTTTTCCATTTTCTCTGTCTAGGCAAAAAGCATTATTTAATTTGACCAACCAAACAATAGTTGTGAGCAACTTGATTTACATAAAGACAATCAAAAAAATAATTTTTCTAGATACTCTAGATGCTAAAGTGCAAGAAATAAAGCATGATTAATTAATCTCCAGACCGTCACGCTTCCCTCGTTACACTACGCGATTTATTTATGAGGTTTCCTAACTTCGGTCTTCCTTTCCTCTCCTTTCAAAACCAGGGCTGTTTCATTCTCGTAAAAATATATATGGGGAGACGGGGAATGGGATTAGGGGGGAATTTTAGACAGGCTAGTAGACCTCGGCGTAAGTTTAGCAACCATTTATTTAGATTGTACAAAGACTGAGTAATTGATGCCCAATTGAAATGGTAGCTATATTCCCGCCCTTGTCTTTTCTACTAGTCTAAATTTTCGTCAAATGAAGATCGAATCATCATTTTTGTCCGTTAATCAATTGTTAGTCATTTGAGTTGATTTTACGAGAAAAATTAGTCATATTTTAATGAGGGATTATGACTAAAATATAAGTAAATTTAGTTGTATTTACCGATTTTTCCAGCACGCGATCGCTCTCCCCAAATCTCTAACTTAATTGCTTTTTGAAACATCTCTACCTTTCAAAACGGCTAGGGGGAATAGCTTTTTCCTTCTTCAATAATCATCAAAATTGCTTTTGACTGGTTGCCCACCGAGAAAGAATACTGGTGATTAATACCAATAAAACCAGCACTAAAGAGCCTGCCCAAGCAAACTCTTGTAAAACCAAATCAAAGCTACGAGCAAATTCATATACTAGATAAGCCAAAGATGGTACTGTAGGAGCGAACGGGCCACGAGGCCAATTATTAGAATAAACTACGGTAAAAAGTAGTGGAGCAGTTTCTCCAGCAGCACGAGCAATAGCGAGAGTAACACCTGTAATAATACCTGGTAAAGCGGCAGGTAAAACTATTTGTAAAACAGTTTGATAATTAGAAGCACCAACTCCTACCGATGCCCACCTAATATCTCTGGGTACTATTTGTAAAGCTTCATCAGTAGTTCTGACAATAGTCGGTAACATCAAAACCGATAAAGCAACTCCTCCGGCAAATGCTGAAAATTTACCCATAGTTAAAACTAGTAAACTATAGGCAAATACCCCAGCAATAATTGAAGGTACACCACTCAAAACATTAGTAGCAAATCGAATTGGGCGGGCGTTTTTTTCATCACTAAATTCTGATAAATAAACTGCTGCTAATATGCCAAAAGGTACAGCAATTAAACTAGCAATTGCTACTACCATAATTGTGCCTACAATAGCATTAGCAATACCACCTGTTGTTTGACCTGCTGCGGGAGGTAACTTAGTAAATAAATCTAGGTTTAAACGAGATACTCCTTTAATAAAAACATAAATCAAAACAGCAAATAGAGGAATCAGAGTGATGACAACACAAGCACCTGATAATACAGTCATTACTTTATTGAATATTTCTCTTGGTCTGCTTGGGTTTCTTTTCAGACTAACAATAGATTCAGAGGTTTGTGGATTATAGTTAATATCTGCCATGATTAATCAAGGTGGTATGAGTGTAAAAGTTCAAATTCATGGAGTGTTAGTAGAGGCCGGTAAAACAAGATTCTAAGGTCAGCATTCAGGAATTAGTAGTTCGAGGATTTGAGTAATATCGAGTCATGAGCAAGTAGCTAATGTATTTCGTACTTTTAATTCTCGGAAATCTTTCAACTCTGATTCCTGCTTCAAAAGTAATGAGTTAATAGCTGATGGCTGATAGCTGATACCTGAATGCTTACATTCTAACTTACTTATACAAGCTGAATAACTAAGGGGAAAATGTGAAAAATTACCGTATAGTAATTAAGACTTTTTCAGAACAACATAAATAAATTTTTCTCAGCTAATTAGAGGATTTATAAGTAAGCGTGAGGCACATAAAGTAGCCTTTAAAGCAAAGCAAAATCAGGAAAACCAAAAAACTGATAACTAATAACTGAGTGCTAATTTCTGTCTATAGAAATTAATACTTAGCCTTAATTTGATTAACAATCCAATTAGCCAAGATATTCACAAGTAGAGTTAAAACAAACAGAATTACACCTGTGTACATCAGAGCAGAAAGTTGTAAACCAGAAGCTTCAGCAAATTGGTTTGCCATCAAAGAAGCAATAGTATTAGCCGGAGCAAAAAGAGTAGGTTTAATCGAGTTAGCATTACCAATTAACATTGTTACAGCCATAGTTTCTCCCATAGCTCGACCCAAACCTAACATTATTCCACCAACAATTCCCGAAAAAGCTGCCGGAATTAATACCCTAATAATAGTACCCCAACGAGTAGCTCCTAAACCCAAAGAAGCCTGTCTTAAATCAGGAGGAAGACTAGCAAGAGAATCGCGAGAAATTGCAGTAATAATTGGTAAAATCATTATTGATAAAACAATGGATGCAGGGAACATTCCCGGACCCCCTGCACTAACACCACTAGGAAGAGAAAAAATAGGAATCCAACCTAAATAATTACCTAGGAAAGCCTCAACTGGTTTGAGTAAAGGAAGTAAAACATAAATACCCCATAAACCGTAAACCACACTAGGAATAGCTGCTAATAATTCCACCATAAAAGTTAATGGGGTACTAATTTTTGGAGGAATAAAATTTTCACTTAAAAATATTGCTGTACCTACACCAAGGGGAACTGCAATAAATAGTGCTAAGAATGAACTAACTAAAGTTCCCACAATCATTGGCCAAGCACCATAATCCCCTTTTCCATCATTAGCAACAGGATTCCAAACACTTTTAAATAGAAAACTTAAACCGGATTCATTTATAGATGGTATAGCTTGCCAAGCTACCGTCAAAGCCATCAATATTAGAACGGCTGCTATACCCCAAGCAAAAATTTTAGTCAGGTTAATAAAACCATCATCAAACCTTTTTTCTGTATTGCTTCGAGACCGAGTATCTTGTTGAATTTTAGATTGTCCAACCATATAATTATGTACCTCTATTTACCTCAAATACCTATATACATTTTTAAGTAGTGATTGAGTCAATTTCAGAGATTTTATCAGACTAATTTTGAGGTTATATTATCTCAAAATTAGTGCAATGAACTGAATTTATAATTCAGAATTATCTTTTTCTTTAAATGGGTTTAATACCCCACCGTATACACGATGCCAATGTGGTTGGTGGGGTGAGAATTCCCAATGACTATTTCTTCCATGTCGCTATGTTTCAAAGGTGATAGGTGTAGAAAACTTACTCGATCGGTTAGGTTTAAAACCGCATCATTACCTGTGGTGTTTCTAAGTAGATTTTAGATTACTCACCTAACACCTACTACCTAAAACCTAACACCTGATTCATAGTTTACTCACCTAACACCTACTACCTAAAACCTAAAACCTAATTCATTTGATATTACTTGAGAGTCATATTGTAATCTGGGCTAATTTTATCGGCAGTTTCCAGAACTTTTTGACGTACATTATCAGGTAGAGGGATATAACCTATTTCACTACTAACTTTTTGACCTTCATTTAAGCCATATTCAATCATTTTTTCTACGCCTTGAGCCTTAGCTGCATCATCATATTGACCATAGGCAAGCATCCAAGTGTAAGTCACAATGGGGTAAGAATTTTCCCCTTCTGGATCGGTAATAAAAGCTCGTAGATTTTCAGGTAATATCACAGCTCCTAAAGTTGCTGTTGCTGATTCAGCAGTAGGCTCTATATAATTACCAGAACTATTTTCCAGGGAAGCCATATTTAGATTAGCGGTCTTAGCGTAACCGTACTCAATGTAACCTATGGCACCCTCAGTTTGACGAATTCCAGCAGTTACACCATCATTTTTAGCACCACCAATACCTACTGGCCACTGAACAGTTTTACCTTCTCCAACTGTTTCTTTCCACTCTGGGCTAATGTCGCTCAAATGCTTAGTAAATACTCCGGTTGTACCACTACCATCAGAACGATATACAACCGTGATTGTTTCATCTGGCAGAGTTATGTCAGGATTAATTGCAGCTATGTTAGGGTCATTCCAGTTAGTAATTTTACCCAACAATATATCCGTATAAACTTCCCTGGAAAGCTTCAGACCAGAAACATCTGGCAAGTTATAAGCCAATACAATACTACCAGCAGTCATTGGTAGCAAAATGACTCCTCGACTCACTTGAGCAATTTCCTCATCTGTCATTGCCACATCACTAGCACCGAAATCTACCAATTCTTGAGTAAATCTCTCAACACCAGCTCCACTACCTACCGACTGATAATCTACTTGTAGGTTAGGGTCACTATTACTCAAGTCTTGAAACCAACGTTGATAGATCGGGGCTGGAAAAGAAGCTCCCGCGCCAACAAGGTTTGCTTGACCACCTCCACCTGCACCATCAGTTTCACCGCCACCACCACAAGCAGCCAAACCAATTGTTAGGGCTACTGCAGAGATTTTAGCACTAATACGAGTTATTCCAAAAAGATTCAGACTACATTGCATAACTATCAGGTTTCTATATTTCTGTGTACATCAGAAAGAATAGATGAAAGCTTAACCTATTTAGGTTAAGGAAAGGTTAAATAGTGTTTAGTATTTAGTGTTTAGCAGACATCTGGTATAAATTAAATATTCCTATTTGAGCAACCCTTGTCTTGAGGTTATATACAGTCGGTTTAATTAGGATTCAAATAACCTCTGCTATTGACCCAGAGCAAGTTTTCCTATGCTCCCTACTCCCTACTCCCTACTCCCTACTCCCTACTCAAGTTTCTACATTCTTTTTCGCAGATGTCTAGCATTTAGCATTCAGCATTCAGTAATTGATAGTGTAAACTGCCAAACATCAAATATCGGAATTATGATGTTTTGGCTGTGGGTGACATGAAAGGCTTTTAGTAGCCCTCCAGAATATCCCATATAGCCATATAGTTAGTTATTTTGATACCAAGTCAAAATTACTAATTTCAATTTAATTAATCATCAATCTACTTATGGGGCTTATTTTTGATGCTAGGTTATCAATCTAAAATATAATTCACCATGCTTGATTTCTGCTTAATTTTTTATAGATAGATAAAAATCAACCATGAACCAACTAAGTAGTCCGGCGTAATTAAATTTAACTATGTCCGAAGCGACTGGAACGGAGTGGAAGGAAGCAATCTCAAGGGTTTTAACTGGTTTACATTTTGTTATATAATGAGGTTTATTCGTGCCTACCTAATTAGCCCATTTTCATTGTACTCGAAAGCTATTCAAGAATTAATTCTTCGGTCAATTTTTAGATAATATAACTGCGGATAAAGTTTTCGACTAAGGGAGAGAGATATAATTCATAATCTACGAATCTATAGCAATTCCCAAAAAGCGTGAGGTACAAAATTTTAGGTATTAGGGAAGAGGGAATAAAAAGGCAAGTATACATTACGCTTCCGGAGAAACGCCATAGGAATATTTGCAGAATTTGTCAAAAATCCTAGCAATAAAAGCAACAAATCAGAATTATGAAATTATTAAGTAGGTAGGCATAAATAATTTGTAAAATAAAAACTACTTTGAAATTCCTGAAACAATTGAGATTGCTTTCCTTACGGAATGCTCCGCAAACGCTCCACTCCGTTCCCCTCGCTTCGGACATAGTTATGTTTAATTACGCCCACCTACTTACCTCTTTTCCCTAACTCCCAGATTTTTTCTCAGCAATTAATCAAAATACGATAGCCATAATACCTATTTTTACATGATACTAAGTTATTTTTTTAGGAAAACTCAACCCTTCTCTGTACCAGATATTTAAGAAGGGTTGAATAGATAAAAATTAGTGATTAACTAACTAGCGCAGGATGGCAGAAATAACTAACCAGTTAAAAAAGGTTAAAAAGCCGATTGATTGTACAAACTTTCTTCCCTTCTGCCTCCTGTATTCTGTCTTCTTGCACTAGGCAATTTTTCCGATATTGGATATATAAAAATCCAGTTATTTTAGATTTTTACTGAGAAATTACTTCAGACTAATTTGATAACCAGAGCTAATTTTATCCGCCGCTGCTGCAACTGTTTGACGAACATTATCAGGGAGTGGAATATAACCTAAATCAGCACTTACCTTTTGACCCTCATTTAAACCATATTCAATCATTTTTTCTATACCCTGAGCTTTAGCTGCATCATCATATTGACTATAAATCAGCATCCAAGTATAAGTAACAATAGGGTAAGAATTACCACCTTCAGGGTCACTAATAAAAGCACGCAGATTTCCTGGTAATTTTACTGCTGCCAGAGTAGACTTAGCAGAGTCCAAAGAAGCTTTCACATAACTACCAGCTTTATTTTGCAGAGCTGCAGTGGGGAGACCAGCACTCTTAGCAAAACCAAACTCAACATAACCTATGCCACCCTCAGTTTGACGAATCAAAGCAGCTACACCATCATTTTTAGCACCACCAATTCCTGTGGGCCATTGAACAGTTTTACCTTCGCCTACTTTCTGTTTCCACTCTGGACTAATAGCACTTAGATGCTTGGTAAAAACTCCAGTAGTTCCGCTACCATCAGAACGGTGAACTACTGTAACTGGTAGGTCTGGTAGACTCACACCAGAATTACCAGCAGCAATTTTGGGGTCATTCCACTTTGTAATTTTACCCAAAAGGATATCTACATAAGCTTCCCTAGATAATTTCAGGTCGGATACACCTGGTACATTGTAAGCCAATACAACGCTACCTGCAGTCATAGGTAACATCATTACCCCTCTACCTACTTTGGCAATTTCATCATCTTTCATTGCCACATCACTAGCACCAAAATCAACCAATTCTTGAGTAAATCTCTCAACACCAGCACCACTACCAACTGATTGATAATCTACCTGAACATCAGAACGACCATCTCTCATATCAGCAAACCAACGCTGATATAGGGGAGCTGGAAAAGATGCGCCAGCACCAACTAGGTTTACTTTTTGTTGAGCAAGGCCATATTTTATTCCAGTAATTGTAGCTAGACCAATTGTTAGGGCTACTAAGGATACTTTGGAAGTATTACGAATTATTTGACTAAAATTGATACTAAGTGGCATAACTTATGAAGTTTGATATTTAAGTTTAAACAGAAGACACAACATTAATAAAAGTTGAACATATAAAGGTAAAAAATAAGTAAAGGATAGGTAAAGGAAAAGTTAATAAATTTAGATAAAGCAATTCCCAAGAAGCGTGAGGTACGCGCATTCGTAATTTTTAGGGAGTAGGGGTGGTGAGCGAACCACCCGTACAGGAGTAGGGAAGACAAAAGAAGAAAAACAACTTTACCTCAGTCACTTGAGAAACCCGATCAAGCACTTAACTATCTCAAATAATTTCACAGAAATTTTTAGGGAGTAGGGGTGGTGAGCGAACCACCCGTACAGGAGTAGGGAAGACAAAAGAAGAAAAATAACTGTACCTCAGTCACTTGAGAAACCCTATATAGAAGTCAAAATTAGTAAATAAATTTATAGCACTGAACCTAATGGCGTAGAAATATGTCGAAAAGATGGTACAATTCTACGACGTTAAAAAATATCCCAACTAAAAGGCTAGCCGTGGTTCAAGCACCCCTATCAACCAATACTAAAGAAAGGAATACCAAAGCTTTCCTATCTTTGCCAGAGACGACACAGCAGCTAGAGATATGGCTGCAGAACTTGGCCAAGGAAATTATTTCTGGATATCGTCTCAGCCGAGAAGAGGCCATTACCCTGACTCAGATTGCAGAAAAAGAAGATATACTGCTACTTTGTGAAGCTGCGGATCGAGTCCGTCACGCCTGCTGTGGTAATGTTGTAGACCTGTGTAGCATCATAAATGTTAAATCTGGAGGCTGTTCAGAAAACTGTGGCTTCTGTTCCCAGTCAGCCCATCATCCTGGAGAAGCTTCTCCAGTTTATGGCCTCAAATCAACTGAAGAAATTTTGGCTCAAGCAAAAGCAGCAGAAGCGGCTGGGGCTAGAAGGTTTTGCTTAGTGTCTCAGGGTAGAGGTATTAAGTATAACAGTCCTAAATCTACAGAATTTGAGCAAATTCTGGCTACAGTACGGCAAATTATTGCTCAGACTAATATTAAGCCTTGTTGTGCTTTGGGAGAAGTAACACCAGAACAAGCCCAAGCATTAGCAGAGGCAGGAGTAACTCGCTATAACCATAATTTGGAAGCCTCCGAGCAGTTTTACCCCGAAATAGTCACTACTCATAGTTGGAATGACCGAGTTGAAACGGTGAAAAACCTCAAAGCAGCAGGTATTCAGGCTTGTACAGGGGGCATTATTGGTATGGGAGAAACTTGGGAAAACCGGATAGATTTGGCCTTGGCTTTGCGAGAGTTGCAGGTTGAGTCTGTACCTTTAAATTTATTAAACCCTCGTGAAGGTACACCTTTGGGTGAGTTGCCTAGATTAGATGTCTATGATGCTTTGAAGGCGATCGCTATTTTCCGTCTCATCTTGCCAGAACAAATTATTCGCTATGCTGGAGGCCGGGAAGCTGTAATGGGAGAATTGCAAGCCTTGGGCTTAAAGTCTGGTATTAATGCAATGTTAATTGGCCATTATCTGACAACTCTTGGTCAACCTCCAGAAACAGACCAAGCAATGCTTGAATCTCTAGGACTTCAAGGTGGGGAAGCTCCTATTCCAACTAATTAGGTTTTAGGTGGTAGAATAATTTTTTATATTAAGAAATAATTGTTAATTGCCGTGACAATTACAGTTGAATTACTTTGGGCAATTACAGGTTTACTCTTGACAATTGCTGCAACATTTTTACCTGCCTCTTTTGCCAGTCCAACTTGGATTTGGGAACAGGAAGAAGTTAAAACTTTTTCCTTAGGAGTAACTTACCAGGTTGGTGCGGTTTTATTTGTAGGTTGTTTGGGTGGAAAAAATGCTGCGGTTGTTTCTCAAATAGCTTATATATTTTTAGGTTTAACTTTATTACCTGTGTTTAGTCAAGGTGGTGGTATCGGTTATTTGAGAGAACCTAGTTTTGGTTATTTATTAGGTTTTATTCCTGGAGCATGGATATGTGGAAATTTGGCTTTTCAAGCATATCCTAAACTTGAATCATTAGCTTTTAGCTGTTTATCTGGTTTGTTAAGTATTCATGGAACGGGATTAATTTATCTAATTATTAGTAGTATTTTCGGCTGGAAAGAGGCAGAGTCATTATCTTTATTTGAAGCTATTTATAGATATTCGATTTTTCCTTTGCCAGGACAACTAGGAATTATATGTGCTGTAGCAGTTATGGCTTATTTTCTCCGACGTTTACTATTTTATTAGATATAGCAATGTGAAATGATTCGTGAAAGAAATCGGCTACTTTAAGGCAGGAGGCATCCCCCCTACCCCCCTTTGAAAGGGGGGAGGCAGAAGGGAAGGGAGAAGGAGGAAGTTTTTAAGAAGTCCAGGAATTTTACAAATGATTTAGGATTGCTATATGTAGGATTTTAAAATAGAAAAAGATTACATTTACAAAAAATTTCCATATATTTTTATTCCCTTTTCCCAGAGCTAATTTATTCAAGATAATCTCAAGAAAGTCTGATGTTGTCATTGCGAGGCAACGATTAAACGTTAATCTCCTGGATAAGACATTAATTCAGCCGTAGCAATCTCCGATGAGTACTAGGCTAAAGATTGCCACGGGGGTCTAAACTATCGAACCAAAATAATTGCTTTGGCAACCCCCCCCTCGCAATTACAGTAATAGACTTAGAACTATTTCTGAGATTTACTTGATGAATTATTTATCAATTAGCTGCCAGTTAAGCTGTTCCTCTCAAGAGTATAATAAACGTTGTACATAAATGTAAAATAGTCATATATGGCCAAATAATGTCAAATATATTCGTTTATTGGTACAAAAGAGCTACTAAGTATTTGACAAAATTTAATAACTCTCGACCTGATGTGTAATGGTATAATGAAATTGGCTTGTAATTCCAGACTAAATAATAATAAAAACTAATAAATGCTCTGAGCATTTAGTAATTTTAAATCCTTGATTTATGAAATTAGTTGAGAGACATATTATTCAAAAAAATCATCGGTTTTATCCTGAAATTGACCGACTGTGTTTCTTGTCTAAAAAAATCTATAACTATGCTAATTATTTAGTTCGTCAGTCTTTGATATTTGAAAAAATTTATCTTTCCTATTATGACCTGCAAAAAACACTTTCTACTCAAGTAGACTATAAAGCAATGCCAGCTAAAGTCTCTCAACAAATCTTGATGATTTTAGAGAGAAACTGGAAGAGTTTTTTAGCAGCGAACGAAGTTTATAAACAGAACCCATCAAAGTTTAGAGCTGCGCCTCGTCTTCCTAGATATAAAAATAAAATAACGGGAAGAAATATTCTAGTTTATACGACACAAGCCATCAGCAAGAGGCAACTTAAACAAGGAATTATTAATCCCAGTAAAACTGGGATTAATCTAAAAACTTTAGTACCTACTTCACAAATTAAACAAGTTCGTCTCATCCCTAGACTTAACCATTATGTAATTGAGGTGATTTATGAAGCCACTGAAAAAGAATACGAGCTAGAGAAAAATCGTTATGCCAGTATTGATATTGGATTAAATAATTTAGCTACATTAACTTTTAATCAAGCCGGAATTAAACCCAAGAGTGATAAATGGCAAACCGTTAAAATCTATTAATCAATACTATAATAAAGTTAAGAGCTTTCTACAATCTCAACTCCGGGAAAATCAATTAAGTAAAAGGCTAAAAAAACTTTGTAATCAAAGAGAATTTAAAATTAATGATTATCTCGCGTATTGCATCTCGTTTGATTATTGATACCTTGATTAATGAGAAAATAGGAACTTTGATAATTGGTCACAATGAACGTTGGAAGCAGAAGATTAATTTAGGGAAAAGAAATAATCACGCATTTTGTCTGTATCCCCTATAATAAGTTAATTCAAATGTTATCTTATAAAGCCGAGATGGTAGAGATAAAAGTAATTATTACCGAAGAATCTTACACCTCAAAAGCAAGTTTGATAGATAATGATTTGATTCCAGTGTACACTGAAGGTGAGAAAAATCATGTCACCTTTTCTGGAAAAAGAGTAAAAAGAGGTTTGTATCGTACTGCAAGCATTGGGTTAATCAATGCCGATCTGAACGGTTCTTTGAACATCATGAGAAAAGCAGTCCCAAATATCTTTGACCATGGGATAGAGGAGTCAGTGCGTTGGGCGGGTTTCCAAGGGGCTGTGGGCGGAACCTGCGTCCGCCCTTTATAAGCCCCGCCGACTTGAAGCAACTGGCGTGGTGTTGTAGTGCCTCCTTTGGAGGAGCTGCGCTAACACCCAGTGAGGGTAACACCTGCAAAATAAGGATATGTCATATTTGACTATATTTCTATCAACTATATTATTAATAACTTAAACAGAAATAATATGAATGCTGAGTGAAACAGTTCTTGCTAAATTGTAGGGGAAATCTAACTAATATAGTGATTATTAGCCTTGAAATTACGTTTCCAAAAAAATTCCTTATTCTGGATAGCTGCTATTATTAGCATCGTTTTAGACCATCTGACGAAATTTTGGGTGGTGCAAAATTTTCAACTGGGCGAAACACTGGCTTTATGGCCTGGTGTATTTCACTTTACTTACGTTACTAATACCGGGGCAGCTTTTAGTCTGTTTAGTAATGGTGGAGTATATTGGTTGCGTTGGTTATCTTTGATAGTTAGTCTCGGCCTCATGGGTTGGGCTTTGTTTGGCCCTAGATTTAATAAATGGGAACAACTGGGCTATGGTTTAATTTTAGGAGGAGCACTGGGTAATGGTATCGATCGGTTTGTTTTAGGTTATGTTGTAGATTTTTTACACTTTCGTCTGATAGATTTTCCAGTGTTCAATGTGGCAGATGTTTCGATTAATATTGGTATTGTATGTTTGCTGATTGCCACATTTTTTACTGGGGCACCAAAAGGTCATTCGCGTTAACTTATAGCAGCACTTCAGTCTTGGTTAATCTAATACCAAGGTCGAAGCTGTTTCAATTTTCTACAGTTGAGTTGGTACAGTATAAACAAAAATTAAGGGCGTTGCTGAATAAATGTATGATTTTATAGGAGTCAGGAGTCAGTAGGTAGAAAAGAGTTTTTCGGTGACTAAATAGGTATAATTTGCACGCGTTGTTTTGGCTGAAAATTTACCACTAGTTGAATTTCATACCTCAAATCAGCAAGGCCAAATTAAACTATATTTTGATTCCCAATTTGTGGCTGCTCCCCTTCCCTTTTTTTTCCTTCAAACAATTATCACAGTGACCACAACGCATATCCCTAGACTCCTTGGGAAAGCCAAATGCTTCTAGTAAAAACTGCCATCGACATTTGCGAGTAGTAATATATTGATTCATTTGTTGAATACCTGAGCTGTCGTCTAGGGATACTGTTTTGCCAGTGGCAGACTTATGAATAATATAGTGAAATGGATCGCGCCATCTCAACTTCCCGGAAGAGTGTAGGAGAGAAAGAGCGATCGCTGCATCAGGAAATTCACTCGTCACAGCATTAATATTTCCCGTGGTTGGCAGTTGCTTAATTAATTTTTGGGCTATTTGATATTGCGATCGCAACTTATCTGCCAGAAATTTCTGCCTTTGTTTATCCTCCGAGTCTAACCAACCAGTGGGTTCGCTCACTAAAGTTAAAGCTTCGGCAGGTTTTCCATCTCTTCCACCTCTACCCACTTCTTGAATATATTCTGACAAAAGTGATGGTGCTTGAAAATGTATCACCCACCGCACATCCGGTTTATTTATTCCCATCCCGAAAGCAGAAGTACACACTACAAAATTTATTTCTCCACCTATCCAAACTTTCTCAATATGTCGCCTTTCTTCTGCACTTAAACCAGCATGATAAGCGGTAGTTTCATAACCTTTTTCTCGCAATATTTCTGCTAATTTCTCACTATCTTTTCTAGTTCTAACATAAACTAAACCAGCCTGTTTTTTCCGAGCTTTGATAAACTTAAATAACTGTTGACGGCGACTTCTAGGAGTACAAATTTGTTGGATTTTTAGATATAAATTATCTCGGTAGGGGCTGAGTAAAAATGGTTGGGGGTTTTGCAGTTGTAAAACTGTTTTAATAATATTTTGGGCGGCGGGATTAGCTGTTGCAGTAAAGGCGGCAATAGGAATATTAGTGCCTGGAGGTTTAGATTTTATTAGTGCTGGGCGTACAGCTCCCAAACGACGATAAGCAGGGCGAAAAGTTTCTCCCCACTGCACTAAACAATGAGCTTCATCTAAGATTAAACCGTTGACTTTTATCTGAGGTTGACAGAGTAAATTCCAGACTTTACTATTAAATAAAGTTTCTGGAGAAAGGTAGAGTAATCTGAGTTTATTTTGTTGTAATGCCGTGAGGGTTTGTTGTTTGTTTTGATTGGGAAGTTGACTGTGGAGAAGAGAAGCAGGGAGAGAGCGATCGCGCAATTCTTGAACTTGATTTTCCATTAGTGCAACTAAGGGAGAAATGACTAAAGTTAAGCCTGTTTTTAGTAAAGCTGGCAGTTGAAAACAAATTGATTTTCCACCACCAGTTGGCATAATTATTAGAGCGTCTTGTTCTGCTAATAAACAACGAACTATTTCTCCCTGTGGGGGTCGAAAATCGTCGTATCCCCAATTTTTTTGGAAGGTTTCGCGGACGTTATTCCAAGATGTTTGTTGTGAGTTATTCATATTACTAGAGATGGCACGATACTAATTTTTAAAACAGATATACGGATGTTATTTATTAGAGAGAATTTTCTCATGGCTTATACTCGCAAAAATCTCAACTTATCTGAGATTCTACTTTCTGATTGGGAATATATTTCTGTGATGGTGGTTTAGAATTATTCATCAGGCAACGCCAGACATTAATTTTTAAAACAGATATACGGATGTTATTTATTGGAGAGAATTTTCTCATGGCTTATACTCGCAAAAGTTTAAACTTATCTGAGATTCTACTTTCTGATTGGAAATATATTTCTGTGATGGTGGTTTAAAATTATTCATCAGGCAACGCCAGACACTAATTTTTAAAACAGATATACGGATGTTATTTATTGGAGAGAATTTTCTCATGGCTTATACTCGCAAAAGTTTAAACTTATCTGAGATTATACTTTCTGATTGGGAATATATTTCTGTGATGGTGGTTTAAAATTATTCATCAGGCAGCGCCAGACATTAATTTTTGACACAGATATACGAATGTTATTTATTAGAGATAATTTTCTCATGGCTTATACTCGCAAAAGTTTAAACTTATCTGAGATTCTACTTTCTGATTGGGAATATATTTCTGTAATGGTGGTTTAAAATTATTCATCAGGCAGCGCCAGACATTAATTTTTGA
>JBARXI010000496.1:0-5253 GCA_049647275.1 Microcoleaceae cyanobacterium
AGAAAAAAAAGACGAACCACCATTTGCAAATCCCCGTAATGCAGCAGCAGGTACTCTGCGACAATTAGATTCTAAAATAGTTGCCGAGCGACGATTAGATTTTTTTGCTTATACATTATATATACAAACCGAAAATAACTCAGAATTATCAAAATTTTCTCTTGAAGATCGACAACAAAATACCCAATGGCAAAATTTAGAATTACTCCAAAAATTAGGTTTTAAAGTTAATCCTAACCGGAAAAATTGCCCCTCTCTAAATGAAGTTCAAGCATATTATCAATACTGGGATACCGAACGACGAAAATTGCCCTATTTAACTGATGGAGTAGTGGTAAAACTTAACTCTTTAGCCCTACAAGAAAAATTGGGATTTAGTAAAAAATTTCCTCGCTGGGCGATCGCTCTGAAATATCCCGCCGAAGAAGTCCCTACCATCCTCCAAGCAGTCACAATTCAAGTAGGCCGCACAGGCGCACTTACACCCGTGGCCGAATTAAAACCAGTCCAGTTGGCAGGTACAACCGTACAAAGGGCATCTCTCCATAATAGCGATCGCCTCGCAGAACTAGATATACATATTGGGGACACGGCAATAGTCCGCAAGGCTGGGGAAATTATTCCAGAGGTAGTACGAATTTTGCCAGAACTACGGCCAGACAATGCCGAAAAATTTCAAATGCCAACCCACTGTCCAGAATGCAGTCAACCTGTAGTCAAACCTACGGATGAAGCTGTAACTCGGTGTATAAATACTTCGTGTCCGGCTATTCTCAGGGGTTCTCTGGCACATTGGGCTTCTAGAGGTGCTTTAGATATTAATGGTTTGGGGGAAAAGCTGGTGCAGCAGATGGTAAATTCTGGTTTGGTGAAGTCGGTGGCAGATTTATACGATCTGACTGTAGAAAAATTGACTTGTCTCGAACGAATGGGCCAAAAGTCCGCGAGTAAGTTAGTCGAAGCGATCGCTAATTCTAAAACTCAATCTTGGGCGCGGGTGCTTTACGGTTTGGGTATTCGTCATGTGGGGAGTGTGAATGCTGAGTTGTTAATTGAGAAGTTCCCCAGAGTTGAAGATTTGGCACGGGCAAAGGTGACGGATATTGAAGCGGTGTATGGCATTGGTCCAGAAATTGCTCACTCTGTAGCTCAGTGGTTTGAGGTATCGGCAAATCAGGAGTTGGTGGAGCAGCTGAAAACTGCTGGGGTAAGGATGGAGGTAGGAGAGTCTGAGGGTAATGTGGCAAAGGTAGAAAATGGGTCATTAGCAGGGAAGAGTTTTGTACTTACGGGAACTTTGCCTACGTTGAAGCGGGATGAGGCAAAAAGTTTGATTCAAGCTGCTGGTGGTAAGGTGACAAATTCGGTGAGTGGTAAGACTGATTTTGTTGTGGTGGGAGAAGACGCGGGTTCTAAGTTGGAGAAGGCTGAGAAATTGGGGATTAGGCAGTTGAGTGAGGCGCAGTTGTTGGAGATGTTGAATGAATAATAATAATCAACTTTATTAGAGTTGATTAACTACTTCTGATAGTACCCATGGGAGTCAATTTAGTATAGCTTAATCCCTATCTGTTTTTTTTGTTCAATTATTGAAATAACTCAGACTATTCAGAAAATTCAACAATAGTTTTAATGAATAAACTAAAGTTTCTTAATCCAAAGTTATTAATAAATTTACTTTTGCCAATTATTTTAATTTAGGGCTTACCGATCGACTCTCTTAGCGGCAGCTTTGCAGAGCGCAAAAGCATTTAAAGATAAAGACAAAGCGCCTTTTTTTGACCAGATAAGGGTGGAAAAATTGAGCAAAAAATTTTTCTCCTACTTTTTCTATAATGCCCATTCTTCCTATACGGGTGATTTCCTAAGGTCATACTACCTCTTCCAGAGGAGCTGCGCTAACGTAAACACGTTTGCATAGCATTCCGTTTGCGCAGCATTCCGCACCGAAAGGAAATCACTCCTACTGACTACTGACTACTAAACCTCACACCTATAAATTTTTCAGCAAGCCCTAATTTAGACTATAATGCCATGTCTTTTTGAATAACCATAATAAAAAAGTTAGGAACTAGGAAGTAGGGAACAAGGGAAAATTTGTTTACGCAGCATTCCGCACCGAAAAAAGATTCTCTCTCAACAGAAGAACATTTTTATTATGGCTAATTCATGAGATTTGATATATAGCAATTCCCAAAAAGCGTGAGGTACAAGATTTTATTTTTTAGGGAACAGCTAATCTGGGAAGAAAAAGACAACTGTACCTCACAATAAGCGAGAAACGCTATATAATTTGCACTCTTAATTTTTCCACTCTTAACTTAGTCTGACCAATGGAGTTTCATACCTAAAATCAGTAATGCAAAAAAAATCAGAGGCTGAATGTGATGGTGAAAAACATCCCACCACAAATCAGCAATAAATAATCATCCAACCTAAAATAAATAAATTTAATTACTCACAAATTTACTTAAACCTAAAACCGTCCGGTAAAGTCGTATTAGTTAAATTAGCCAGACTCAAATCAACCCCTCTCAAATTAGCATCAACTAAATTTACCCAACTCAGATCGGCACCCTCAAGATTAGCTTTAGTAAGGTTAGCACCGGATAAATTAGAACTATTGAGATCGACTTGAGTCAGTTTAGCACCAGATAGATTAGCATTCCTCAAGTCAGAAACAATTAAAAAAGAGCCAGTTAGATTGCAATCACGAAAATCAGCGCCTACTAAGTTAGCTCCGATCAGACTAACATCAGTCATCTTGGCATGAATCAAACAAGCATAACTCAGACTAGCGTTGAAAAGAAAAGCATTACTGAGATTAGCTTGAGATAGATTAGCACAAAATAAAAAAGCACGATTTGCATCAACTTGGGAGAGATTAGCAGCACTCAAATTTGCATTACTCAGATTAGCTTCGCTCAGTTTAGCTCCTGTTAAGTTAGCTTCACTTAAATTCGCCCCCACTAAATTTGTACCTCTTAAGTCAGCATTACTTAAATTCACACCACTGAGGTTGACATTGCTCAAGTCAGCTTCACTAAAATTAGAATGACTAAAGTCAGCACCACTGAGATTTATACCTCTGAGGCTAATACCTGAAAGATCGATTTCTGTTAAATGCCTTTGGCCAATGGCATAATTTTCCAGTATTTGGTTAGTATTCATGAGTGTGCCTGCTAGGTCATCTACTATAGATATTATTTATTGTCTCAAAATAACTTGGCCCCTGAAACATAGTGATTCTTAATTTTTTGTTAAGAAAGGCGGACTTATGTATTATTTACCACTTACCAGCTAAAACCGATGAAAATTGTTTCTCTAATTCCCAGTGCCACGGAAATAGTTGCTGCCTTGGGGCTGACTAATGCTCTTGTTGGCAGAAGTCACGAATGCGACTATCCGCCAGAAATTCAAAATTTGCCTGTTTGTACTCAACCTAAATTTAATCCTGATGGCAGTAGTCGGGAAATTCACGACCGCGCTACTGAGTTATTACAGTCTGCGTTGAGTGTTTACCGGGTGGAAACGGAAATTCTGGAAAATTTACAACCGACTCATATTATTACTCAAGCTCAATGTGATGTTTGTGCTGTTAGTTTGGCAGATGTGGAAGCTGCAGTAGCAAGTTTAACAAAAAGTCATCCACAAATTATCTCTTTGCAGCCGAATTTATTAGCAGAAGTTTGGGTAGATATGACACGGGTTGCTAATAGTTTAGGAGTGGATGGAAATGAGGTTATTTCTGATTTAAAAAAACGGGTTATAGCTTGTGTGGAAAAAACGAAAAATTTACCTGCTAATGCTATGCCGAAAGTTGCTTGTGTTGAGTGGAGCGACCCGTTAATGGCTGCAGGAAATTGGATACCAGAATTAGTTAAGCTGGCTGGTGGAAATTCTTTATTTGGAATAGTTGGTAAACATTCGCCTTGGTTAAAATGGGAGGAATTATTAGCTGCTAATCCAGAGGTAATAATTTTTATGCCTTGTGGTTTTGATTTGGAGCGAACTCGTGAAGATACGATGGAGTTAATTAACCGCCCAGAATGGCAAGATTTACCTGCAGTTAAATCGGGCAAAGTTTACATTACTGATGGTAATTCTTATTTTAATCGTCCGGGACCCAGGTTAGTAGATTCGGTGGAAATTTTGGCAGAAATTTTACATCCTGATTTGTTTAATTTTGGTTATCAAGGTATAGGTTGGGAAAAGTTAAGTAAATAATATGTCCGGTTGAATAGTGATAAATAACAAGGGAGGAGTCAGGAGTCAGGAGTAGAAGAAAATTTTTTGTTCGACCGCGCTATTTATTATCATAAAATCTTTGTTTGTAGTTGGGCTTTAGCCCTGATGTCAAGATTTTAGGGGCTGAAGCCCAACTACGAGCCTAATTATAAGTGTTTTACCGAACATGATATAAAATCTTTTGAAGTAGGAGTCAGGAGAGAAAAAACTTATAAATACTTGGTAATGGTAAAGATGAAGAATGTTTTTATACCGAATTAAACGGATTTGATATAACTCTCTTTTTCTAACTCAATTTATTTCAATTCATAATTATTAGACATCTCCAAAAATACCGATTTTGGAAAGGTAGGGTAAGGATTTCAGAACCTTTTCTGGAGATGTCTATTACAAAATTCCTCGGTGTAGTTATGTAAAAAATAACTTTGAAAAAGGCAATAATAAACAGAAAACGGAAGTAATATAAAATTCGGATAATTAGTTATTGTATAAGTAGTAGTTAGTAGTCAGGAGAGAGTCAGAATTTATTTGATAGATTGTGTAGGTTGGGTTGAACTTGGGTTAGCGGAGCTTATCCGGAGGATAAACCCAACAAAAATAGATATCTCCAAACTGCTTTATATTTTATACAGTACAAGTGTAGGTTGGGTTGAACTTGAGAAACCCAACAAAAATAGATATCTCCAAACATTTGGTGAAAACAATAAGTATCTGTTGGGTTGCGCTATCGCTTAACCCAACCTACAGCTTCTATAAACTGCGAATTTCATCAAAGATGTTTTCCTCTTGCTTTGACTTTGATATTTAATCATTTCAATATTACATTTATTATATAACCGGATTCTATATAATATTCTCATAATTTTTATCTATTTTTTGATTTAATTTTAGTAGTTATCCCCACCATTACCAAAAAATTAAATGGTGGGAATTTCCCAGAGACTGGGTTAATCTTCTAATTTTTCTATCGCCTTTTCTACTTTTTCTTCGCCATCATAATTATTC
>JBARXI010000497.1:0-12288 GCA_049647275.1 Microcoleaceae cyanobacterium
TTTCATTCTAGATTTTAGCAATGAATTTACTTACTTTCAGATATGGCTAAATTATGAGCAGAAAAATTAATCAATCCTCCGATAAAAATCATTGGGTAAAAGAAATAAATGATGTAGTGCGGGGTGCTTCTGGCGGATTTTTGTTCGGCATTCTCGTATTGTATACTATGGAAGTTTGGGGAATAGGTTCTTATGTTACCCCACCTTTAATGTTGAGTATTTTAGGAATTACTTATATTGTTGTTTTTATCTTTAATAGCGTAGAAGGTTTTAGGAGAAGAAAATGTGCAACTATTGCAGATGTAGCTTTAGAAAGCATTGAAGCTATAGCTATAGGATTAGTCTGTGTAACAATTATTCTAATTTTATTGCAAAGAATTACATGGGAAACTCCGTTGGATGAGGGATTAGGAAAAATCATTTTTGAAAGTGTTCCTTTTGCCCTCGGTGTGTCGATGGCTAGATTACTTTTGAGTGGTGAAGCGACAGAAAATACTCATAAGAAACAAACAAATAGAGGTAATATTAATAAGCATCACCCAAAAAATTATCGCAATTATGATGATACTTTATCAGGTGTTAGTGCTACTTTTGTAGGAGCAATTATGGTTGCTTTTAGTATTGCACCTACTGATGAAGTAACTATACTAGCAGTAACAGCTTCTCCACCTTGGTTATTGGCAATTATGGTCGCCTCATTATTAATTTCTTATGGCATTGTTTTTGTCGCAGGTTTTACTAAACAAAAACAACGTCAACAACAAAGAGGTTTATTCCAAAATGCTGAGAGTGAAACTATCTTTTCTTATTTAATTTCATTATTAGTTTCACTCTTAATGTTATGGTTTTTCCAGAGGCTTAATTTTAGCGATCCGTGGTTTTTGTGGTTACGTTCAACTATTTTACTAGGGTTGCCTGCAACTATTGGGGGAGCCGCAGGGCGTTTAGCGGTATGAGTAATACTTTGCCAGAACATAAACATCACAAAAAAAGTCGCTCGACACCAGAGTGGATTAGTTTTAGTTTAGCTATTTTAATTGTAATAATTATCGTTAGTTTAATCTTTTATAGTTGGCAAAAACAAGAAAATAAACCCCCTGTTTTGTCAGTCAAAATAGAAAAAGAAGTCCGTGAAGCCGAGCAAGAATTTTATATTCCTTTTACTGTTAAAAATATCGGAGGAGGAACACTCAGTCAGTTCAAGTAGTGGCGAAATTAAAAATAAAAGATGAAATAAAGGAAATGGGAGAACAACGTATAGACTTTCTCTCCGGTGGAGAAACTGCTAGAGGAGTATTTGTATTCAGTCGTGACCCCAAAAAAGGAGTATTAACTATTAGAGTAGCCAGCTATAAACTACCTTAAGTTATGATTATTATTGGAAGTTAAAAATTTATAAAAATGACGATTACAGTTAAGGATATACAGAATATGCTAGAGCCTGAACTAGATGAACTTTATAAACATAGCAATACAGGTATTATTCCTGATGGTGAAAGTAAAGGCATAGTAATATTTGCTCCTGGTACTTCTTTTTCTCGGAATTTTTCTTCCATTGTTCATTTTTTAGCCTGGCAAGGTAAAATTTTTTATCGAGAACAGGTTTATTTACTTAATAAAATAACTCCTCTAAATTTAGAATTAGTTAAAGCAGAAGTTTACTTGGGAAAAAGTTGGCTTGATGAAAGAGAGTCTATAATTATTGACTAAATTCTTGACTATTCTCCAACCTCTTTTATTGCTCAAAAAATTAGGGATGAAATTAGAGAAGTTGCGCCAAATATTTATCTGGGTAATGCTTACTGGGAAAAATATCGAGTTCTAAACTTTGTTCTAGAGTTTTAATACAAAGCCAAATAAATTCCAAAGCAATCTTTGTTTGTCTTCTATAATATAGCAATCCTATTTCAGTCACGGCTATTCATAGTACTTCAGAAGTTAACCAATGAGGTATAAAAATTTATTAATATCTAGTACTATAGTTTTTGGCTACTGTATATAGCGCTTGTGAAGTCCTGTACTTTTGATTTTTGACTTTTGATTTTTGAATGAATAACTTTCGCGTAGCTGCACTAGTAGTTAGTTAGGAGAGCAGTAGTTTGGCTTAGGTACATCTATTGTGCTGAAACCCCCCGCCAGAATTAGTACTTCAGCAGTAGTTTCTATAGCTCACCAAGCCTCGCGTCAATGTTAAAATTGTGCCAGTTATCAACTGATTACCTATTACCCATTACCATCTTTAAAATATAACATCAAGGACTTAGCCAACCCATCAGTTCTAAATACTAAATATCTGTAACGTTATAATTTTTGGAGACTATGGCTATATAGAACCCATTTTGTATTTATGCGATACTCCAATTTCTAAAGCTTCCTGATGAGAAAATAAATATATATTTTTGCTGTTGAAAATAATCAATATAAAAACTCAGCATTTCTATCTGTTCGTAGTTATCATAAACCTTGGCTTTTGAGAAATTGAGACTATTATTCTGTTATTCTGTCAGAGAAAATTATCATTCTGCGAAGCACTCAAGATTTGCAGAATGATAATTTTGTATGTTGCATCCCCAAAAAAGCGAGTATGTAATTGCGAGGAGACCTCGGAATGAAAGACACATTCAAAAAATTGTGATATTATAATAGTATGTGTTATTGGTAGTCGTTCGCCCCTACGCATGACTTTTTATTCAACGCAAAAACCACATTTCCGTTCCTGAAACTATAGAGGATGATAATAATCATCAAAATTTGATTCCTTCATCGCTATTCGTAATGCTTCATCCTAGCCTTGAGAATTTGTCTGACGTAATTCTTGTTGTAAATCCTTCATAAATTCCAGAAAAAAATCCTTAAACACACAAGCTCTTTCTGAACTCCCAGTGCTAAAAGTAAAATTTATATCTTTGGTTTCAATAGCAGCTTTTCCTATTTGAAATATTAAAACTGTTTTTCCTGGAATTGTAGGAGATGATAATAATCCATCAAAATTTGATTCCCTCACAGCTATTCTTGGTGCTTGAGGAGTTAATGGATGAGATGTAAAAATTTCTTCAACTGATTTATCTTGGTTATTCTTTAACGTTCTTAATACACTGGTAGTTGTTTGCACAACCTCCCCAATATTATGTCCAGCGTCTAGAATATGCACCTTACTAGGAAGATTTTCAGCACAATAATCTAGAACTTTAATATTTGCTTTTATACCAGCCATATATTTCCATTGCAATACAATTTCCCCTATACTTTGTACTGTATTTTTGGCAGTTTGAGTAATACCAAGAGGAATTTATTTCTCAAAAAATCTTTGATTAAGTATCTGCACCATTCCATAAGCAAGAGTCTCATCTTCCGCATTTTCATTTAACAGTTCAGCAATTCTTTTAACATCTGCTTCACTATAACTTTTTGCTACTTTTTCCTCAAGATATGCTCGTCTTTGTTGATAAGTAGGATTAGAAGTTGACTCGAAAGGACAAAACCATAAATCACGCTCTTGATCGTGAAATTTAGTAGCTCTAAAATAAATTCTACTCCTCCATGGTAAGGCCGCAGTATCGTATCTATGTAAACGGTCTACATCTCCAGAAGTTTAAATTTTCTTGATTTGTTCTGAATCAGAAATTATAATTATGTCTAGTAAAAATGGAATTTTTAATCTAAATGGCTTAAAGCTGATAATATCTAACATTTTTTCTGTTTCCTCAATATAGGTTTTTTTACTCTTCTGATAGCTAATACTAATTGGAAAAAAGTTGGCTACAAATTCTGAGGCTGTTGGTAAGAGTAAGGGCAATTTCCTACGGAATGCTCCGCAAAGATAAATTTTTCCTACTTCAATAGTTTGTTCATTTGTAACATTCTTAGAGCAAATTGGTATAATTAATTGGCGTTGCATATTTGCGGGATGAATTGTAAGTTGGGAGAAAGAGGAAGTAGAGGAAGTAAAAGATGGGATTTACCCGTTCCGTAAAGATTCATCCATTGATTCAGCAACGCCATTAATTAATTGGTTATCAGAGTATTAGGAGAAAATGGTAAAAAACTTTTCTCACTTACTATTATTAAAATTACTAAACTACCCAGGCTAAGCGCACCTCAAACTCTATTGAAATGGTAGTTTTAGCATTTATAGAAAGCGTGAATGAGTCTATAAATTCAACTTAAACAGAAAATAAGGCAAGACATTTGAGCTTTGATGTAAGTGAAAATCAATCAGGAGTATTTAGACTGAATTTGATCCAAAACTTACGTTAATCAAGACGTCTTGAGGCAGAAGATTGATATTTAGTAATAAAACAAGTTGAGAAGTTTTATCTGTATTTAGTGATAAAAACTTACGTGCGCTTACCCTGAATAAACTACCAGAATAAATTTGATAATTAGGGCTTGCTGATTAACCGGAGAAACCTTGATCTGTAAAACTTTAGCCTTTTTTCGGCGAAAAAAGTACAAGCTTTTTGCTCCTCAAAGCTGAAAAACTCAGCGTTTTGACCAGACCATGGTTGAAAAATCTCAGACTATTGTTCCTCCTATATTGTCTGTAATCCCGGTTTCTTCTGACTCCTGGTTCCTGACTCCTACCCCCACAAAAAACTTGTTCAGCAAACCCTAATTAGATATTGGTAGTTCTTTCTAATCAAGTTTTGTAAGGGAGGGTTATAAGTCAAATTTAATTTAAAATTAACCCTAACTTAGCACTTTAAATCTGCCTTATACACCAACTTTTCGCTAAGGAGCAAAAGCATTTTCTACACTGAATAAAGCCGGATTTAAACTAGGATAATGTCGGCGCAAAACAGTCAACATATTATTATCATCAATCCAATCTAAACCAAATTGAGTATAAATTTCAGCTCGATAATCTTCAGTAAAAAAGCGATCGCTCTTCAACCTGCGAGAAGCCATGAGAATAAACACACGAAAAGCAGTATCACTAAAACCAAATCCCTCCGGCGGATTTTCAGCAAACATACCCACCATTAAATCCATACTATCAATATTATTCTGATAAACCTCTCGTAATTCTTTCACCCATTTTTTATTATCAGTAATTTCCTCAAAAGACTTCACTCGTTCACGACCAATTAATTCTCTAAAATCATTATAACGAGGAACACCTCGCTCTCTATCTCTCAAAATACCTACAGCAGCCAAATCAAAAAATTCACCATTATCTCGCACAAGTTGCTGTAAAAAACTCGGATAATTATATAGAGTAATTGCTCCTGGATGAGTAATTCCAAATGAGTAAAATAGATCGGGAATTTCTAAACTTTCTACAAGAGTTATGGTACGATTACCAGCAACTTCAAATAGATTATTCTTTTGTAATAACTAACCATTTTTAACCGAATAAAATTCAAACTCATCTGGCATTAATGGGTGCATCCGATAGACAGAGACAAACTCTTCAGTTAAATATATGAAAAACCCTATATACCAGTACACATTAAAGTTAGGACATCCCTCTATTTCCAGCTCCGGTCTTCCCTTTCCTTTCAACCAAAATTTATCATTATTATGCAGGAATACCTAAAATTTAATAACATCAAGGAGTCAAACTCTATATTCATAATGTGGTATTAAATCTTCAAATTTAAGTAAAAAAAAATCACAGTGCTCATATTTCTATTGATATAATTTCAATACTAAATATTATATTTGTTCAATTATCAAAATTTAAATAGCTGATACTGTATACTTAAATCTTACGTGAAAAAGATTTACGCAGAAACAACTTTCGAGGTTGCCCCAATAATAACGATCCCCAAGTCCATTCAACTTCATGTAATCGATAACCAGCTCTATAATAAAGCCTCCGAGCACTATGATTATTTTCTAGTACATGAAGATAGAGATCGCCAAACCCCCATTCCAATGCCTGCTGCTCGCAACAGTTTAAAAATTGTTGAGCAACTCCTAACCTTCGGTAATTAATATCAACAGCCAAATTAGACAAATAAGCATACTCAAAATTATCTAACTGCCAAGGATTTAGCGATCGCACACTCATTTCCACAGTTCCCACCAAATCCTCATTTTCAACGGTAGATAATTCCTCAATAGACTGATTATCCTTTACAACCACAGCAACAAGACATAAATATTGCTCCGTTTTAGAACGGATGCGATTTCGTAAATCTTCATAAATACCTAATCTTAAAAAAGGATAAGCCCAACCCATCATTCCTTGACGGGAGTGAAAACTACCTGTCAAAATTTCAGCAATACTCATCAGATCTTTTGGTTTAGCAATCCGGATTAAAAACTGAAATCTATTAGATAAATTTCCTTGGGTTGAAAGTTCGAGAGACTTTGATAAAAAAAAGAAAGGGTTCACAATTTGCTCGCCAAGTATATGGAAGCCTAGAATATATTTAAAAAAGAGAATTAGTAGTTTTTATAGACAAACTAGTTAAAGTTAACAGATAATGTTAAGGCCTATAACTTTTACTGTACTAATCAGGGCATTAGTTATAGAGTAAAAGGCCATTACTTTCGTATATGCTAGAAATAGAGATATGTCCAAGACATCAAAAGTTGATAAAATTTAAAAAAATAACTCAATTCTCGAACTGCTGAAAACTTATTAAACTGCTAATCAAAAAAAATATCTAGCAATCTTCCATAAATTTATCTCATAACTATATACTCCCTTGCAAATACCATTAACTAAATAGAGTGAACGACCAAAGACCACAACCACAACTTAAGCAACTTTTTTCGTGCCAGCAACTACCAAAAAGAAGATATTCATTTCTTACTTGTCTTACTTGACAAAATAGGTGTATATGGCCTTTCAGCACTAGATCCATCTGTGCCTACTAAACAATAATTCATCATACTGCCCTAAAAGCACGGAGAGCGGTGCATGAGTTCCAGAGACAGAAAACCTAAAACCAAAATTATGGTTGTCGATGATGAGCGAGACAACCTAGACCTTCTTTACCGCACCTTTTACCGAGACTACAAGGTGCTGCGAGCCGAGAGTGGGCCAGAAGCCTTAGAAATCTTAGAAGAATCTGGGCCAGTAGCTGCAATTATTTCAGACCAGCGAATGCCCAAAATGAGTGGTACAGAATTTCTCAGTCAGACTGCCAGTAAATACCCAGACACAATTCGGATTATTCTAACTGGCTACACTGACGTAGAAGACCTAGTAGAAGCAATTAATTCCGGTAAAGTCTTTAAATACCTAACTAAACCATGGAACGCTGACGAACTTCAAGCATTAGTTAAACAGGCAGTTGACACTCACAATGTCCTCAAATCTCACACTGACGAACTACGTCGTGCCCTTCAACAACAGTCTCTCCTATATGCAGTCACTAATACTATTCGCTCTGCCCCCAACTATCGGCAGATGCTCCAGAGGATAGTTGAAACTATTGGCCAAATATTTGAAGTAAGTTTGGCTATCTGCCGTCCATTTCAAGATGGTCAAATGGAAGACGAATGGTTCGTTTACCAAAATCAAGAACACAACCCTCAGCAGTCAAACCCCTCTCCCACTGAAATACCAGAAGAAATTTTTTCTCAAATCATCTGGGAAACTACGGATGTGGAAGTTATTTCAGATGTCCACACTGATGAAAGACTAAAGGAAGATAGCCAAGAAATTGAAAAACGCCGACAAGGTTACTTAGCAGCAAATATTCACTCTAGTCTAATTGTGCCTCTATTTTCCCGATTAGACTTAATTGCAGTTTTGGCACTACACCAATGTGGCCAACTCCGAAACTGGCAAGATCATGAAGTGCAACTCATAATTACAGTTGCCGATCAAGCAGCTATGGCTCTATCTCAAGCTCGTGCTTATGAGCAACTCAGAAGTCTCGCCCAACGAGAAACTTTGGTCAATACCATCACAACAGTCATTCGCTCCAGTCTAAACCCCCAAGATATTTTTGCTGCGATCACTGAACAATTAGGACAAACTCTACAAGTCGATGGTTGCATTCTCTCATTGTGGAAGGAAACTGATGAATATGTTCAGTGTGTTGGTTTATATGAGACTCAAGCGAAATCCTCAGTTAGTACCACTGAAACTTATGCTGTTTCAGATGACTCTGTTAGTGGGGCGGAAATATCTAATCACGATCGCTTCTCAACTGGAATACACTTACCTCAGTCACTTGCCCCCATTAGCAGCAACCCAGTTTTGGTAAAACTACTACAAACAAAAAAAACCGTAGCATTAAACGATCTGAATCAACACCCAGAATTTAATCAATCTGAACTACCCCTACGTTTTAATGCTCGTGCTTTGATGGTAGTACCCCTGACTGTTGACGGTAAAATCATTGGAAGTATTTCTCTACGCCAAAATTCAGACCAACGTCGATGGCAAGCTTCTGAAATCGAATTAGCTGAGGCTGTAGCTTCCCAAGCTGCGATCGCCGTTCAACAATCTCGTCTTTATCAAACCACAAGACAACAAGCAGAAAGACTGATCGAAGCCGATCGCCTCAAAACAGAATTTTTTCAAAATATCTCCCACGAATTTCGCACTCCTCTAACTTTAATAATTGGGTTGTTAGAGGAAGCAGTTAACTCCAAGCAAGATTTACCACAAGACCAAGCAGGAATTGCCCTCCGTAACTCCCGTCGCCTCCTAAGATTAGTTAATCAATTATTAGACCTACAAAAAATTGATGCTGGACGAATGCAGCCTTGTTTTCGTCCCTGTAATCTGGTTGCTTTCTGTCGTAATATTGTCGAATCATTCGCCCCCTACTGTCAGAAAAAAGAACTCAATTTAGTTACAGAATTTAGCGATAATTGCCCATCAGTTTACTTGGATATAGAAAGGTTTGATAAAGTTATTTATAACTTGCTATCCAATGCCATGAAATTTACTCCAGAAGGAGGGAGTATTACTATTTCCGTTGAACCGGCTGGGGAACATTGTTTATTAAAAGTTCAAGACACAGGAATTGGCATTCGCCAAGAACAAATCCCCTTTTTATTTGAAAGATTTCACCAAGCAGAAGGCTCGACAAATCGTTCTTATGAAGGAAGTGGTTTAGGTTTAGCATTAGTCAAGGAATTAGTAGAACTTCATCATGGTCAAGTAACTGTAGAATCTGTTTATGGTCAAGGTGCTACTTTTAAAGTCTGGCTGCCAACAGGAAATACTCATTTGCCAATAGAACAAGTGTTAGAAATCCCAGGTGAATTTGATGCCTCTAAATTAGAAGTTGAGTTGGCAGACGTAGAAGCAGAATTAGAAGAATCTGATGAATTAAAATCAGTATACCAAAAAGAAAATATAGCTGAAGTTAATTTTGATAGTAGTTCATTAGCTACTATTTTGGTCGTTGATGATAACCCAGACTTGAGAAACTATGTGTCAAGAATTATGCGAAAATCTAAATTTAATGTTGTCTTAGCAAGGAATGGAGCTGAGGGATTTGAAGCAGCAAAAAAACACGAGCCCGATCTAATTATCACTGATTTAATGATGCCGATTGTGTCAGGTATAGATTTAATTAAAATGATTAGAGAAACCGAAAAAATGCGAGGAATTCCAATTATTTTATTGACAGCAAAAGCCGATGAAGATACTAGAATTGAAGGAGTAGAAAGAGGAGCAGATGCTTATTTATCCAAGCCGTTTAACGATCGAGAATTGTTGGCAGAAGTGCGAAATTTATTAGCTTTAAAAGAGAATGAAAGACGAGTGCAAGAGTTAAATTATTATTTAACAGAGTCAGTATTGCGACGGTTTTTGCCACCAGAAATGGTGCGACGAGCAGCAGAGGGAGATTTGGCTTTGGATTTGCGTCCGGAACCAAGATTAGTTACAGTTTTATTTAGTGATATTGTGGGTTTTACTCAGATGTCTAATACTTTGCAATCTCGTCGCATTGCCGAGTTATTAAATGAATATTTAGGAGAAATGACACGGGCAATTTTTGCCAATGGTGGCACGGTGGATAAGTTTGTCGGGGATGCAGTTATGGCAATTTATGGTTCACCCGAGGAGTTAACTGCACAGGAGCAGGTGCGAAGGGCGATAGCTTCCGCGCGAGCAATGTTGAGAGCTTTAGATAAGTTAAATGAGCGCTGGCAAAAGTTGGGATTAATTGGAGATAATGGGGTGCCACCTGTGAGGTTTCGCTGCGGTATTCATCAGGGTAGTGCTGTAGTAGGGATGTTTGGTAGTGCAGAGCGGTCTGATTATACCGCTATTGGCCCATCAGTAAATATTGCAGCCCGCTTGCAGGAGGCTGCAGAGCCAAATACAATTTTAGTATCGACCACAGTGGCCGAGTATGTGGATAGTCAGGAGGTCAGAAATTATGGGTCTCTAAAGCTCAAAGGCATAGATGAGGAGGTTTTAGGTTTTGTGGTCAGTCGAGACCCCAGAAGTTAGTTTATACTTTTGACTTTTGAGTTACTCTAGATATTTTTTTTCTGATTTACTTGTAATTTTGAGAAACTGTGCTATATTAAATAAATGACTGCGGGTATAGTTTAGTGGTAAAACCTTAGCCTTCCAAGCTAATGATTGGGGTTCGATTCCCCATACCCGCTTTTAACTTCAAAGAACGAGTTTCCGACCTTTCAGCCTTTCTGGAACAGGCAAATGGACAGCAAATGGACTCAAAAAGTGTATCAAAAACGAATAATTAGAGACTAAATAAATATTGAACTTTCCACTAACTAAGGCCAATTAAAGAAGGCAGAAGGGAAAATTGCACGGGGACTCAAACCCCAGAAAAGATAAAATAGATGGGACAAATAGGTTAAATATTTTTTGCTTGACCGTCATTTTAAGAGTGACTCTCGAATTATGCGATCGCACAAAAAATTAGTATAGTGTTTTGCCAGGACTTAAGCAAAATTCTCTATCCTAAGCTATATATATCTAGTTTATTTAAGCAACGCACCCTACAATTATTATAGTGGCTGCGGCGAATTCTATTTGGTGTCGATCGGTGGGGGATAAAAATGGTGGCAGTTGTCTTGAGTATTTATAGCACGCAAAAGATAAAGAGTAGGTTAGGACATAGACTGACGAGCGACCGAATCAGGTGAAATATTTTTCTAACTGTTGCCTGTTCCCTGCTATATATATCGACTCCAATTAATTTTTCAGCTATTTTTAAAAGCGAGATGGAAAAAAAAGTGAATTGGTTAATTGAAAAAAATGTTATCGACCGCCAAGAAGAATTTTTAGCAGAATTAACTAAGCAAGGATATATTCACAAAGAAACAACATATCTGAAATTTCGACCGGGGGAAACAAACAAATATTTTCCTAATGATGAATGTGTTATTTTCAAAGGCACTCTCAATCTAGGTCGAGATATTTTAAGAACAGCTTGGATTCCTGGAGCATACATGAATGAAAAAAATCTTCGCTGTTCGACTTATTATGCTTACTTTGGCGAATATTTACTGAATAATAAATATTTTATTCTGCCCTTAGCAGAGTTAATTAGAAGAAAAGCAGAAATTCTTGAATACTTTAATTCTGACGGCGAGATTTTTATCAGACCAAATAGCAATATGAAGTCATTTCGTGCTGGAGTATTTAACCTTAAAGTCTTAAATACTATGATGACTTTAGGAAGAGAATTAACAACAGATGAAACAACGTTAGTGCTAGTTAGTGCTAAACGTTCAATTGAAAAAGAGTGGAGATTTTTTGTTTATAAAAATGAAATTATTACAGGTTCGCTCTATCTAGTGGGAGAGGAAAGAATCGATGAAGTAGTCAAAGGTGGTGATTTAGAAAACTATTTGAGCGCAGTGCTGAAGAAAGTTAATTGGTATCCGGAATTAGTTTATACAGTCGATATTTGTGAGTCAGAAGGAGAGCTTTATATATTAGAATTGGGTTCTTTTAGTTGTGCTGGAGAGTATGGTTGTGACTTGAGTTTAATCGTTGAGGCTGGTGCAAAAGCAGCTTGGGAAGATTATGAAGCCGTCTATAATATTTAGCGAAAATAAATTCTTAAAGTACGGCAGTATATAGCATTTCCCATACTGATGAGGTACAAAATTTGCTGGTGTTAGGTGTTAGGTGTTAGGTGTTAGGTGTTAGGTGGTAGGTGAAGTGGTGAAAATTATTTATTTGTTTCTGTGCTTACCAAGCGAATTATAGACCTTATCAGTACTATAATTCGTTGTTTTTAGGCAGCGGGGGAAGAACATGAAAGCTGTACCTCACCAAGAGCGAGAAACGCTATAATACTAAATCCGGTTAAGAAAACACACAAAAAAAATCTAACCAAGAAGAAAGAGATAAAAGGCAGTTTGAGAATAGAATTTGAT
>JBARXI010000498.1:0-5626 GCA_049647275.1 Microcoleaceae cyanobacterium
ACCAATGAGAGGTTGAGACGTATCTATATTACCAATATCCCTGTTTGCTAGTAAATTATCAACAACGAAAATATCGGACATACTGTTAGTATCTTCTGGTACTAAATCATCAACAAAAGAATTAAATGCGATGAGACTGCCATCAGCAGAGATCGAAGAAAATTCTGGTGCCCAACCTTCAGGAGCTGGCGGAGCTGAGAAAGATTGGGTTCTTTGAACTTCTGATTCCTCAAGGGTAAAAGCAGGGGTAGTGATATTCGAGCGCAGGTCATGTATAAATAGCTTTCCATTACTCCCCCCACCAGCATTATAACCAGTTATACCTTTAGTTAAAGAAACAAACCTGCCATCAGCAGAAATGACTGGACTCTGGAGGGAAGAAATACGATTGCTCTCTCCAGTTAGGCGATCGTATAGGAAGGTATTGATATCGAGGGGAACTCCTGCTGGAAGCATAAACTCGGGAAACTCACCAATCTGAAAAGCTATAAAACGCCCATCGTTAGAAATGGTAGTGCTACCAATACCACTTCCAGGGTGGGATTCTGCGGTAATGCAACTGATAGTTCCGGTTTCGCGATCGCGGATATATATTTGGCAGTTTTCTTCCCCTGGTACTAGGTTATCTACATCAGAAGAAAAAGCGATAAATCTGCCATTAGCAGAAATGGAGGAAATGCTGGAACTGCCGTTAATTTGGTTTCCTGAAGAGTCTAGGGAAACTCTACTGGTAATACCTGTTTCTAGGTCGCGTACAAATATATCTTGCTCTTCATTAGTATCTCCCACCACTAAGTTATCCGCAGAAGAGCTAAACAAAATCTCACTTGCATCAGCAGTAATTATAGCATTGCCGGAACCTGCGTTTGCCTGTTCTCCTGCGGAGTTGACAGAAACTAAGCTGGTGCTACCTGTTTCTCGGTCGTGTATGAATACATCCCGTACTTCGTTTGTATCTCCTGGCACCAGGTTGTCTGCATCTGACCCAAACACGATGAAGCGTCCATCCGCAGAAATGGAAGAGCTATAGGAGAAACCATTTCCCGGTTCTCCTGCGGAGTTGACAGAAACCAAGCTGGTGACATCTGTTTCTCGGTCATGTATGAATATATCCCGTGTTTCGTTTGTATCTCCTGGTATCAAGTTATCGGCAACAGAAGAAAAAGCTACAAACCTACCATTGCCAGAAATAGTGGGATAGCTAGATACCCCATTGGCTTCATTTCCTGATGAATCTACCGACACCCGCTCGATGGCAAAAACTGAGTTATAATTTTTGGAGATCGCCTCGACAAAAACTCTGGTAGTTTCTATCTCGCCTACTTTCACTTCCAGTTCCCAGTCTCCACCTAAAGTAGCACTTCCGGTGAAGTTAGCAGATGCGGCAATATTAGCGCCAGTTATTCTCTGGAATTTCTGCAAAAATTCTGCCCCTGCATCTCCTGTAGCGACATTGCAACCGTATAGGAAAATGTTTCCTTGCCACTGCTGCAAGTCCCCAATATAATCGTTGATCGTATCTAAATTTAATTTAGCATTACCGAGATACAAGCAACCAGGAGAACCATGACTAATGATATGGATGGCATTGATATTTGATCGTTGGGCCAGAACTTCGGTTATTTGTTCTATACCATTGCGGTTGCTGTCGAGAGCGATCGACTCTGTTTCAGCGATCGCCCCCGCAACTAACATTTGATAGTTATCTACTCCCCTGTCAATTATGACCGCAGTCCTAGATTTTTGAGAGTAGGAAATTAAGTTACTTTGTCTATCCACATTAAACTCCAGGGTTGTGTTTGTTTCTCACTATACTAACAAAATTTCCATAAAGTTTAATTTTTATCGTTCAATTCCTGAATTTCGAGAGTATATATTAATCAAGCAATCCAAATATTATCTGGCGAAGTATATTAAAACTTCAGAAAATTAATAGTTATTTACCGACTATAATAGAGAAAATAATATTCTCAAATTAGCTACTGTTGAACTGCAAATCCCTTTCAACGAGATTTATCAAGAAGTAGACTTTTGAGAAAGTTAACAAAATAATTTTACAGAAAAAATAATCATGGCCTCATCATTACCACTACATTTTCAAGTCAAAGGAGAAGGTTTTCCCATTCTCTGCCTCCACGGACATCCAGGCTCAGGTCAATGTATGTCAGTGTTTACCAATTCCCTCTGCCAAAACTTTCAAACTATTACTCCTGACTTAAGAGGCTATGGCAAAAGTTATACAAAAAAAGACTTTGAGATTAGTCAACACCTAATAGACCTAGAAACACTCCTAGACAAACTTCAGATTCACAAATATGTAATATTGGGATGGTCATTAGGTGGAATTATGGCAATGGAGTTGGCTCTAAAAAACCCCGATAAAGTCGCAGGTTTAATTTTAATAGCTACCGCAGCAAGACCTAGAGGCAGTCATCCTCCCATAACTTGGCAGGATAATCTTTATACTGGTTTAGCAGGAATTATAAATTGGTTTGTGCCTGGTTGGCGATGGAATATCGATACTTTTGGTAAGCGATCGCTCTTTCGATATCTTATCCAACAACACACTCCTGCCACCTATCAATATCTAGCAAAAGAAGCAGTCCCCGCCTATTTACAAACTTCTAAATTTGCCACTACAGCATTAAATCAAGCTTTAAGAAGTGGCTATAATAAATTGGCTAACCTGCCCCAGATTCAATGTCCGTGTTTGGTCTTAGCTGGGGCAGGCGATCGCCATATTACTTCCGATTCAAGTCGAGAAACAGCTCTTCACATAGATCGTGCACATTGGCAATGTTATCCTCACACGGCCCATCTTTTTCCTTGGGAAATTCCTAACCTAGTGCTAACAGACATAGAAAATTGGATAGGGAATCACCAAAGAAATTTTATACTTTAGAACCGATCGTCGTGAATAATTTCTGACAACTAGCATATCTTAAATAATCTAGAATTGATAATTATATTTGAGGAGTGAAACTAGGTTAACAGTTTGTTGATTCTCAGGATTTCCCAATTAATTCATCACAAATAGTCAACTCCACGGGTTTACACTGCTGAATAGACACCTCAATGTTCCGAGCACCTTCACCTTCTAAGTCTGCTATATAACCAGCCTCAGCATTTTGTGCTTCTTTTTTGGTCAAAAAAGGACCAAAATAATAAGTGCAGCGAGGATTAGCAGTCAAAATTTCAATCCACCAAGCAAGCCCTGAGAAATTGAGTAAATTCGTCAATTGTTCCTTCATTTTATTTAGTAATCCTTTGTTTGTATTAGTAGTATCTATTACAGCAGTTTCGGAGTTGATGAGGTAAAAAATTTTAGGACTTTAGGGAACAGGGAAAAGATATTAATTTTATGGTGTACCTCATCATCTTAAAAAGTGCTGTAATCATCTGTATCTCTGCCAGCATTCACAACCCTTGGGTCAGAAGCCATTAGCAAAAACTTAGGCTGTCTGCAGATTAAGTCCAAAATGAACTGTGAAAATTATAGTTGAAATTATAGTGATGAGTATAATTAAGGTTATATAGCAATCCTAAATCATTTGTGAGATATAGCGCTACGGGCAAGTCACAAAGTTAAAAGGCGTGAAGTCAGAAGTAATCAATAAAGAAAGTTTTCGGTGTCCAAATGCCAAAGCAAACAGCATTTAGTAATGTCCGCGCCCTTTGCTTCGAGTGCTATACACTTACATTTTTTATATCAAGTCCGGTTGATTAGTTATTATTTGGTCAATCTCCACAGCAGTTGTTCAAAGCTTTATTTCTTTTTGCTCCCCTGCTCCCTAC
Organism: Microcoleaceae cyanobacterium; assembly: GCA_049647275.1. GTDB lineage: Bacteria > Cyanobacteriota > Cyanobacteriia > Cyanobacteriales > Microcoleaceae > JASJEE01. The sequence goes on from JBARXI010000498.1 coordinate 3,796, forward strand.
ACCCGCTGCTCCCCTACATTGCGGTTAATTAATGTTACTTGATATAATATCTACGGGACTTACGCACTGACTATAGATACAGGGTTTTGCTCAGTTACGCTACCGCTAACACACCCTACTGCCTACTGCCGCGGTTCACCTAAAATAGTTCATTCTTGTAGGGTGCGCCATTACGGCTAAAATATAAGCTCTCAAAGGTATTTAACAATCCGTTGCAGGGCACCATTTTAGATTTTTCTAAATGATAAGTGTATAACCGGATATGATAATATTATTTCCCGTTCCCAGTTCCGGTGCTCCCTGCTCCCTAAAACGTAGAACTTTCTACCTCACCAGTATAAAAATTGCTATATTATGTAAGGTTTAATTTTTTCCATCTTATTTTTTAACTTCCATACGAACAGTCTTAGAGTAGCGCTGCCGATGAATCTCATAAAGAGTTATTCCAGTTGCTACCGATACATTAAGACTAGGAGTACTTCCCGACATTGGTATAGAGACTAATGCGTCACATTTTTTTTGGATGAGAAGACTTAAACCCTCTGCTTCGTTACCAACCACCAAAACAACAGCTCCAGTGAATTCCACTTTCTGAATGGGATGTCCTTCATCAGCAACAGTACCATATATCCAAAAACCTTCTGCCTTTAGTTCTTCCAAGGCACGACTAATATTAATAACTCTTGCAACAGAAAAATTTTCCAACGCTCCAGCAGCCACTTTAGTAACAGTAGAAGTGATCCCCACTGCTCGTCTTTGGGGAATAATTAAACCTTGTATTCCTAAAGCTTCGGCTGTCCGAATAATTGCCCCTAAATTATGGGGATCGTTGAGACCATTAGCTACTAACAATACAGGTTTATCGGTTTTTGATTTGGCTTCGGAAATAATTTCGTGAAGTTCTTTATATTGGTAGGGAGATATTTGAGCCGCTATACCTTGGTGATTTTTTCTCTGGGTAATTTGATCTAAGCGCCGATCGTCTACTTCGTCTATAATCGTACCTTTGGCTTTAGCCTCGTTGAGCAATGTATGAAACCTGGGATCGTATCGCAGAGGGGTGACAATCCAAATGCGGTTTAAGTACCGATCGCCCTTGAGAGCAGCTTGCAAAGTATGTCGCCCATAAATTAGATCTTCATCTTCCTCAGTATTTGGCGAAAACTCATTTTTTGACCGCCCATCCTTGAGTTTAATTTGTTTCTGTTTTTGGGGTCTGTCTTGAGGGTTAAGTTTAGAAGGTTTTGCCGGCATAGCTAATATTAAATCTGGTAGAATATTTATACTTATAATGCAAAAAGAGGATTTTAGGTGTAGGGGGAGTGTAGTGGCGAGATTAATTTTTGCCAAGAAATAAACCAACTGAAGGGATACATCTTTAAATCTGGTGGCTTCGATCCTTCCTTGAAGTAGTCTGGGATGACTTCTGAGATAGTCACTTTTTTAGATTTAGCATAGTCTACCATTTAAAAGCAATCTTCCGGTCTAATTTAACAAAAATAGCGATAAGTCCCGCGTTCTCCCGGAAGGGAACGTCGTATGGGATAGCGACCATGTGATAATAAAAAAACACAGGGGGAGGGCATCACCTGGAGTATAAACAGCCACTCCTTGTGCGAGTTGAAGAATCCCGCGAACTCGCCCAAGCATGGGCATCGGGAGTATGTCAATAGGTAGTTCAACAATTAATAATTAATAATTAATAATTACCTCTCCTTGAAACGGATTGGATTGACTAATCATGAAAATTTTTTCTTGTCTCTTGGTCGATTGGAGGACAGCGAGGAGACCCGAAGAGTGCAGAGCCGCTCCGCTTTACATGTCGCTCCGC
>JBARXI010000499.1:0-20739 GCA_049647275.1 Microcoleaceae cyanobacterium
ACTTGGGGTTTCCCCAAGTGGAGCAACTGCCTCCCCAAGACCGCGCTGTGTCACCGCGACGACGCCAGCTAGCTTGCGGTCAGAACCCGCGGGGCGCGACAGACGCACCTGGTAGCCGACCAAGAGAGGGAACGCGCACCAAGAGAAAAAGATAAGTTACGACCTAATAAATGGTATCGAAGCTATTCATTCTGTACGTCGCCCTACCGACGGCGACCCTACCTGACTCCTAAGAAATAACCTAGCTATTTGTAGCAAAAATTTATCGCGCTTGGTATAATAGAAATCTCCAGAAAATGTTCTAAAACTCTTACCTCACTGTTCCAAAATCGCTATTTTGGGAGAGGTATAATCGCCAGAAGGTAGAAGAAGATAGTTGAAGTTAACTTATCTGATGCTCACAATACAGCCAGATTATATTAAATCTGGTAGGGAGACATTTCGGTAGAAATTATCAACGCTCAATATTTGTTTGCTCCAGTCAAGCAAATTAATATTACAGGCGATCGCCTATTTTCTAGTGGTAACAAAAAGCGCTCTATTTTGACATTCGTTTCTAGTAGTGGTGGAATTTAAATATATGTATTCTGGATTGAAACTTGCTCGTACAGATATTCGATCTAATATCATATCCGGATAATTAGTGATAAAAAAAATTTATCCTCTTATTCTTTTTTCTCCTTTTCTTCCTTTTTCTTCCCTCCTGTAAGGTTCAACAATTAACAATTAACAATTTTCATGTGACGAGGTGCCGAATGCAAGTGCATGACAAACGGAAAACAATTAATCATTATCGCTCGCCGGAGCATTAATAATTGATCGGAGACTATCTCAAGAGAGATACGCGACTCAATTATTAATAATTAATTATTCGGTAATTTCCTCCGGAATGCTCCGCTTTCCATCTTTGCTCCGCATTCAGACCGAAATTACCCCGACAGACTCCAGATTCGGTGACTCCTCTGTGCTTACTTATAACTATTCAACCGGAGATGATCTAACTAATCAAGCAAAGGTATAATTCTCGTGGGAAATAGGTGTTAACAGAAAAGCACGGCGATTATTATTTTTGTTTCCCCATCCCACAATTTGCCCATGATTATTGATTCCCTGTGCTTCTCTAACAATCCAACCAGAATCCGGATCGATCAAATCATTTAGGTCTTGCATATTATTCATCCGATCGCAAATAAAAGCTCGTCTATCCCATTTTCTCTGATTTATGTTGATTAGCCTGTCAGAATATCCCACAACTAAACCAAAATCATTAATGCTATTGGCTTCGCTGTCAAAAAATTGTAAATCAACATCACCAGAAACAGTACCTAAGTCTAATGTATCACTACCATCCCACACAAAAGCTCGGTTACTATCTTCAGGTAAAGTATAAAAACCGACTACCCGACCATAACGATTAATATCCGAACCTAAAAAGCCTGGTAATTCTTGAATACCTTGATCGCTATCCCATTTAAAAGCTCTTACGATCAAATCCGAGGAGACAGAATAGCCTACTACTTGACCAAAATTATTGATTCCAAAAGCACTACTTTCTACCTCACCAGCAATACCAATATTTTTCATACCGTTGTTGCCATCCCAAATAAAAGCTGCTCTTTGACCATTAGGAGTAATAGAAAGACCGACTATTTGACCTACATTGTTAATACTGTAAGCCTCAGTCAAACTGTAGTCTGGAGTATTTAAGTCTTGGATACCATTAGTAGCATCCCAAACAAAAGCTCTACTTTGCCCATGATTACAGACAGAGTAACCCGCTACTTGACCATAATCATTTATACCGTAGGCGCAGCTAAGGTCATCACCAAGAGTGCCTATATCTTGGATACCGTCGTTACTATCCCACACAAAAGCTCGTTTTTCATCGTTGTTGGTAATTGAGTAGCCTACTATTTGAGCAGAATCATTAATATCTTTGGCTACACTTAGAGGGCCACCAAGTGTACCTAAATCAGTAATATGGTAACTAGAAGCAACAGTGATAGTATTAGATATAGGTATCTTGAGGCTAAATAAGTTTGACTGTCTAGCCCTAGTTTTTTGAGCAATAGATCTTGATAAATTCATAGTAATTAACAATTTTATTCTGAATGTATTTACGTCTTCTTTGAATTTGTCGTAAAACCCGAAAAAAAACAAGTAATTAGGTTTGATTTCACCAAAGATCGGCAATTTCTACTAGTATTTTTTGATACACTTTTTTCGCACCCTTAAGATTATTTACTTGCAATATCAATGATTTAACTTAATAAACATCATAGATTAAACAAACTTAGATTGCTATATTTTAGTAATTGTTTTACCAAATCTTCATAAATTTTGGTTAATATTGAATTAGCTTTACTGAATCTTCATATATCAAAAGAATGTTGAGTAATAATGGAAAATAACCCTCACATTTATGATATTCAAGTGAGATTTTGGTATAATTGGGACTGGCAAAGATTAAGTTTGGGAGAGAATAATCATCAATAAGTAAGTAAATATATATACGACTAACAAACTACACTAATATAATTTAGCGATATATGAAGGATTATTATGTAGTTAAATTAGAAATATAAGTACAGCCTAAGAGGTAACTTTACCGAATCTTCATAATTAAGCAGTCTAATACATCCCAATTGTAATGATTTAGTAAAGTTGAACTTAAAAAATAGGTTAAGAACAACAGTTTTGATAAAATTGGAGGATTAATAATGTTACACTTTCGATATTCAACCTTAATTAATGCACCAATCGAAGTAGTCTGGAAATTCCACGAGCGTTCCGATATTCTGCAAATATTAACCCCACCTTGGCAGCCAGTTCAAATTATTCGTCGCCAAGGTGGTCTCGAAGTGGGGGCGATATCAGAATTTCAAATTTCTCTTGGCCCTATTCCTGTGAAGTGGGTGGCTGTACATACAGAATATGAAAAATATCGTTTGTTTACTGATGTACAACGGGAGGGTCCGATGGATAGTTGGACTCATCGTCATCAGTTTAGTCAGGAAAATGGCAAGACGAGGTTAACTGATGCGATCGCTTTTTCTTTACCCGGAGAATGGTTGAGTGAATCTTTTTTAGGTTGGTGGGTAGACTCTCGACTAGAGGATATGTTTCGTTATCGCCACGAGGTGACTAAATGTGAATGCGAACAAATTTAGAGTTAATTACCTCGACAGAAATATTTACACAGGAGATTATTGCCAAATAAGGGTTTGAGCTTAAATGCGTGTGTAATTAATTTTGTCTACCCACTTATTATCGGTTACATTAATTAGTGGCAGAGTGCTGTTGGCTTAATGTAGTGGTAGTATTTGTTTCTGGCAGGAGCGATAATGCTCCACATTGCTGTTGCGGTCGCACACACAAATAAATTAACGGACCCAAAAGTGGTACTAACCCTAACCAATACAAAGGATATTTTTTCATTCCTCGCCTCTTCATATCATCTGCTTGTAAAATGTGAAACGACACACACAGCATGCCAAAATCTAGAGTTACTATATTAATAAATCTACTATTTTGGTACTGTTGAATAAAGTTTTCCCAGTCTCCATTTTTTAAACCATATATCAAGAATATACTTGTTACCACTGTTAATAAAATTGCCAGAATTGGAGTATCTAGAATATTTAAAAGCCAGTTCTTTTTTCCTGAAAATTCTGGATAAGATTTACGGAGTCCGAGATAGGGTAAAATTGCAAATGCACCAACTCCAAATGATAAAGTTGAAAATAACCAAGCTGGTACTTTTTGTCCCCTGCCATCAAATAATAATAAGCAACTGTAAATCAACGGCCATATCCCCATAATACTAAATAAAGATATAACCAAAGGATTTATATCTTGCCATTGACCTATTGACAGATTTTTGATTAATTCGACTGAATCAGGTTGAGCGGGGGGTGCAATAAAAAAGACATGAACGATAAACCCTATCCAAAGTGACCAAGAAGCAATTTTTTTTAACATAGTCGTTTGTGAATTGTGAATGAAATGTTTTTCTAGCAGTTGTGAAAAGTAAAAGTATTGTACATGAATCTGTTTAAATTATTTCGATGCTCTACCCATTATTTTAACTCTCTTTATACTCGACCATTAATACCATTTTTATAAATATTTGCTACAAATACTTAAGATGTTTTTAGTAGTCAGTAATAAGTAGTCAGTAGTCAGTAGTCAGGATAAATCAAATCTATTCTTTTAGTCAAATAGATATTAAAATAATTTAGAAACAGCAAAGCTATATTTATAACATTCTTGTTCAAACTGGTATAACCTATAAACAAGCTAAGATTCATTTAAACTGAATTCGTTGGAATCAACTACAACTACTCCATTTTCTTTCCTTTTGCTTGTTCTTAATAACCAATTTCAAAGCATAATAGCTGATCAAGATTTAGATACACACGAAATTTCAGGTATATGAGCTACAAACACTGAAGACCTAGCCCGTTCGGACGGAGTTTAAATAAAACTTTTGTGCTGCGGACATTTTGCCTGTCAGAGGTGTACCTCAGAAAGGATGAAATTGGCTGTAAGTTGTAGCAATAATTATAGTTAAATATCCTATCAGTTTTAGCTACTATTAATTTTTTTTTATATTTTCTCTGGGGGGTTTAATACCCCACCGTCAAGGGGGGTGCTTAAAATTGCTTGGGGCGATCGGACAGGAAGTGGCGTGTCGGAGACGATCCCCATGCAATTTTCTCTTTCCATGCCTCCTGCCGAGGAGCTACGCTAATGTCATGCTGCACTTTCGAGCATAGCAGTATAGCTGCCTTTTTCCTTCTTCAACAGCTTGATGTACTGTTAATTGTTTACAAAAAACCATGATTTAAAGGCTCTAAATTCACTAACTTCAGAAAGCAAAAAAAGCATCCTATTACTTACTAATTGAGATACAAAATGCGACAATAAACAAAGGGTAATTCATAAATCATTACTATCACCATGTTTGCCTATCGATCCACAACGCGATCGCATTGCCATGAGATTTATTTATGTGGTTTGCGCTGCTTCGAGCTTAGGTCTTACTTCTTACTTTTTCAAGGTAAAAAGCGGTCTAAAGCTGATTTTAAAGCTTCAATTTCGACATCAATATCTCCATCTTGACTTGCCCGCGAAATACAATCGGATAGGTGACTATCTAAAACCATCCGAGCAACCCTATCTAAAGCACCTCGAACAGCAGCTATTTGTATCAGTATATCAGGACAAGGGCGGCTATCTTTAATCATAGTTTTAATACCCCTAACGTGCCCCTCAATTCTTGATAATCGATTTACCAGACGTTGTAGTGATTCCTCACTATGAACATGAACATGAGCATGAGTTGAGGAATGATCGTGATTTACATACTTTGACTCTGGCTGTTCTCGATCGTGCTGCTGCTCGTTTTTTTCTTGGTCAGATATAATCATAGATTTTTGGTGTATTATCATATTGTTTGGGGTATTATAACACCAAAAGTATTCAATTAGTCAATCGAATCTTGATGCTATGAAATTGTTAAAATTATCTTCAATAACTATCAAAATCTGGTCTCAAATCGTGGCCAGTTTTCTGGCTATTGCTTTAATAGTTGTTTGTCTGCCTACAGCACCAGCAATGGCAGCTTCAAAACAAATTAGAGCACTATTAAATCCTCAATTAGTAGCCCTACGAGTTGCACCTGAAAATACTAATAGTACAAGTAGTAATAGTTTTGTTACTGCAGCAGTAAATCGAGTGGGTTCGGCAGTTGTGAGAATTGACACGGAGCAGTTAATTACTCGCCAGATAAATCCTTTTTTTGATGACCCTTTCTTTGACCGTTTTTTTGGTGGAGAAATACCAGGGCAAATTCCTTCACAAGAAGAAATATTGCGCGGTCAAGGTTCTGGTTTTATTATTGACCGTAAAGGGGTGATTTTAACAAATGCTCATGTAGTAAATAAAGCGGATAAAGTTACTGTTACTTTGAACGATGGTAGACAGTTCATCGGTGAAGTAAAAGGAAAAGACGAAGTAACAGATTTAGCTGTAGTTGAAGTGGATACAAAAGGTGAAAGTTTGCCCGTAGCAACCTTGGGTGATTCTGATAAAGTACAGGTTGGAGATTGGGCAATAGCAGTAGGAAATCCATTGGGATTTAATAATACTGTTACTTTGGGAATTATCAGCACTTTAAAACGTCCTAGTTCAGCAGTGGGAATTCCTGATAAAAGATTAGATTTTATTCAGACTGATGCAGCGATTAATCCTGGTAATTCTGGAGGTCCTTTATTGAATGAAAGAGGTGAAGTAATAGGGATTAATACAGCAATAAGAGCTGATGCTACAGGCATTGGTTTTGCTATCCCGATTAATAAGGCTAAAGAAATTAAAGATATCCTGGCTCTTGGGGAACAAGTACCTCATCCTTTTGTGGGAATTCAGATGATTACCATCACTCCAGAAATTGCCAAAGAAAATAATATTGACTCATATTCAAAGATTACTTTGCCAGAAGTAAATGGTGTTTTAGTTATCAAAGTTTTGTCTGATACTCCGGCAGAAACATCGGGGATTCGTAGGGGAGATGTAATTATAGAAATTGACAATCAATCAATTTCTAGTTCTGAGCAACTACAAAGGAAAGTTGAAGAAAGTGGTGTCGGTCATAAATTGCCATTTAAAATCCTCAGAGATGGTAGTACAAAAGAGTTATTTGTTGTTACCGAACAAATGATAACTTAAACATTTTTAAAAGGCTAATAACTAATTTTTATAATATTAAAAATTAGTTATTAGCAATCCTATTTTAGTTGTAATATTTTCGTGGTAGGGGTGATTTCCGCACCGAAAGCATTCTATCAGAAATCACCCGTACAGGAGTCGTAATTCAAGAGGTTTTCAGTTAATATTGACTGTTATTATATCTATCACAACCTATTTAGGATTGCTATATTGGTTATTAGCAGTAAAGTAAGTTTTATTTCAGAGATTTATAGTAGGGCTGACAAGTTAGAAGTTATGAGGCAAGCTAAAAACTGATTAACGATAATTCGGCTAAAAGGTAGCCTACTGTGGATTGACTTTAAGAGATTTCCAAATAATATATTATTCACAAAAACTCAACAGACAATGTTTTTTAGAAAATGAGAATTATTGTGAAAGGATAGAGAAAGTGATTACCCACAGCAATCACTTTACTCTTGAAAAATAAGCATTCCAAATATCTACACATTTAGGATTGAGGATTAAATAAATTCCATAAGTTAACGAGTTGGAAGTAGATTTGTTGAGGGTATACTCCATATCAATAACTTTTGTAGATCGTAAAATCCTGATTCGGCTGATTTTCCCTCAAATAGAAATTTCCTGTATTGCCTTTCCCCACATCTGGCCTACTCCTGACTCCTGCTAAAAAAAATGGTGGTGGTGGATAATAATGGTACAGGAAGGAGAGGAGTGTGGGGAGTGTGGGAGGTGGGGGGAGTGGGGGAGTAGGGAAGGTGTGGGAGGTGGGGGAGAAATTAAAAAATATATATCCTCACCATTACCGCTGCAGGACGACACAAAAAATTAATCACGATTAAAGCTACGCATCATCTGTTATACGCTAGTTGTGGCGTAAGTTCTGTTAATCTTGAAAAAGATAGTAAATGGGTTTGATAAAATGGTTGAATTGAGTCAGGTTGAAAAATAAATTTTAGGATTATTTACAGCAGATTCCAGGTTAATGTCGTATGTGCGAATGGGGTGAATGTGTTTCACCTTTTGCCTCACAGGAGTGCGCTACCAGATGCGTCTGTCGCCGACGCGGGGTCGCACCGCTACTCCCACACTTCCCACACTTCCCACACTTCCCACACTTCCCACACTTCCCACACTTCCCGCACTTCCCACACTCCCCACACTTCCCACACTTCCCACACTTCCCACACTCCCCACACTTCCCACACTTCCCACACTTCCCACACTTCATAAAGTTGGAAACTACTATATATCTCCCAACCTAATCACTGGAGTAAAAGTTTTGACTTTTGATTCGATCGATAGGTATGATAAAAACTGTACATTCTCAGAAAAAGAAGAAATAAAATGCGAATATTAATTATGGGTGGAACTCGATTTATCGGAGTTTATTTAACTAAAATTCTGGTAGAAAAAGGACATGAAGTAGTATTATTTAACCGTGGAAATAAACCAACGCCAATAACAGGAATTACAGAAATTCATGGCGACCGTACAGATGCAGCTCAACTCAAAGAAAAATTAGCATCGGAAAAATTTGATGCTATTTTTGACAATAACGGCAGGCAATTAACTGATACAAAACCCCTAGCTGAAATCTTCAAAGACCGAGTAAAACATTTCGTTTATATGAGTTCTGCGGGTGTTTATTTAAAGTCTGACCAAATGCCTCATATTGAGGGAGATGCTATTGACCCAAAAAGTCGTCATTTAGGTAAATATGAAACAGAAACAGAATTAGTAAATCAAGGTTTGCCCTGGACTTCAATTCGCCCTACTTATATTTATGGACCACTAAATTATAATGATTTAGAAGCCTGGTTTTTTGACAGAATTGTCCGCGATCGCCCGATTCCTATTCCTGGTAATGGAGTTCATATTACTCAATTCGGTCATGTGAAAGACTTGGCAATGGCAATGACTTCTATACTAGGAAATAATCAAGCAATTGGTCAAATTTATCATATTTCTGGCGAACGTTATGTCACTTTTGATGGTTTGGCTAGGGCTTGTGCTGAAGCCACAGGAAAATCTCCTGATTCTATCAAGTTAGTACATTACGATCCGAAACAATTTGACTTTGGTAAACGAAAAGCTTTTCCATTACGAGTTCAACATTTCTTTGCCAGTATAAATAAAGCAATGAATGAACTAAATTGGCAACCAGAGTTTGACCTAATTTCCGGCTTAAAAGATTCTTTTGAAAATGACTTTCTAGCCTCCGGTCGTGACAAAGCTGAGATAGATTTTTCAGTAGATAATGAAATTTTGAAAGCCGTAAAAAGTTAACAGTTAATATTTTAGGATTTGCTGAAAAAATCTTTTTGTGAAGGTAGGCAACAGGTGTAGTGGAGCGACACATATTCAATGGTGCGTTACGACGGATTGTTAAATACCTTTGAATGCTTATATTTTAACCGTCGTAACGCACCCTACAATAATGAACTAAGAAAGTATTTGAGAAATCAGATTTTTTGAAACATTTCACGGTTGATAAATTTCTAAGCCCTGACCTCTAGGAACCGATCGGGTTTTCAGAATTTATGAGATAGTTAATTATTTTTAGGGTACTTGTTTGTTCTATTACTATCGAGCGCCTAAAATGACATAGAGGACTATAATATCATGTCCGGTTAAATACTTATAAATAAACTACGGAGGAGTCAGGAGTCAGAAGTCAGGAGGAAAGAAGAAGAAAGAGGAGAAAGTTTTTTGTATCACTAATTATCCGGACTGATATAACCTAAAAAAAATAAAACTTATAAGCATGGAAAACGGTTAAGTAAATTATCCAGACATTGATGATTATACTTACTCAAAAATATTAGATATATCTCAGCTAGGAGATTTTCATGCAGAACACAAATATTTTGAAAAAGCAATTGAAATGTACCAACAAGCCTTTAATTTAGTACCAGATCCCTTTCAAGCTTATAAAGCATCCACTTGGTTACTTACTGCGATTGGAGAATCATATCTGTTTATGAGCGATTATGAAAATACAGGTCATACGCTTCAAGAAGCTATGTATTGTCCAGAAGCAATTGGCAATCCATATATTCACTTAAGGCTAGGACAAACTCAATTTGAACTCGGAAATTTTCAAGCCTCTAAAGATGAGCTGGCAAGAGTTTATATGATGGGAGGAAAGGAAATTTTTGAGGAATAAAATTCTAAGTATTATGAATATCTAAAAACATTTATCCGAGGAGTTGAATAGTTAATTTTGGATATTTTCCCACAAGAATAATGGCAAGTCTTGCTCAGAGATTGTTAAAGGGTAAAAAATGACAATTACTTCTCGAAAATCATCCTAAGTCTTATTATATATAAAATATTAGTTTCCCGACTTTATGGGGAGCAAAATGCCCAATCTAAAAAAAATTAATTTAGCAATATTTTGGGAAAATGGCATTAATTATTAAACGTTGTTCGGATTGCAAAAAAGAGATAAAAATATATGTTGGTCAGCAGATTTTCGGGGTTGATTTACAACTTGTTTGGCACAGCTCCTACAGTTGTTCTAATTGTGGAACTCAAATTGAAGAAGATGGGTATGATATACCAACTGATGAAATCAGAGAAGCAATTTTAGCACAAGAAGGAACATGGAGTTTAAATATTCGAGATATAGATAGTTATAGTGCAACTATTGTTATAAAAATTTTGCGTAAAACGTTAAAATTATCTTTATCTGACGCAATTAAACTTAAAAAGAAGATTCCTGGTAAAGTTATGGAAGGAACAAAAGTTGAAGTTAATAGACTTCAACAATTTCTAGCTAGACATGGTTTTCAATCTTTAGTAAGCAAATCTGAAATTTTACTATAGCACTACTGTTTAGAATTATACCAAATTCCTCTAATCTAGTTACAGTTAAATGATGACAAAACTGTTGATATATTTGCGGATAAAACCAAGTATAAAGTAGGGGCTATTCGAGTTTGCGTAGCATTCCGCCGGAAATGGCCCCTACTAGATTTTATGCCTCAAAAACAATGATTTATTCTGTGAGAATGGTCTTTAGTCAATAACAGTTTATTTGACTCAACAGATGAAATCAATTGCTGTAAATGAATTTCTACTGACTCTGTAGCAATGTTTTTTGAACACGGTATTAGTATAATGACTCCCCACTCCCTAAAGCACAGCATTTTCCAACATTTGAATCATACCGCGATCGCTATCTATCTCTACCTCTACCCCCAGAGGCACCGTAAACTTATCCCGAATATGACCGATCTTCGTGCCATACCAAGCTGGAATACCCAAAGGTTGAATATGATCTAACAATACCTGCCACAATGTCAGCGTCGGAAAATCATCCTTTTCATCTAAACACTTAATACATTGCCCAAACACAAAACCCTGTAATTTCTGCAAAACTCCCGCCAAACTCAACTGAGTCAACATTCGATCCACCCGGTAAACATCTTCCCCCACTTCCTCAACAAACAAAATTTTTCCTCGCCAATCTGGCAAATAACCAGACCCCACCATTGCTGCCAACACAGATAAATTTCCTCCCACAAGTCCTCCTCGTGCTTTCCCACCCCTAATCGTTTCCACAATATTAGTGGGTGCTGGCAACATTATTGCTTTTCCCTCAAACAGAATAGATTTGAGGTAATCGACAGTAAATTTATTCCAGACAGATGTGCCAGAAGGCCCATGGAATGTCACCAAACCACTCCGAGCATATATTGCCAATAAAAGAGCAGTAATATCACTGTAACCAATGATAATTTTGGGATTTTGTCGAATCACATTATAATCTAGCAATGGCAAAATTCGACTGCTACCCCATCCACCCCTTGTTGTGATTAATGCTTGCACTTCATCATCTGCAAACATAGTATTGATATCTGTAGCACGATCGATATCTTTACCTGCCAAATATCCATATTGGTCGAGGGTGTGGGTAGCAACTTTTACTTTTAATCCTAGTTGCCCCAGAATCATGTTGATGTATTTTAATTCATTTTTGAAAACCATGCTTGCAGGGCTAACTAATGCAACTGTATCGCCTACTTTTAGGCGTGGTGGTTTGAGAATGGGTTGAGGCGATCTGTTATTGGCAGCAGAAATTTGGGTTGCTAGTAAACTTAAGCTCAGAAATTTTAGGAAGTTACGGCGATCGTTGCTCATTAGCTGCTAGGTTTTAGGTGGTTAATGTAAAAAATATTCTAGAAAAAGGCAATAGACATCTGCGAAAATTACTAAAGTCTTTCTCTGACTTAACTAAATCGTCTTGATAATTGTCAAGCAGGCGTGCTGAATTTGAGGTATTTTTTGTTAAAAATAAGGTTTTTTGTTACAGATGTTTTAATATTTTTTTCTTGATTAGTTAGGATGAAAACTAATATTAATGACCTGATTCTGAATCTGACTATTCCACATATAGTAATCCTATTTTAGTTGTAAGTAGGTAGGCATAATTAAAGGTCAAACAGTTGTCTGGTGGGCAATGGCTATAAGTGTCTTTGTATAAAAGTTTTAGCTTTATTTAGTATTGCCCACATTATGTTATGGGTTTATTTATGCCGACCTACTTAATATTTTAGTGGTGGTTAGGAGTCACCTCCTCAAGTAGGGGAGCCGTAAAAATTGCCAAAGTCTTTCTCTGACTTAAGCACCTACACAGAATTGATTACCTAATCTAATTTCCTGTCACCCTTGCAGTAAAAAGGTTTCTGTTTTGAAAAATGTGTAATTAATTTTGTTTACCTGCTTAACTAAATCGTCTTGATAATTGTCAAGCAGGCGTGCTGAATTTGAGGTATTTTTTGTTGATAATAAGGTTTTTTGTTACAGATGTTTGAATATTTTTTTCTTGATTATTGATAATTTAAACTAATATTAATGACCTGATTCTGAATCTGACTATTCCACATATAGTAATGCTGAATAGATTGTAAAAAATCAAAAAACAGATAAAAAGTCTAAAGCTCTTACTCCTGTTGCCTATTGCCTTTTTCAAGGTTATTTTTTATATATATAACCAAAATAGGATTGCTATAGCAATGCTATTTCAGTTGTAATATTTTAGTGGTGGTTAGGAGTTACTTCCTCAGGTAGGGGAGCCGTAAAATTGGCGAGGAGGTAAAGAAGTCAAAGTTTGAGAGTTTTTCAGTTAATATTGACTGTTATAAAATTTGTCACAACCTATTTATAGCATTTCTCGCTCTTGGTCAGATACACAAGTTTTAGATTTTTGGCAACAGCTAATCTGCTCCGGAAGGGAATAGGAAAAGGGAATAAGGAAAAGAAAAAATACTGTACTTCATAAAGGATGAGAACCGCTATAGTAGGATTACTATATTATTAACATTCCTTCCTACTCCTTGCTCTCTACTCCCTACTCCTATAAAGTAGTTCAATAATTAATAATTAATAATTAATAATTAATAATTAACAATTAACAATTAACAATTACCTATTCTTGAAAGGAAGAGGATTGACTAATCATGAAAATTTTTTCTTTTCTTGGTCGATTGGATATGGCGTTTGCTAGCGCAAAGCTTTCCTATCGGAATGCTGCGCAAACGCTAACGCGTAGCGTCCCGGAGGGACAGGAGACCCGAAGAGTGCAGAGCCGCTCCGCTTTGTCGCTCCGCGAAGAGCGGAGTTGTGCGCCAGCAAAACGACCGCTTTTCCCCTTTAAAGGAAAGGCTTTAAACCTTAATTATTGGGTAAACAGCCGTTTGCTCCTACTTACAAATGTTAAATTAATTTTGCCCAGGTACTTATTAGACAAAACATAATATTAGTATATTTGTAGAGATTGAAGCTGTTGGTAATCAACTTAAGTTCATAATGTCTCTTGGAGTTGATGATAAAATAGTAACTGTCAAATAATCGGCTTTAATTTTTTTACTAAAACTGACAAGAAAAAATGTTTGAAAATAATTCTATTATCGGTCAAATTCTGAGACAACATTACAAAATTGTTGAACAATTAGGTTGTGGAGGTGGGTTTGGAGAAACTTATATTGCTGAAGATATAGATATACCAGAAAATCCTAAACCTCGGTGTGTTGTTAAACGATTAAAACCGACAATTAAGCATCAACAAGTTCAGCGGTTATTTCAACAAGAAGGTCAAATTCTGAATCGATTAGGTAGAAATGAACAAATTCCTACTTTGTACGCTTATTTTGAACATAACCAAGAATTTTATTTGGTTCAAGAACTTATCTTAGGTCACGATTTAAGTGAAGAAATGAGTCACCCTTGGAGTGAGAATGAAGTGCGAGATTTTTTAGCAAAAATTTTGGCTATTTTAGCATTTGTACATCAAAATGGGGTGATTCATCGGGATATTAAACCAGGCAATATTATGCGCCGAAATCGGGATAAAAAGTTAATACTAATTGACTTTGGTGCGGTTAAAGAAGTGAGCAATATAGTAGTTAATTCTGCTGGTAAATCTAGTAGTACAATTGCTGTGGGTACTCCTGGTTATATGCCTATAGAACAAGCTCAGGGAAAACCACAATTTGCCAGTGATATTTATGCTGTGGGGATTACTGCAATTCAAGCTTTGACGGGGGTGAAACCAAAAAATTTTCCCCAAGATGAAACTGGTGAATTAAACTGGCAAAATTTGGCTCCCAATGTAAGTGAAAATTTAGCTAACTTTCTCACAACAATGGTTAGGGTAAATTGGCAAAAACGTTACTCAGATGCTTTAGTTGCTCTGCGAGTATTACAGGGGAATATTGAACCTATATCTGGAATGTTTAACTGGATTTTATTGAAGGCAGTTATTGGTCTGATTAGTCACCATAAAGATTGTGATTTTAATATTTTTCAAACTGCTATTGAATCTTTTAGCAACTGCTTGAATCAAAGCAGCATCTCAGTCAAAGCTGAGTTACAAAAATCTATCAGTAAATCTTTACTCAAAGCACAGAAAAAAATTGCTCTTGAATGTCAGAATGAGCTTGGTTATTCATTTCCAACTCTGCTCCAATATTCACCATTTCATTCCCAGGAAAAACGACAAGCTTTGGGTTGGGTTAATCGAAAAATCGCTGAATTAAAAAATCAGTTACAACAGTTAGAGCGGGAAGAATATATGAATAATTTGGCTGAAGATATTACTTGTTTGTTAATTCCTTTACCTCCCGCCGATGAAATTCCTAATCTGCGTCAAAGATTTTTAAATCTATTACTTCAGGGAAATGAACCAGATATCTATGTAGAAAAGCTCCAAGAAAATGTAGGTGGTTTGTTGCATTTAGTTACGGTTAATTTTGTTGAAGAAATTCAGCATAATCAGTTAATTAGAGAAATTTTCGATTCTGATTTTTTGGGGGTAATTAATCAACAACTCTCTGAGAAAAAGTTAACCTTAGAAGATTTAGAAACTTCTCTCACAAAAGTTAGACTGGAATTAACTGAGTTAAGCCAGAAGCAGGAAAAGTCAAAAACAATCATAATACCACCACCTATTAATTCCGCTATTAATTCCGATATTACGCAACCAGGCGGTTCAAAAATAAATAGTGAAAATCCTCAAGCCAACTCAAATAAACAGGATAGACAACTGGATACTCCCTCTGGTCAAGTACCACTTCATTCACCTTTTTATATAGAGCGAACGCCTATTGAATCGGAGTGTTATGAAACTATAATGAATCCAGGGGCATTAATTAGAATTAAAGCGCCTCGACAAATGGGAAAAACTTCTTTAATGAGTCGGATTTTGCATTATGCCAAACATCAAAATTTTCGGATAGCTTGTTTAAATTTTCAGTCTGCCGATGAAGAATATCTGACTAATTTTGATTTATTTTTACAATGGTTTTGCGCCAGTATTACTAATGAGTTAAGGCTAGAAGAAAAATTGTCTGAATATTGGCAAGGAGTTTTAGGTAGTAAGAACAAATGTACAAATTATTTTCAAAGATACCTACTTGCTGAAATTTCTAAACCCTTAGTTTTAGGGCTAGATGAAGTAGACCAAGTTTTTCAACATCCAGAAATTGCTACTGCCTTTTTTGCATTATTGCGAACTTGGCATGAACGAGGTAAAAATGAAGCACTGTGGCAAAAATTAAGATTAGTAATTGTACATTCTAAAGAAGTCTATATCCCCTTAAATATTAATCAGTCACCTTTTAATGTAGGGTTGCCTATAGAATTACGAGAATTGAATCAAGAAGAAGTCAATTATTTAGTCAAACTACATCATTTAAAATGGTCTCCAGAACAGATAGAAGAATTAATGGCTATGGTGGGAGGACATCCTTATTTAGTACGACAAGCTTTGTATCAGGTTGCTAGGGGCAGAATAACTTTAGAAAAACTATTACAGGTGGCTCCAACAGAAGAGGGTCCATATTCCGATCATCTACGTCGCCACTTAAATAATCTCGAAGAAAATCCAGATTTATTAATAGCTATTAAACAAGTTATTGCAGTAAATTACCCTTTATCTATAGGCACGAAACAAGGATTTAAATTACGCAGTATGGGATTAGTAAAATTTCAGGCAAACTCGGTCATGCCACTGTGTGAATTGTATCGGAGATATTTTAGCGACCGCCTGGGAAATTAAACGAGAAACTCTAGAATTTGCATATAGGAGCTTGTGCCTCAAATAAGTTGTCAAACAAAATTAATTGTATATAGCAATCCTAAATGATTTGTGAAAAATTTAGATGTATTTATTTTGTCTTCTACCTACCACCTAATACCTAAAACCTACCACCTACCACCACCAAAAATTTACGACTGAAATAGGATTGCTATATTTGATGGTCAAGTTAAATAGGTAGAAAAAAATATTTTTAGATCCACTGCTTCGATTGGATAAGTATATTGTTTATCCCTTACCGAATAATTAAGGTTTAAAGCCTCTCCTTTAAAGAGGCAAAACGCTTTTGTCTAATCGACCAAGAGACAAGAAAAAACTTTCCTTTTAGTCAATCCTATCCCTTTTAAAGAAAGGTAATTATTAATTGTTAATTATGAATTATTAATTGTTGAATCCCTACTCTTGTAGGAGCGTTACGGAGTAAGGGCAAGCAAACAGCCGTTAGTCCCTACAAATGTTAAATTAATTTTGCACAAGTCAAGTATTTATTATATTTTGAACGATTTATCCTGTCCTGATTCCTGAGATAAGGTATTTACTAGACAATTATCAAAATTTTAGTAGCAATCCTTTGTATATTTGCTCTTGACAATAAACTCTATAAATAAGATATCATTGTTTATATTAGCAAAATTACTATGATTGGAGGTGCATCAAATTTGTTTCCTACTACAAATCACCCAATCAAAATTGTGTAAATATGTTGTCGCTCAAAAAATTTTTATCCCAATTATCTAATCAACCAAAATCAGCAAGATTATTCAGAAGTATAGGTAGATTTATCTACAGTTTACTAGAAATAGTAACTGTTTTACTTGCCGTTATTTTCTTAATTTTAGGAATTATTTATATTGAAAATACCATAGAACAAAAAACAGAGTGGGGCAGAGCCTTTTTACAATCAATTGAAGACTCACAAATTTTGGGAACTATTGAAAATATTAGTATTGTTACAGCGTTAGTTATTTATATGAGGTGGGGGAAAAAGAAATCCAATTATCAAGCTTGGCAGGTTATCGACTCAGCCCAAGGATTACAAATTAGCTACGCTAGAATCAAAGCTTTAGAAGAATTAGTCAAAAGTGGCGTTAGTTTAAAAGGATTATCTTTAGCTAAAGCCAACTTAGACCAAATTACTTTGCCAGATGTAGACTTTAAAGAAGCTAATCTTCAAGGAGCAAAACTTCTAGAAGCAAACCTTCAAGGTGGTAAATTTGAATTAACTCAATTACAAGGTGCTTTTCTCTGGGGTGCTAATCTTCAAGATACTTTTTTTCTATTAACTCAACTGCAAAAAGCCAATCTTAGTTCAGCTAACCTCAAAAATGCTGACATTGAAGGAGTGAATATGTTAGAAACAAATTTACAAAAAGCTAATTTAGAAGGAGCTTATATATTAGGCGATCTCCAAAGCGCTGATTTTCAAGAAGCTAATTTAAAAGGAGCAAATTTACAAGGCTCTTATCTAAAAAATGCTAACTTTAAAGCTGCTAACTTGAAAGGAGCAAATTTACAAGAGGCAAACTTGCAAGGAGTGAATTTTAAAAATGCTAATCTCCAAGATACTAACTTGCAAAAAGCAAAAGGATTGAATCCATCACAAGTTCAATCTGCTTATAATTGGCAACAAGCTAAATATTCCCAAGAATTTCACTATCAATTGAATTTGCAAGGAAAATGATTTAGCTAATATATAGCAGTCAGCCCAGATATTTTTAACAATTAATAATTCATGATTAATAATTACCTTTTCCTTTCAAGGAGAGGATTTAAAAGGAAAAATTTTTCTGGTTTCCCCTTTAAAGTAAGCACCTACACAGAATTGATTACCTAATCTAATTTCCTATAACCCTTGCAGTAAAAAGGTTTCTGTTTTGGAAAATTTATAATTAATTTTGTTTACCTACTTAGAGGCTTTAAACCTTAATTATTCGGTAAGAACTTTCGGCATATTAATTTGCAGATTCTACTTAATACCTACCTACACAAAAATTCAACACTTATAGAATTGTTCTAGCTATTTTATCATAGGTATGTTAATTTATCTTATTCATACTCAAACCACCTTAATCTCTAAAAATCAACATGAACAAAAGCCATATTAGACTCAATAAAACAACAAGAGAATGGGTAATTTATGCACCAAATCGGGGCCAACGTCCTCACGACTTTCAACAAAAAGATAGCGAACAAATATTCCTAGAAAATCACTCCCCAAACTGCCCTTTTTGTTCTGGTAATGAAAAAAGACTTGGGGAGATTTTTTTAGAAATACCAAACCCACAAAATACTAACTGGCAAACTCGTGTGGTTGCTAATAGCTTTCCTGCCTTAACTCCAGATGAAAATACTGAGAGAAAATTAGAAGGAATTTATTTGACAATGCCTGGTTATGGTAGACATGAACTAATCATTGAAAGCGCCGACCATAGTCAAAATATCAGCACAATGCCTATAGAAGAAGTAAAGATTTTGATTGATACTTATCATCAACGCTACATAGAACTTATGGAAATAGATGAAAGTATGATGGTAATTATATTTAGGAATCATGGTAAAAGAGCTGGAGCTTCTTTACGTCACCCCCATTCTCAGATTATTGCTACTAGTATTGTTCCTCAACATCGGCGCTGGCAAGAAGAGGAAGCTCAAAGATATTATGATGATTGGGGGCGCTGTGTTTATTGTGAAATATTAGAATTTGAAAGACAGAATAGAAAGCGAGTAATTCAAGAAAATTCTTCGTTTTTAGCTTTCGTTCCTTTTGCTGCTAAAGTACCTTTTGAAATCTGGATTATGCCAAAAGAACATCAAGCTGATTTTGGTAGTATTTCAGAACAAGAAAAATTTGACTTTGCCCTAATTTTAAAAAATATGTTGACTAAATTATCAGAAAAACTGAATAATCCAGATTATAATTATGTGATTAATACTGCCGCTCGTTATAAAGGAGAAGAACCGCAAGTACATTGGTATTGTCAAATTCAACCTCGAATTACCACACCTGCAGGTTTTGAAATTGGTTCTGGTATTAGTATTAATCCATCTCTGCCAGAACTAGATGCAGAATTTTTAGCTGCTCCGTAAATTATTGTTTCTGAGAATTATTTTTGATGATTATTTGTGATAATTTTGGGCAGCAACAAGAGCAATTGCACCTACCATAATTTGGTGTTCTTGTACCTGAATTCTGGCGTGAAGAGTTTCTGGTGTATCATCAGGTAAAATTGGCACAGCCGCCTGCATTAAAATTGGTCCGCTATCCACTTCTACATCTACTAAATGTACCGTACAACCAGTTATTTTGACACCCGATTCCAAGGCTTGTTCAACAGCTTTAATACCTCTAAAACTCGGTAATAAACTGGGGTGAATATTAATAACTTTATTGGGGAAAGCATCAATTAAAACCTTAGTAACAATTCGCATCCAGCCAGCCATTACCACCCATTCAACATTATATTCTCGTAAAATTTTGACTATTTCACTGTCAAATTCTTCTCGTTTTTTATATTCACGATGATTCAATAATACTGCCGGAATACTCCACCTTTCTGCCCGCGATACAACTTTAGCTCCAGGATTATTATAAATCATTACTTGAACTTGAGCATTTAGTTGCCGATTATTTATCGCCTCAGCAATAGCCTCAAAATTACTACCACTACCAGAGGCAAGAATTCCCAACTTCAAAGGTAAACCTTCAGGCAATCTTTTTTCCGGCATTGTCGGAGAAATTAGATAAGAATTAGAATTTGTTTGTTGAGTTTCAGTTGTCATTTTTATCTATATATTATTTTTTAGCAATATAACTCAAATAATTGAAATTAACTATAGCTGTTTTCTGTGAAATGAGGTACAAAATTTGCGATGGCAACTGACATACCTCTATTGGATGATAGATGCTATAAATTAATCTTCAGGTGAAAGTTATTTATTTAAGCATTTAACACTTCTGCGAAAGACGATATAAAATAGCCATGGTCTTTTGTCTTTTGAAATAGTCACTCCAGTAGTGGACTAGCACACCTAAAAATGTGCACTTTTATTTTTCTTTTAAGGTCTCTTCATCTCCCAACTAAAAGATTCCAGTAGGGTGCGTTAGTCAAAGGTATTTAAAAATCCTTCGCAGCGCATCATTTTAGATGTGTCGCTCCACTACTTCATCTATGGAAAATCCCATCAATCAATTAAGTTAGTCTACAAATTAGTCTAAAGTATGTTTGTGCTCGTCCACTTTAGCCAGAAGTATATGTATTTCAACTTCAAGCCTATACCTAATATATAGCAATCCTATTTCAGTTATAAATTTTTGGTGGTGGTAGGTGGTAGGTGTTAGGTATTAGGTGGTAGGTAGAAGACAAAATAAATACATCTAAATTTTTCACAAATCATTTAGGATTGCT
>JBARXI010000500.1:0-2964 GCA_049647275.1 Microcoleaceae cyanobacterium
ATGCTGTTTGCTCCGCATTCCGTAGGAAAGGCGTGATGTGAAAATTGCATGGGGATTCGCTCCCCCAAACAATTTTGAGCACCGCGGGTGACGGTGGGGTATTAAACCCATAAGGGAAAAGATAAAATTTAAGAATTGAATGTCAGGCATCAACACCTCCTACAACCTCATATTATCCTTTCTCTCCCTCCCGACTTAATTATTTATCAGTATTCAACCGGACATGATATGACAAGTCGTAAATTTTCACTACAGCAAAAGCGATCGCTAGAAATACTCCTTCGTCTCAAAAGTCTTTATCCAGATGCTACCTGTACTCTCACTTATCAAACCCCAGTGCAGTTACTCGTAGCCACCATCCTTTCTGCTCAATGTACAGATGAACGAGTCAATAAAGTTACACCCGCCCTATTTACAAAATTCCCGGATGCTGTAGCCCTAGCAAATGCAGATATTGAACAACTAGAAAATTTAGTGCGTTCGACAGGATTTTATCGTAATAAATCCAAAAATATTAAAGCGGCTTGTCAAATGATAGTCGATCAATTCAACTCTCAGGTGCCAAAGCAGATGGAACAACTTTTGCAACTACCAGGAGTTGCTAGGAAAACAGCTAATGTTGTATTAGCCCACGCTTATGGAATTATTGTCGGGGTAACAGTAGATACCCACGTTAAACGGTTGAGTCAAAGATTAGGTTTAACCTCAAATTCAGAGCCAATTAAAATCGAGCGAGATTTAATGCAGTTATTACCTCAGCAAGATTGGGAAAACTGGTCAATACGATTAATTTATCATGGCCGGGCAGTTTGTAAGGCGAAAAATCCAGCTTGCGATAAATGTTCGTTGGCTGATTTATGTCCTTCGGTAGGACAGTTGTAGGTGGTAGGTGGTAGGTCGTAGGTCGTAGGTTTTAGGTTTTAGGTCGTAGGTTGTAGGTAAATAATTGAGGGTAATTCATGAATTACCCCTACTCGTCCCCCACTATTTATAAGTATTCAACCGGACATGGTATTATTAGAGATTGGGCAAACAGCCTAAAATTAAAGATACTGATTATTTGGAGGAATACAGAAATTAATCATGGCAAAAAAGAGCATGATCGAGCGTGAGAAAAAACGCAAAAAGTTAGTAGAAAAATATGCTGCTAAACGTCAAGAGCTCAAAGAGCAATTCGAGGCAGCAGAAGACCTCGAAGACAAAATGGAAATCCATCGCCAAATCCAGAGACTACCTCGTAATAGCGCTCCTTCCCGCGTGCGAAATCGTTGTTGGTTAACTGGACGTCCAAGAGGTTATTATCGGGATTTTGGACTATCTCGTAATGTGATCCGAGAAATGGCTCACGAAGGTCTCCTACCAGGGGTTGTTAAATCTAGCTGGTAGTTAAAAGTAGGGGCGACTTTAACAAACACAAGACTTACGCCAAAACACTATATATAGTAAATCAAAACTATAACGTCTTAGATATGTAGTGTTTAAACCTCAAAAATGCCTAAGCCCTGAAACAAATTAGTCTGCCCATCTGTAGGGGCTGAGAAACAGCGCCCCTACTCCACAAAAACCAGGCTATATAATTTTTTTGATTGGCCACATCGTTGTGTATTATTGGCCACAGCAGCGCTCTATTCCCAGACTATCCAATAGTAGGTCACTAACTGCATTGGCGATCGCAAATTCTCCATAAAAACTCTGGGAAAAGTCAAAAGCTTGCATTTCGGTAACAATAGCAATGACCAATGAGCCTAAATCATTCTCACCTTCCATACGCTGGCGAACAAATATTTGAGCCGCTCTTTTGGCAATATCTTCATTCACTGTTTCCGGAATAAACTCTTGATTGAGCCATTTGTGTAAGGAAGCTTCCAACCATTCCCCCTCTTGTCGGGGGTTTTGTGCTGGTGGTAAGGTAATTGGTTTGATTGGTTCAGCCATGATTCTAAAATTTATTTTATATTATAAATTGCCAAAGGTAATTCCATGATGGAATATGATATTGACTCAATCATACAGGGATATGCTCAAGGCTACTTCCTCATGGCTAATGATGGAGAGAACAGTTTAGGATGGTACGGTAGTCGTAAACGGGCCTTGATTCCTTTGGATGAAAGGTTTCGCTATCCAAAGTCGCTACGTCGCGTGATTAATCAAAATCGCTTCACTGTTGCTGTTAATCAAGATTTTCAGGCGGTGGTAGAGGGTTGTGCAGATCGAGATACAACTTGGATTTCTGGGGAGTTGAAGCAGATTTACAAAGCCCTAAATCAAGCAGGATATGCTCATAGTTTTGAGACTTGGCAGGGAGATAAGCTTGCTGGTGGGATTTTAGGTATTGCCATTGGTGGGGGTTTTATTGGGGAGTCGATGTTTTTCAATATTCCAGAGGGGTCGAAGGTGGCGATGGTAAAGTTGGTGGAGCGACTGAGGGATCGACAGTTTGTTTTTTTTGATGCTCAGATGAATAACCCCCACTTGGAAAGATTTGGAGCTTATAATGTTAGTCAGCGACAATATAAGGCGCTGCTGAAATTGGCGTTAACTCGTCGATGTAGTTTGATTTAGTCGATCTAGGGTTTGCTGAAAAAGTCTTTTTGCGGAAGGTAGGAGTCACCGAGTCAGGAGGAATGGGGATGAAAGAGGAGGTCGGAGGAAGAATTATCGCTCAATTTTTCAGCCTTTGTCTGCTCAAAATGCTCACCTGGTTGAGCAATTGGCTCCTAATATTATGTCCGGATGAACAGTTATAAATAATTAGGGAGGAGTCAGGAGTAGGGTTCAACAATTAATAATTAATAATTATTAATTATTAACAATTACCTCTCCTTGAAAAGAAGAGGATTAGACATCTCCAAAAATTCTCAAGCACTTACTGTAACTATCTTTCAAGGAGCGATCGCTACTTATGAAGATAGTTAAGTTGTACAGTTTTATAGGTATTAGAGATACTTTGTGTTACTAATATAA
>JBARXI010000501.1:0-1878 GCA_049647275.1 Microcoleaceae cyanobacterium
ACAAAAATATCGCCTAGCCATAATTTCTAATATTGACGATGACTTATTTGCTGATACTGCCAAACATCTCCAAGTAGAATTTGATTTTGTGATTACCGCAGCACAAATTAAATCATATAAACCATCAAAAAATAACTTTGAAGCAGCAATTCAAAAAATGGAAATAGCACCAGAAAAACTGCTGCATATTGCCCAAAGTATTTACCATGATATAGTACCAGCAAAAACAATAGGATTATCAACAATTTGGGTAAATCGCCGCCAAGGAAAAGAAGGATTTGGCGCAACTTTACCCGCAAATGGTAAACCAGATTTAGAAGTACCAAATTTGAAAACTTTGGTAGATTTAATTTAATTTGTTCAAATTATAGTTATATTGAAAAATGGTGCGTTTGACAACTTTAGTTATCATTCATCCATCTACTGTTAATATAAATAGCAAAGTACAAGAACTGATGCTACCTTACGATTCTAAAAAAGAAGTATAACCAGATAAAAAGTATTTGGATCAAGAATAATTAGCTAAAAAAATCAACGACCTAAATAGTCTTTCTCAAAAAGAAATAGAGCGAATAGCAAATAATTGGGAAATGGAAACTAATAATTTAGAAGTATTAGCTTTAGCTAAATGTGAATTAGAATGGTTTGGCGAACTAATAGATGGAGTAGATGAAAACGGAGAATACAAAATAACTACTCTTAATCCTGATGGAAAATGGGACTGGTACAAATTTTTAGATGTGGAAACTAATACATCAGGTCTATCTGCTCCTCGCACATTTATAGTTAGAGAAATTCCTGAATTTGTACCTTATGCCGTCGTTACTCCAGATAGTAAGTGGCATGAATTAGGGCAAGACGCAGGATTAGAAGCTTTTTTTAATAGACAAATAAGAGGACTAGAAGTGATAAGCGAGGACGAGATAAAAATGTGCAAGATGACTAAGTAACTCTTTTTTTCCTTCCTAGTTATGATTGACCAAATAATTATTCCAAAAAGAAAGCCTGAACGACTGCTAGTCACAGAAGGAGATAAACTATTAGGCATTTTGACCAGGAATGATTTAGTCAAGCTAGAAAGAGGAAATCAGTTAGGTTAAGATATTCAACCATCACCAAAACCATCTTTTCTAGTTTACCAAACCAGACAGTCACAAATAGGAAAAGGTAGGTTACTAATATTACTAGAAAATCCTGAAACAGCAATGAATTTATTACGAGTTGGCATAGCGATCGCCTCAGACAAAAATTATGAAATCGAATGTTTACAAGTAATATTAGTACCATCTGATGCTTCCGTAACCGAAACTCCCATTAAGACAAGAAAATCCCGCTTAATGATGGAAAAAGCCGTCAGACTAGTAAAAAAATGGCAAGTTCCCGTACATACTCAACTGCGAGTAGCATAAAATTTAGCCACAGCAACTATCGAAACAATTAGAGAGCGAAATATTGACCTGATGATTATGCAGTACAGTCATCTAAACAAATCATTTAATACAGGACTTACGCAGAATTACCTTGAAAACACCATCTGTTGTAGGGGCGTTTTGCTACCGCACAACTACGTTTTACATGTTGCATTTGCGCAGCATTCCATCGGAAAGCAAAACGCTCCGCGACATATAAAGCGGAAGCTCTACGCTAGCAAATGGTATTCGCCCTCAGTCGATATAGTGTCTGTGCGTAAGTCCTGTAATAGTAATTTTGTCAAGTTAATTTCTGCAAATAATTGTCAAGTTATATTAATCGGCGTTGGTGAATGATTGTATGATTTTTAGTAGTCAGTAGTCAGTAGTCAGTAGTCAGTAGTCAGTAGTCAGTAGTCAGTAGTCAGTAGTCAGTAGTTAAAACAGCTTTTTTCCCTACTATTGGGAC
>JBARXI010000502.1:0-15967 GCA_049647275.1 Microcoleaceae cyanobacterium
ATAATAAAGTTCTGAGGTGGTAGGTGGTAGGTGTAAATTCAAGAGGGAAAACTCAATAGGAGCAGAAATTTGGGATATTCCTTCGAGAGCGACAGGAGAACATTTTTATTATACTTAATCATCCGGAGATGGTATTAGTGCCTTTTTCGTAAAAATATCTTACCTGTTGCCGTACGGAGTAGATGAGCTGTTGCCTACTCCTGCCAAAAATCTATATCTTTTTCGCAGAGGTCTATTCTATATATCAGAGGTATCCCCCGCAAAACCTCTAAGATCAAATCCCGGCAATTAGTTATTGTATGATTGAGGAGTCAGCGAGTAGGGGTAGTGGAAAACGGCCGTTTACCCTTATAGGAGTTAGGAGAGAGCGAAGAGGGAAATAGTGAGAATCATCTAGGGGTGTTCCATGGAAAGTTTGCATTATAGAAGTGTAGTTTTGAGGGTAACTGTATAGCCCAATTTTATATAAACCGCGAACAAGTAGGCAACTCCCAAAGTAAACTGACACATCAACCTGACATCCTATATCTAGCTGAAGCAGGAAAGATTCCCAAGCTCACCGTGAAACTTTCCTCTTTCGTTAAGTCGGCTTACCTCTGTGAGTTTCGCATCCAACCAAAAGTTTTTTTCTCCAGAGGCATTACTTTACTTGTACTGCAAGACAACTTATAGCTAACCTCCTCCCACAATGGTGACTATTTCTAAATTGTCCCCTTCTTGGATTTCGGTTGTCTCCCAAAATTGCCGATGGAGGATTTCGCCGTTATATTCTACAGCCACCAAACGTGGATTTAGCCCCAACTGTTCGAGAAAATTGGGTAAAATTGTTTGCGGTATACAGGTACGAGTTTCTCCATTAACTTTGAGTGTAATTCGGTTTGACATTTTCCATCCCTCAAATCTATGTTTTTTCAGGTAATACATTATGAGAGCGTAGAGTTTGATAGCGATTCAGTTGGGAAAGAAAATATTGAGTTACTAACGTTGGTTGCTCTGCTTGCATAATAGCCCTGACTACAGACACACGCTCTACACCAGAAGATAAAACTTCATCGCAGTTTTGCATATCAATTCCGCCAATGGCAAACCAAGGAATGGGGCAATTTTTAGTAGCATAACCAATATATTCTAGACCGGCTGCAACTTTACCTGGTTTAGTCGGGGTTTCATAAACTGGCCCTACTCCGATGTAATCTGCTCCTTCTTGAATTGCTCGCCCCATTTCTTCTTGGTTTGTGGTGGAACGACCAACTAATTTTTGGGGGCCAAGCAGTTGTTTGGCAAGAGTAACGGGTATGTCCTCTTGGCCTAAATGAACTCCGTCTGCATCGACGGCGATCGCTAGGTCTACTCGGTCATTAACTATAAATAGAGCGCCGTAGCGATGGCAAATTTGAGAAAGTTTTTGGGCTTCTGTCAACCTGGTCATGTCGTCTGCTGTTTTGTTTCGGTATTGGACTAATGTTAGCCCTCCCTGAAGAGCTGCTTCTACTATCTCAGTTAGTTTTTCGCTTGGTGAGGTAACTAAATAGAGGTAGGAGTCTTGCAACTGCTGATTTCTTTGGTAAGCTAGCAGCCCACTTTCTATGGTATAAACTCTATAACGTATTTGTTTACAAGCCGATCCCATGTGTGGGTTATAGATTTTTCCGTATTCTTCGAGAACTCGCAGTGCTTCTTCTAGGCGACAGAAGTTAGCTTGTAGCAGTTGTTGAACGTCTGCTCGATGTTCTTCCTGGGGATGAGTTAATTCTGTACCGGGGTCTCCAGGGGTATTTCGGGACATCCTTAATTCTGTACCATGCCAACTGGCTAATTCTTGACGTAGTTGTTTACATTCATTGGCCAAATTTACACTATTGAGGCCAAAGCGACACCATTCTTCTATAATTCTCAAACCTTCCCTTGCCCGGTCTAAGTTGGCATCTAGAATTCGGCGAACGGCAGGCTGCACGTTTTTATCCCAATTATATTTATCGCCCATAATAATTATCCAATAGATTTTTATTTTACTTTGTCAAGATAACTATAACTTTGCACCCTCAAATATTTTCGGAGCAGATTATGACAAATTCTGCCATTAATATAGATCGTTTTATAGTATAATACTGGCTGCAATATTGAAGTTAACTGTTGTCAAGCTAATTTCTAAGAAGTTTGAGCTGTCATACCAAGTTTGGATATAGGCCATTTAGATGGGTGCTTTGTTTAAGAAGGAAGACCGAAGTTCGCAAACCCCATAAATAAATCGCGTAGCGCCGCGAGATAGACCAGGCGGTCTAGTTGTTAATTAATGAGGCTAATTTTGCTATTACTCGGCAACGCACTCTTGATGTCGCGTAGCGAAACGCACTTTGTGTCTCGAAATAATTCTTTTTTTTGCTTTTATTATGTGAATCTACTTGCTCTCAACCATTTTTTTTGGGTAAATTAATTGTTGGTGGGAGCGCTATAGGAATAGCAAAATTTTGAACCTAAGAGGCTAAGTAGTCGTGTTGGCTGATATTCCTAATTTCCCATCATAGATCGCCAAAAGAGTCAAAAAAATAGTTATATTATTTTATATAAAAACAGTATAATTTTCACTGTTCTTATTTATCCTAATTTACAGGTTATATAGCAGTACGTTTTTTAGTTAGGACAATAAGTCTAAGTTCAAAGGCAACAGAGGAATGTCAAATACCTTAATGCGTAGTGCTACCAATTTAATAAAAGAACCATAAAATTTAGAATATAGGCAGAAAACATGGATTAATATGTGACTGCCTTTTTTGAATTTGGTGTTACACTTGCGATTTTTCCTTGTCTTGTGAAAATCCTTAGTTTGCCTCAAAAAATATTTCTAAATTTTCAAAGGACGAAGGGTGATTCGCCCCTACATATCTTAGAGTCTTACGTCTGGGGTTAGTTAAATAATTAATAGTTAATAATTAATAATTACCTATCCTGAGAATGGATAAGATAGACTAAAAAAAAATCTTTTTTCTCCTTAATGCGTAGAGGCTTTAAACCTTAATTATTCGGTAAAAAAACACTAGAACATGATAACTAAACCTACTTGTGACATTTCAAAAATCAAGAAAACTTAGGGTAATTTCCTTTCCTACGAAATGCTCCGCAAATATGAATTACCCTTTCCTACTATTTAATAATTGAAATATTCATTAAGCATACTATTGATTTTTCACAATAGTATTAATTATGGTGTATATATAGCAATCCTATTTCAGTTATAAATTTTTGGTGATGGTAGGTGGTAGGTGTTAGGTATTAGGTATTAGGTGGTAGGTAGAAGACAAAATAAATACATCTAAATTTTGCACAAATCATTTAGGATTGCTATAGCACTTCTCAAATAAATGAGGTACAAAAGTTTTGGATTTTAGGGAGTAGGGAGTAAGGAATAGGGAATAGGAAAAATACTGTATCTCATCAAGGATGAGAACCACTATAAATCAAAATAGCGCAGTATAAAATTGCTTAATAGCAGTTTTTTTGTTTTCTAATAGATGATATAGCAGTCCTCGGCGTGGTTGTGTAAAAATATCTCACAGAAAGGAAAAGGCAACAGCTCCGGAAGGCAACATAGTTTCAGATTTTTTATCTATATTGTGATTGATGAAAAATGA
Organism: Microcoleaceae cyanobacterium; assembly: GCA_049647275.1. Classification (GTDB taxonomy): domain Bacteria; phylum Cyanobacteriota; class Cyanobacteriia; order Cyanobacteriales; family Microcoleaceae; genus JASJEE01. Next base: position 3,630 of record JBARXI010000502.1, read on the forward strand.
TTTAGGATTGCTATATTATGCTTTTATTTGAAAATATAGTGTTTCTGGGTATTAATGAAGTATAGCAACTAACTCTCATTGTATTAGATAGAAAAAATATCCTCTAAACTGGTTAAAATTGAACTTTTTTACAACGGATAAAAACCCTTGACTAAGTCTGAATAAGCCTTAATATCAAAAATTAACTTCTCAGTCGTTTGCAGTATAAAACACAAGACTATTCTGGGATATTATGATTAATAATTGGTATCAAAATCTGTCAAAATTGATTCATATTTATTAAATCAACAATTAACTATTAACTCAGGAAAAAAAATATGCCAAAATCAATTCACGGAAAGAATATTAAATTGATTTTATTTAAACAGAAAAAAGTATTATTAGGTGCTGGTATTGCTGTATTGTTATTTGGGATTACACTCAATTATTTTCATGAGAATTTTCTGATTAACAAAGGAAACAGAGTCATATTAAAAGTGAAAGAATTGTTTGTTATTTTCACTGAAGGTATTAATGCTAAAGATGCACAAGGTAATACACAACTACATAATGCAATTCAAGATAATGAATCTGAAGTAGTAGATTTACTAATTGCGAATGGAGCCGATGTTAATATTAAAAATAAAAATGGTAATGCACCATTACATTATGCAGGTAAAAGTCAAGAAATAACAGCTTTATTGATTAACAAGGATGCAGATATTAATATTAAAAATAATCAGGGTATTACACCTCTACATTATGTGTGGGAAGAAGCAGTAGCTCAAATGTTAATTGCTCATGGTTCTGAGATAAATGCTCAAGACAAAGTCGGTCAAACTCCTCTACATTATCTGGTTGTCAATGATAGTCATTCAGTAGCAAAGTTATTGATTGACCGGGGAGCAAATATCAATGCCAAAGATAAAAATAATCAAACTCCATTAGATTATGTGCGAAGTCAAGAAATGGCAAAATTAATAATTACTAATGGTGGCAAGTTTAGTGAGAAAAATGTTAGTTCTAATCGTGGCAAATATACTTTACTACATGAGGCCGTAGCACTAGGCAATCAAAGTTTAATTGAATTACTTATCACTAATGGAGCAAATGTAAATATTCCAGATGAAGATGGTAGTACGCCTCTACATTATGCTCTAGATAATCAGCAAGTGGCTGCAATATTAATTACCAATGGTGCTGATGTTAACGCGACAGATAAAGAAGGCAATACCCCACTACATAAAACTAATAATCAGGAAGTTGCTAAACTCTTAATTGCTAATAATGCTGATATTAATGCTGAAGATAAATGGGGATTTACTCCTGTTTTTACAACATCTGAATCAGTGGCAAAACTACTATTTGCTCAGGGAGCCGAGCTAAAAGCGATAAAAGTTAATACTAAAGACTCTGATGGAGGCACTCCATTACATCACGCTAAGTTAACGAAATTAGTAGAAATATTGATTGCTAAAGGAGCAGATGTTAATGCTAAAGATAACTATGGTGATACACCTCTACATTATGCTAGAGATAATCAAGATGTCACTGACATTTTAATTGCAAATGGAGCCGATGTTAATGCTGAAAATTATCATGGTGAGACACCTCTACATCAAGTAAATAATCAAAAAGTAGCTTCATTATTAATTGCTAATGGAGCAAATGTTAATACTAAAAATAACTATGGTGAAACTCCACTTAATAGTATAAATAATCCGGACATAGTAGAGTTTCTTAAGGGTAAGGTAAATTTAGATGGCGAATAATTTTGGGTTATTGCAAGGTTCCATTTATCCCCGTAAAAACTTGTTTCTCTTGACGTAGCAACACTTGTCCCTAATCCTGCATATCTACCCCCTCTTTACAAAAATTAAAATGTATGTTCAAAACACACCATAATGAGAGATACTTGAAAAAACTATAATAATTACTTGATATATCACAATTTCCTAGGAGAAAAGCCATGACTTTAATAGCTGTCATTTCTTCGCAGGGGAATAATCACAGACATTTGCTGCGCCAAATCAACTGTTTATCGCCTCTTTTAGCTACAGCACTACTAGGGCTATTTACTTCTACAAGTTTGGCAGTACCATTAGTGCAACAAGTGGCCCAATCCCCGACAACTCAAAATATTGCTCAGATGAATGTGCTTTATGTTAGTTCATCAGTTGGTAATGACTCAGGAGATGGTACTAAAAATTCTCCTTTGAAAACTATTACTTATGCTTTGAAAATAGCTATACCTAACACAGTAATTTTACTTGCACCAGGAACTTACAGCAGACAAACAGGTGAAGTTTTCCCTTTGATTTTGCCACCAAAAATTCGAATAAAAGGTAACTCTTTTAACCGAGGAAAAAATATTTTTATTGAAGGGGGAGGTGTTTTTGAGAGTCCTAGTTTGAATCGTAAAAATATTACAATTGTAGCCAATGATGGCTCGAAGTTAACTGGTGTAACAGTCACAAATCCTAATCTTCAAGGTTATGGTTTATGGATAGAATCCAATGGTTGTGTGATTACTCAAAATACTTTTACTAGAAATGCTATAAATGGGATTTCTGTAGTGGGTAGTAATGTGGCAATTATTCAGGAGAATGACTTTTCTGAAAATGGCGTAGGTGGCGTGACAATTTATGATAATTCTCAGCCAGAAATTAGAGATAATTTGTTTCAAAATACTGGCGTGGGAATTAAAATATCTGATAATGCTGCGCCGAAAATAATCGGAAATCGTCTGATTGAAAATAACAATGGAATTGTAATTAAAGGAAATGCAAGGCCGATTTTGCGGGGGAATTATATTGAGAGTAATAGACAAGATGGAGTAGTAGCGATCGCTCAGTCATTGCCAGATTTGGGAAACTCTCAACAACCCGGTCGTAATACTATCCGCAATAATGGTCGGTATGATATTTATAGCGTGGTTAAAGATAAAATTATTCCTGCTTATGGAAATGTTTTAGGAAGCGAGCGCAATTATGGTAGTATTGACACCGCGGGAAAAATCGAACCCCCACCACCCATACCCCCTATTGCAAATCTTCAGACTGATTCTAATTCTGCTGCTGTAAATTCAGCACAGAGGGAGTCGGAGCAAGAGGAGGAGCAGGCAAAAACTGCATCGACAAGACAGAAAAGTCAGGCAGAGTCAAATCAATCAAACTTTTCACCATCACAAGAAAAACCAGAAAGTCGAATCATATCTAGTAGCATTCGCTCCCAAACTATCTCGGAAAATTCCTCAGCTACAGAAATGGTAATAATTCCGGTGCCGCCTCCAGATACTCAGGCAGAATCTAGGGGAAATTCATATCGACAGGCAACTACTCGTCAGGGAAATTTACAAAGTTTGCTACAAACTAATCCTAACTATCAAAATAGACGAGCAATTGAAATTCCCGTATCCTCTCCTGAGTCAAGGCGGGGAATTTGGGATCGTTTGCGTAATTTACCTCCAAGAAACACTACCCCAAGTTTGGAAAACACCACTCCAGTTGATTCTGCTGGTTTATTGCCTGTACCTCGACAAAATATTCCTCTGGGAAGTGGGGGTTATGTACCTCCCGGTATCGGCAGAAATCGAAATTCTGTGCCAAGGCTTTCTTTACGGTCTAATTCTCAAGACCGAGCTGCTGCTTTAGGTTTACGTTTTCGGGTAGTGGTGAATACCATCAATTCTTCTCAGCAGTCTCGGTTGCGAGCGCTAGTGCCAGATGCTTTTATGACTAAGATAAATGGTAAATCTGTGATGCAAGCAGGTGCTTTTCGCAGTCTTTTGGAGGCAGAGCAACTATTAAGAAAGCTCAAAAATAATGGTTTAAATGTGAAAATTATACCTGTTAAATAAGACGGTTTTGCTAATAGTTAGTTGTGGCATAAAGAAATAAATAAGGGAAGCTAATCAAGAAACTTTTCAGATTTATTCCCAGGAGATTTAGTCAAAAAAGTATCCGGGTTTTAACCTAGCTAATAGCTAATATTGATATTCTGTTCAGTTGATTAGTTATCATATTTTAAATTTCTTGTAACCACTATTCTTACATTTTCGGGTCATATCTAACCCAAACTATTGTCCAGATTAGATTTGAGCCTTGTATTTTATACAACTACATAAATCAACCCACAAAGCCCGTGAATGTGAAACAAACAATAACCCTAAATCTACCTTATGACCTTTCCGATTCTGATTGGGAAAAAGTTAGTATTGTTTATAAGCAAATGGATGGGTGGATTGATAATCATGACGGTCCTTACTGGTTTGGAACTGAAGAGGACGATCAATATATCTGGGCTTCTGTAGAACCAAGTGGTCTACTGTTGTCTGGCAAGATTGATGAAATGATTTGGATAGGTTGGATTACAGTCCTCTGTGCAAAGTTAACTTTGGCTTTAGGACGGGAAATACATAATGCTGAATCATAAAATCTGTCAATCAGCTGCTGCTAGAATTAATGAACCAGTACAGACGCTAGTAATATATTTGGTGGTAATGCTTTTTTGTTGTAAAAAGTTGATAATTTCCGCATCTTTCATCACTTCAATTTGCCCCATTCCACCACCAGGAACACAAATAATATCCAATGTCGGACAATTATCTAGTGTTATTTTTGGTGTAATTAATAATCCTTCATTACTCACAATAGGAGTTAAGGTTTTCCACAGTAAATGTATTTTTTTATTAGGTGGAAAAGCCAAGACTTGATCAGCTCCCATTACATCTAATTGAAACACATCTGGATAAACTAAAAAACCAATATTAAATTCTTTTGTCATCATCAAGTATTGCCAGAAAAAGTTATATCTGAAATAATCGTAAGGGAAAGATTTTTATTTGAATAGTACGCAAGTGGGTATATTTTTAAAATACGATTATGACTTTGCACTCCCTATTCCAAAAAATGTCAACTGCATCCACCGAAGCAGAATTAAGACTTAAGTTGATGGATAATCTCAGCCAATATTTTGCAGTACAACGCTGGGGAATATATCTAGGAGATGAGGAGAGGGGTTTAATAAGTTGTGATGTTCGAGGAGTAAGCGGCTGTAACTACTAGCCAAAAACTTAATTCAGCTAGAAAATGCTCTCTATCTATATCCCTAAATTCGACAATGCCAATAAAATAGGCTTCTAGTTTAGACTCAATCGCAAATGTAACAGAACGACCTATTTTTTGTTGGGCTATCTGCTTTGAGATATATCGTTCTGCTTCACCATCGGGATAAGGATGAGGAATAGATATTGTTGTATCCGCTATTTTGTAATTGCTAGCATTTTTTTGAATTGAAGTAGCATCACCAGGAGAAAGCGGACGTAATACTAATCGTTCTGTTTCTAGTATTTTTAGTAAAGACATAACGATAAATCCTTACGATATTTATATTTATTAGAAATCTATCAAGATTATGATTTATTGCCATTCATTAAATAAAAGAGTTAAAGATAAACAATTACCATAATAGCTAGATTGATTGTAGCATTATACAATATTTCATTTCATGTGCAATTCTCTGAGGTGAAATGATGGATATTATCAAAGTATTAATATTGGTGAATACACAAATAGCAAGAATCTTCAACAAATTAAGCAAAAGCTTTCAAGAGATAAATTTTCTGCTGCCTTATCTTGAACAAATAAGATTCAAATCCAAGAAAACAAGGAGCAAAAATTATGAAAAAACTACTTTTAACTGCTGCTATTACAGTTATCTTTAGTATCTATATCCGAGGCTGCACAAATGAAAAATGTCACTTTCCAGAGCAATAATCAAACCTTAGCAGGAAATCTCTACCTCCCCGAAAATTATCCACAAGGAACTAAATTACTAGCAGTAGTAGTAACTGGTGCTTGGATAACTGCCAAAGAAAAATAGGGGTATGATTCCTGAATACGTTAATGAATTTAATCAGGAATTATAATTAATTATCCGGACATGATATAACTAATGCAGGATGGCGGAAATAACTAACCATTTAAAAAAGCTTAAAAAGCAGATTACAAGTTTTCTTCCCTTCTGCTTTGTTGCACTATAAATTATCATTCACTAATTTCAGTCAGTTAATTATTTAGGAGTACATAACAAAATGCAATACAAGTTACTTGGAAAAAGCGGACTGAGAGTATCCGAACTCTGTTTAGGTACAATGACCTTTGGCGAAGACTGGGGTTGGGGTTCGTCTCAAGAAGAAAGTCAGAAAATTTACCAAGTCTTCCGTGAAGCTGGCGGTAATTTTATCGATACTGCTAATATTTACACTAACGGTACAAGTGAGAAATTTCTCGCTGAGTTTATTGCCTCGGAAAGAGAGGCTGTTGTTTTAGCCACTAAATATACTAACGGTTTAGCGGATAATAATCCTAATGGTGGCGGAAACCAACGCAAAAATATGGTGCAGTCAGTAGAGGCTAGTCTCAAACGTCTTAATACTGACTATATCGATGTTTTCTGGTTACACGCTTGGGATTTTATGACTCCTGCTGAGGAAGTAATGCGAGCTTTTGACGATTTAGTTAGAGCCGGAAAAGTATTATATATTGGTATTTCTGATGCTCCTGCTTGGGTTGTTTCTCAATGCAATACCTTGGCTGAATTACGGGGATGGACGCAGTTTATTGGTTTGCAAATAGAATATAGTCTGATTCAGCGTACTCCAGAAAGAGAACTTTTGCCAATGGCTCGTACTTTGGATATTGGAGTAACTGCGTGGTCGCCTCTAGCTGGTGGTTGGTTGACTGGCAAATATACTAAAGCTAATGCAACGGTCGAAGACGGGCGGTTAGATAATGAGATGATGAAAGATTCGATGGATCGGAGCGATCGTAATCTGAGTATTGCAAAAGAAGTAGATAAGGTTGCAGAAGAAATAGGAAAGAGTTCGTCACAAGTTGCTTTAAGTTGGTTATTAAATAAGGCTGTAATTCCGATAATTGGAGCAAGAAAAGTTTCTCATATTGAAGATAATCTTCAGTGTGTAGATGTGGAATTATCAACAGATCAAATTCAGCAACTCGATAAAGTAAGTCAAATTGAACTCGGTTTTCCTCACGATTTCTTGAAAGCAGATATGGTCAAAAACTTTCTTTATAATGGCATATTTGACAAAATTGATAATCATCGTTATTCACAATTAGATAATTAACAAAATTATTAGACGGCGATCGCTTGTTGGATAAAAGCGATCGCCAAATCATCACAACTCGAAAGAAGAATAAAATATTTGCTTTTTTCATCACGAATATCTATTTCATGCTGGAAAACAGTTGGTTTTTATAGACTCTTCGGGAAAATCAAAAAATGTAACTAATATCAAGTCGCATTAAACAACCAGAATAAACTTCAATCCCCCCTAACCCAGGGTCATTTCATTCTAGATATTAGCAATGAATTTACTTACTTTCAGATAGGGAAAGATAAATTGTCTAAAGCTCGAAATAACCTATTTTCGTAAATACATAATATGGCACAGTTTAGAATGAAATAGCCCTGCCCCTAACTCCCCTTTATCAGGGGGGAACGAGCGGGAATATAAGTACAAAATTTTTCCCAGAGGTAATTAAGGTGACATGATAAAGCACTACGCAAATAGGGCGCGGACATTTATAAATGCTCCGCAAAGAGCATTTTTGCACCGAAAAACTTAGTTAGGGATTACTTCTGACTTCTGACTTGCGCATAGCGCTATATAAGGGATAATTACACAAATAAATCACAAATAAATAGTGTCTTATATTTCAGTTTAACGAGTCGGATAAAATAACTTTGTTTCGCGAAAAAGTTAATAATTGAGGAGATACAAATCAATGGCAATAATTGCAACCAATAATGAAGTTATTACAGTAATAATTATTTTTACAGTTCAACCAGATAGACAGCAAGAATTGATAAATTCGATCGCTGAGTTTTTAGAGACAGTCAAGCAGCAACCAGGTTTTGTTTCTGCCAATATTCATAAAAGCATCGACGGTGTAAAAGTTGCCAATTATGCTCAGTGGCAGAGTCAAACAGACTACGAAAACTTTATTCATAACACCGAATTACAGGCAAAAGCAGCAAAATCGAGAGAATTTAATCCTTCAGATAGTCATATTTATGAACTAGTTATTTCTGAGTCAAAAGAAGATATTCCCAAAATTATACAAGGGCAATACATAACTCATTTTGCTGAATTTAGAATGCTGCCTGAAAATCAACCCAGGATGCTAGAATTAGCAAAAGAAAATGTTCAAAAAGCAATGAATTTACCCGGATTAATTTCAGCAAATTTTCATCGTAGTCTTGATGGTACTCGGGTTATTAATTATGGACAATGGAGCAACTCTGAAGCTATTGAAAACTTGAAAAAACAACCAGGATTTGGCAAATATTCTTCCTATTGGTCAGGTATTGCTGAAAATGAACATCATCTCTATGAAGTCGTTTTAACTGTATCCAATGAATAGGAATTAGCCAAATTCAATCATTAATAATTAACAATTAACAATCAGAGAGTGAATGCACAAGCAAAGATTAAGACAGCAAGCCGTGCTTAATCTTGGTGGGTTACGGCAGACAGTTAAGAGTTTGGTGAATTAGGATAAGTATTGGTGCCTAACCCACCCTACACCTAAATTCAATAATTAACAATTAACAATCACTTCTCTTTAAAAATAAGAGGATTGACTAAAAGGAAATTTTTTTCTTTTTCTCCCTGAACGAAAAAGCTTTATCTCATGTCAGATTGAATAGTTATATTGTGGTGGTCAGAAGGCAGAATAGAAAGAGCAAATAGAAAGGAAAAATATTTTTTATCGCTAATTATCCAAACTTGAGATTAAACCTTAATTATTAATTATTTAATGATTCATTAATTCCTATTGTTTTTATTTATCAAAGGAGCAAATTATGCTAGAAAAAACAATAATATTAGTTATTGCTTCAAAGGAATTTATAGCGGTTTTCACTCATGTTGACGACAGAAACAGCAGTAAGTATGCGTAAAATTTGAGTAGTGACAAGCCCGATCATTGTGGTCTATATGAATGAAAAGCGTTATAAGGGATAAAAGTGTGCTAGGAAAATTAGGCCCAACAGCAGTGACAGAAATACTATGGCCTTTGCCCCCCGCACCTCTTCAAGAAGTTGAAAAAAAAAATTGTACTGAAACTTCTCGTCAAGCTAGATTTCTTGTAAAGTAAAAAACGACTTTGACATTCAACACTAGGAGTTGAGCTTTGAATAACGAGAGTGTGTCAGAAAATTTATCATTAGTCCAAGAAACTTTTGTAGATGAGATTCCTGAAGCATTACGAGACGTGCAAAAGGAAGAAGTTATCCCTACTCAGTCTCAGAATAAAAAATGGATTTGGAGTTGGGTAGGAATAGTTGCTCTGATTGGAGCAGTTACTCTGGGGCTACAATTTCAGTCTAATCTTAACCAGGTTAATGCTTCCTCCAATCGAACGGAAACTGATACTGCCGAGATGGCTAATACTACTACTGAAACTGCTACAACTGAAGTAGAAGAAAATCCCTTATCTGAGTTACCTTATTCAGAAGCTTCAGAAATGGAGTTGGCATATATTAGTGCTGATAGTGATATTAAATTGAAAATTACTGCAGCGGAAAAATTTCAGGCAATGCTTTATGCAGCTAGAAATGATGGTATTAATTTAGTACCCTTAAGAGGATTTAAGTCTAAATCTGATTTGGAAACTTTGATAGATGAAACTAATAGTATTTCCCCTAATTATACCGATAAAATTTTACCGATAAGTTATGGAGAATATATCACAGGTTATGCTGTGGATATTGGGGATAGAAATGCACCAGAAACTCATCAAAATTTAGAGTTTAAAAATACATCAGCGTTTCGGTGGCTGCAAAATTATGCTGCTTATTATAGCTTTGAAATGATACCTACTGATGCAGAAAAAGGAATTAGTTATGAACCTTGGCATTGGCGTTATGTAGGCGATCGCTCCAGTTTAGAAACTTTTTATAAAAATCAAGATATTACCATACCTGAAGCATCAGAATTACTGCCAGAAAATCCCGAATTAAGTAGAGAATAATCATCGCTTTTTGCCGAGATTCCAGTAGATGATTTAAAAATCAAAAATGTGATATAATATTTATCTGCAATTTCGGGATTTATCTGATGGAAAAAATCAACAAAGTAGCAATTGTCGGTGGCATTCACGGCAATGAATTGATAGGTGTATACCTGGTGAAAAAATTTGAAAAAAATCCCGTTCTGATTAGCAGAAAAAACTTTGAAACTCAAACATTATTAGGAAATCCTCAAGCATTTGAATCGAACGTAAGATATATTGATACGGACTTAAACCGTTGCTTTTTAGTGGAAAACCTCAAAAATGCCACAACTGGTAGCTACGAAAAAACAAGAGCAAAATTTATTAATCAAATGCTTGGACCAAAAGGCAATCCTACATTTGATTTTATTTTAGATTTGCACAGTACCACAGCCAATATGGGACTAACAATAATTTTAGTAGATAATCATCCTTTTAATCTGAAAATGGCTGCTTATTTAGCTTCAATTGAGCCAGATGTCAAGGTTTATAGTTGGACCGAGCTAGGAAAAGAAAATTCGTTTGTACATTCCATCTGCGAACTAGGTTTTGGTATTGAAATTGGGCCTATTGCTCCAGGTACTCTCAAAGCAGATTTATTTCAAAAAACTGAATCATTCGTTCAGACTAGTTTGGATTTTATCGAAATCTTAAATGAAGGTAATCTACATCAAATGAATAGTTTATTGACAGTTTATAAACATCTAAAAGTTGTTGATTATCCCAAGACAGAAGCTGGAGAAATAACAGCGATGATTCATCCTGCATTGCAGGGTAGAGATTATGAACAATTAAATCAGGGTGAGCCAATGTTTTTGACTTTTGATGGCGAGATAATTTATTATCAAGAAGAAACTCCAGTCTGGCCGATATTTATAAATGCGGCAGCTTATTATGAAAAAGGAATTGCCATGTGTTTAACAAATAAAGAAATAATAGCAGTTTAAATAAAAAGTCAAAAGTCATACAACTAAGAAAACTCGCTTTTAGTTTATCAGCAACAGAAAAAAGATGAAAGTATTACTAATTGGATTAATTAAAGGCTACAAAATTTTAATTTCACCCATGTTACCGCCATCTTGTCGCTTTCAACCAACTTGTTCGGAATATGCTATGGAAGCAATAGAAAGATTTGGCATTTTTCGAGGTAGTGGCATGGCAGTAATGCGCATTTTGCGCTGTCATCCATTTCATCCAGGTGGTTATGATCCAGTGCCTCCGAAGGAGTAGGGGAGTGAGGAAGTGTGGGAGAATTGATTTATATTATTTTCGGTTGAATAATTATAATATCTGCATCAGGAAGGCAGAAGGCAGAAGGGAAAGAGTAAGGTGGGAAGGCAGAAGGTTTTTTATCACTAATTAAACGGACATGATATAACACCTAATTATGTAAATATGATATTAATTAACCATTTATTTGTGAGGGAATTTTCTGGCTGGGGTAGTTGCCAAATTATCTGTTATCTGTTTTATACTAGGTTTAAGGTGCGTTGCAACCTACCCTACTAACACCTAATTATGTAAATATGATCTGAATTAACCATTGATTTGTGAGGGTATTTTCTGGCTGGGGTACTTCCCAAATAATCTGTTTTATACTGAAGCGTGTAAGGTGCGTTGCCAAACACCCTACTAACACCTAATTATGTAAATATGATCTGAATTAACCATTGATTTGTGAGAAAATTTTCTGGCTGGGGTACTTGCAAAATAATCTGTTTTATATTGAAGCGTGTAAGGTGCGTTGCAACTACTGGTAGAGTTATAACTAATTATCTGAATATGATCTGAATTAACCATTGATTTGTGAGGATATTTTCTGGCTGGGGTAGTTGCAAAATAATCTGTTTTATATTGAAGCGTGTAAGGTGCGTTGCAACACACCCTACTAACACCTAATTATGTAAATATGATCTGAATTAACCATTGATTTGTGAGGGTATTTTCTGGATAACCCAAAACCCAAAACCCAAAACCCAAAACCCAACACCTAACACCTAACACCTAACACCTAACACCCAAAACCTAACACCTAACACCCAAAACCCAAAACCCAAAACCCAAAACCCAAAACCCAAAACCCAAAACCCAAAACCCAAAACCCAAAACCCAAAACCTAACACCCAAAACCTAACACCCAAAACCCAAAACCTAACACCCAAAACCCAAAACCTAACACCCAAAACCCAAAACCCAAAACCCAAAACCTAACACCCAAAACCCAAAACCTAACACCCAAAACCTAACACCTAACACCTAACACCTAACACCTAACAC
>JBARXI010000503.1:0-14761 GCA_049647275.1 Microcoleaceae cyanobacterium
AAAGATAATATGGGGTCGAGCCTCCATCCCTGAAACAGCAAAATTCCTCCACACAATAGCATTGCCATAGGAACAAAAATCCATTGAATAATATCAAAAGCTTCTTTAGATGATGATTTTTTTCGGGATTCATTCAAAATTAATAAGGCTGGTAAGATATTTAATAACCCAAGTAAACCCGCTAAGCCTAAACCAAGATGTACCATTTTATACTCCTTTGATTATTTACAGAATGAAATATAGCTATAACACTTCTAAATAAGTTGTGAACAATTTTTAGATGTATTTATTTTTTTCTTCTACCTACCAGTTACTACCAACAAAAATTTACGACTAAAATAGGATTGCTATAGCGATTCTAATATTAATGATATGCTGTATTTTTTTCCTATTCTCTACTCCCGATTATCCAAAATTTATTACCTTATGTATTTGAGAAATACTATATATCAAGCAGGCTCAGATTAATTGATTTGATGTCTACCAAACTAACATTACAAATTAACTCGCCCCACTTCCTAAAATATACAAACTCAACAAAGTACCACTATTCCATAAACTATGTAACAACATAGAAGATAAAAGATTGCGAGACCTCGTATAAACCACCCCTAAAATTATTCCCAAAACTGCCAAAGGTAACACTTCAGAAATATTCAAATGAGCCGCAGCAAACAAAAAACCACTTGCCAAAATTGCTCCCCAAATAGGCATATATTTCGTCAAAGAAGGCAACAAAAATCCGCGAAACATAATCTCCTCAAACACTGGCGCAGCAATAGAAGCCGTCACATAAAATAAAGCTAAAGCCAAACCATCTTGCCCTTTCAAAGCAATAGGTAAAATCGGATTACTACCACCTTGACCTTGCCATAATTGTTGATTAATCAAAGATACCAAAATTACCATTGGCAAAGCTACAAAATAACCACCTAAACCCCACAAAATCCAACCACCCCGTAAATCAAATTTAAACCAATCTTCTGGTAAAGGAAAAAATGACCTTAACGAAAAATAAAGCACCAATAAACCACCACTAGCAAACAACATATAACTCCCCAAAATATATCCAGCTTGTACCCTTACTCCCATAGTTGTAGGTTGCCAATTTGTGAAATTTTTAAAAATCTCTAATCCCAAAGGAATCATAATTTGTCCGACCAAGAAAAAACCCACTACAAATACTTGTAAAATTGTTTCACCATCCCAAGTTACCTCCCAAGACAAATCTGAATTTTTGAACAATAAAGATTCTTTACCAGAAATTAACCACTGCACCCCTAAAAATATTAGTAATCCCACTCCTAATAACAATCCCATTCCCGGCACACCAGCAATAATAGCTAACTTTAATACAGCTTCTTCAGCTATTTCTTGCTCTTCAGCTTTTAGTTGAGTTAAAGCTTCTTGTCTTTCCTGTAATTTATATAATTGCTTCAAGGCACGATAACGAAACCAACCATCTAAGTTTTTTTGGATTAAAGCTTCAGAATTAGGTAAAATTTGCGCAGGTTCGCTCCAAATTCCTACTAAAATATTTGCCGTTTCTCCTAAAGATTTTTTTTCACCTTTTGGCTGAATTACATTTTGCCAAGATTGAATAGCTTTATCTGTTTTTTCTTTTTGCGCTTGTAAAATACCAATATTAATATCAAGCTGATTAATTAGACTTGTTAACTGTCCTACCGTCAAATCTAACTGTTTTGTCTCTGCTTCAATTCCCTCTTTTATCGGCAAATTTCCTAAATCTTGATTTTGTTTTTCCAATTGGTTCTCAGCCGACTGACGAGCATCTTGATATTGTAATAACCCTGCCTGATAAACATCATTACCAATTAATGTTTTACGCGCTCGATTAAAACTATTACTTTCTAAATCTTCAGGTTGCCATTCTCCAGAATGCAACAATAAATTTGTCTGATATAACTCCAAACGACCTTGAATTTGTGGCTGAGTTACACTACTAAATAAAGAAAAACCAATAAAAGCGATCGCTACAATAGTCAGAATACTTAAAATGAATCTTTTAATCGTCATTCATATCTCCTAATAATATCTTTCTGAGAGTGCTGACTTTGCTCAAGTCTACATACAGCATAATTCAAGTTTGTGAGCTAAAAAAAATTAAATCTTAAAGTCAAACATAAAATCTGCTTGACTTCAAATAAATCACTTCTGAAACCTGAATTCTACCGTCTTAAATGATATAACACTCCTAAATCAGTTGTCAGAAATTCATCAAAAATTTTACTCTATTTATTTAGGCTTCCATCTACCACATACAGAAAAAAGAATTCACAATTAAAAGATAATTCTAGAACCATAGATATTTTCGACAGAAGCAAGTACCATAAACGATGTAAAATTCATTCTGTTCCCGACTTTCCAACCAAACTATAATCTATATAAACTAAATTATTAATGAGTACCCGTGTTATCCTTGTCCGCCATGGCCAAAGTACCTATAATATCGAACGCCGAATTCAAGGCCGTCTTGATGCCTCAGTTCTCACAGACCTAGGCATAAATACTGCCCGTCAGGTAGGTGAAGCCCTCAAAAGTCTAAAATTTAATGCCATTTACAACAGTCCCCTAAAAAGGGCCAAACAAACAGCAGAAATTATCCATTCTTGCTTAGATTCTCCCCCTCCACTACAACGTACAGAAAAACTTAAAGAAGTCGATTTACCTTTGTGGGAAGGAATGTTGCGCCAAGAAGTCAAAGATAAATTTCCAGCAGATTATAGTTTATGGCAACAACACCCCGATAAATTTTATATGGAGGTCTCCACACCAGAGGGGCAAATCAAACATTTTCCTGTATTATCTCTGTTTGACCAAGCCAAAGAATTTTGGCAGGAAACTTTGAGTCAAAATCTCGATCGAACTATTTTAGTTGTGGCGCACAATGGTATTAATCGCTGTCTCATCGCTACAGCTCTTGGGATTCATCCATCTTCTTACCAGTCTATCCAACAGTCTAATTGTGGCATTACTATCCTTAACTTCTCTCCTCCTTATCCCTCTTTTTCTGGGGAAGAGAAATCTGGAGGGTCTGTTCAGTTAGAATCAATGAATCTAACTACTCATATAGGTCAGAAATTCCCCACACCTAGAGATAAACATCAAGGGCCGAGATTATTACTGGTGCGTCACGGTGAGACTGACTGGAACCGAGATGGTAAATTTCAGGGACAAATTGATGTACCCCTTAACGATAATGGTCGGCTTCAAGCTACCCAAGCTGCCGAGTTTCTCAAAGATGTACATCTAGATTTTGCTGTGACTAGTTCGATGTTACGCCCCAAGGAAACGGCGGAGATTATTTTGCAGCACCACCCAGATGTGGAGTTGCAGTTGGATGATGGTTTATGGGAAATTAGTCACGGTCTCTGGGAAGGAAAGTTTGAGTCAGAAATTGAATCTGGTTTTCCTGGTTTGTTAAAACAATGGAAGGAGTTTCCAGAAACCGTACAAATGCCAGAGGGAGAAAATTTACAGCAAGTTTGGCAAAGAGCAATGACTGCTTGGCAAAAAATTATTCGGTCAGTTTCTGGCACTGGTATTGTAGTTGCCCATGATGCGATTAATAAGGCTATTCTTTGTCAATTATTTGGTCTGGAGCCTGAACATTTCTGGAATTTCAAGCAGGGAAATGGGGCAGTCAGCGTCATTGATTATCCTCAAGGTCCAGATGGAAGACCTGTATTGGAGGTGATGAATATTACTTCTCATTTGTCTGGCGGTATTTTGGACAAGACTGTGGCCGGAGCATTGTAGGGAAAAGGCAGAAGGTAGGAGGGTTGAAGATAATAATAGACTCTCTCTTGTCATTGCGTTTTACTGGCGCACAACTGGGTTAACGCTCCGCGACATAAAAAAGCTTTGTCATAGCAAGGGGGGATGGAAAAGTAATTACAGCAGTTTCCAACTTGATGAAGTACATATATTTATGATTTTAGGAAGTGGGGAGTGTGGGGAGTGTGGGAAGTGTGGGGAGTGTGGGAAGTGTGGGGAGTGTGGGAAGTGTGGGAAGTGTGGGGAGTGTGGGAAGTGTGGGAAGTGTGGGAAGTGTGGGAAGTGTGGGAAGTAGGCGAAACTATACCACATTAACCTGCAATCTGCTGTATTTGAATTGACCAGCTCCACTAACCCCGGTGGCAATCTTTAACCTAATAGTCAAGGAATGGAAATTACTTCGGCTAAGTTGATGAGTTTTCCTGGAGATAAATAATTATTTGAGCACCGCCTTGCTGTAGAAAAATTACTGTCATTACAAGGAGGGATGGAAAAGTAATTATTTGAATTGACCAGCTCCACTAACTCCTGGTGGCAATCTTTAACCTAATAGTCAAGGAATGGAAATTACTTCGGCTAAGTTGATGAGTTTTCCTGGAGATAAATAATTATTTGAGCACCGCCTAGTAATGACAATACCAGGCTTTATGATGATATAAAACCTAAGACCTAATACTTTCTGCAAATGAACAGCAAGCTATTTCAACAAGTCCGAATATTAGACCCAGTTTCCAACACAGACCGAGTTGCTGATGTATTAATTATTGATGGTAAAACTGCAGAAGTTGAGGAACAAGTTTCTGAGTTCCCCACTAAAACAGAAGTTCAAAATTGTCAGGGATTAATTTTAGGTCCTGGTTTAGTAGACTTATATAGTCATAGTGGCGAACCAGGTTTTGAGGAACGGGAAACTATCGAATCTTTAATCCAAGCTGCTACAGCAGGAGGTTTTACCAGATTAGCAATTTTGCCAGATACTTTTCCACCAGTAGATAATCCCGCTGGTTTGGCAAGGTTGGAAAATTTGGCAAAAAATTATTCTCCCACTCCTATCCTTTATTTTTGGGGCGCTATTACCCAAGGTTTACAAGGTCAGCAAATGACTGAGTTGGGAGAGTTGGCAAAAACGGGAGTTGTGGGGTTTGCTGATGGTCTGCCTCTACAAAATCTCGGTTTGTTACGGCGAGTCTTGGAATATCTCAAACCTCTCAATAAACCTATAGCTTTATGTTGTGGTCATTATCAGTTGGCTGCTAAGGGAGTGATGCGAGAGGGATATGATTCAATTCGCCTGGGTTTGCCTGGAATTCCGACTATGGCCGAAACTTCTGCTTTGGCTGCTGTGTTGGAATTGGTGGATGCTATTGGTAGTCCCGTTCATATTATGCGGGTTTCTACTGCTCGGAGTGTGGAGTTGATTCGGGTTGCTAAAAGTCGGGGTTTGCCTATTACTGCAAGTACAACTTGGATGCACCTGTTGTTAGATACTCAGGCTATTGATGGGAAGTCTCCTTTAAATACCCAGTTTCTTCCCTACGATCCAAATTTACGCTTAGAGCCTCCTTTGGGAAACCCTGGCGATCGCTTGGCTTTGATTCAGGGTATTAAGGATGGGGTTTTGGATGCCATTGCTATTGACCATACAGCTTATACTTACGAAGAAAAAACCGTCGCCTTTTCTGAAGCACCCCCAGGAGCCATAGGATTAGAAATAGCATTACCTTTATTATGGCAGAATCTTGTCAAAACGGGAAAATTGTCAGGTTTGGAATTATGGAGAATTTTAAGTACCGCCCCTGCCAAAAATTTAGGTCTATCTCCAGCAGCGATATTACCCCAGCGATCGGCAGAAATTACCCTATTTGCGCCTCAAGAAACCTGGACATTAGAAAAACCAGCTTTGAAATCCCGTTCCATTAATACCCCCTGGCAAAGAAAAAAAATTATCGGTCGTGTTTTATAGTCATTTTAAATAAGAATGAAACACTTTTTCGAGCGAAACCCTTTCACGGCAAGAAATGCTTGTCTCAATCTAAACTGAAATAACTAGATATTAAATATCGGCACAAGACCCACCCCATAGCGCAGTTTCGGGGTCGGGAGGATATCAACAAATGAGTGAGCTGCTAGGGAATAGAGTGAAAATTCAACTTCCTCCATAAATTCACTCCACCGAAGAGCTAAGGCTCGGTAGGAATCTCCGTCCGTTCTAAGGCGCAGAGGATGTCAATTTTGATTTGGTGTCTCAGATTCGGTATCAGAAACATATATAGGAGAATCATCTATTTCACCCATACTATCCAGTGGCCAAAAGCGAAATATTGCCCGACCAATAATATTTTCAAAAGGAACCAAACCCCAACAACGCCCATCATAACTATGATTACGATTATCTCCCATAACCAAATACGAATCAGGAGGTACAGTCACAGGCTTAGACAAAAATCGCTTTTCAGGGGGGCAAACATCAATTCTAGTCTGTTGATGATTAATATTTCTTGCCTCGTGTTCGGCCGGATTCAAATCTGAAGCAACATAAGTTTCTTCTATTACCTGACCATTCAAATATACTTTTCCATCCTGTAGTTTTACCTCATCTCCCGGCACACCAACTATCCGCTTAATAAACGCATCTTTATATTGCTCTTTAAGTTCATTTGTCGGGTTAAACACTACAATATCTCCCCTTTCTGGCTCCTTAAATTTGTAACCCAACTTATCTATAATTAAGCGATCGTTAATTTGTAATGTTGGGAGCATTGAACCTGAAGGAATATAACGAGCTTCAGCAACAAATTGACGAATTCCAATGGCTAAAACAACACTAAGTCCAATGGTTTTAATTGACTCTACCCAAGGATTTTCTTGATTTTGGTTGTTTTGATATGATTCTTTTGTCGCTTTATTCATAGGTATTTAATCACAAAATTAATCTTAAAATACTTCTTTTGTTAGTGGGTTTTACTCCTAGGCTATCCCTGAGATATGATGACTAAGGAAATTTTAGGAATAACCAGGAGTATAAATTATCATTAATAACAATTTAGGAGTAAATTTCCTGGTTTTTTAGCTGATAGTTACAAATGCAGCTATTTTCGGAACAACTTGTAATTATACAGAATAACATCGTATATTATATTTCATCAGATATAATAACTGCTACAAATAGAAATTTAACACTTTATTTTAATTATGCTCTCTACGTCTTGTGTATTGATTCGTCGCGCCCGTATCCTTCTACCTGATGGAAAATTTTTAGTTGGTGATGTGCAAACTCAAGGTGGAGAAATTGTTCAAGTTGCCCCGGAAATTTCATCTTCTGAAGCTCCAGAAAAAATAATAGATGCTGAAGGCTTAACCCTATTACCTGGAGTCATCGATCCCCAGGTACATTTTCGGGAACCTGGATTAGAACATAAGGAAGATTTATTTACTGCTAGTCGAGCTTGTGTCAAAGGAGGCGTTACTTCTTTTCTGGAAATGCCTAATACTCGCCCTTTAACAACAACCCAAGCAACATTAAATTCTAAGTTACAACTGGCAGCCCAAAAATCTTTGGTTAATTATGGTTTTTTTATAGGCGCAACGGCAGAAAATTTACCAGATTTGTTAACTGCTAATCCTACTCCTGGGATTAAAATTTTTATGGGTTCTATGCACGGACCTTTATTAGTAGATACTGAGGAAAAGTTAGAGCCAATTTTTGCTAGGGGAAAAAGGTTAATTGCTGTTCATGCAGAAAATCAAGCTCGAATTGATCAAAGAAAACAAGAGTTTGCTGGGATGACTGACCCTGCTACTCATTCACAAATTCAGGATAATGAGGTTGCTTTATTAGCAACTAAGATGGCTTTGAAATTGTCGAGAAAGTATGAGCGGAGGTTACATATTTTGCATACTTCGACTGGAGATGAAGCTGAATTATTACGTCAGGATAAACCTAGTTGGGTAACTGCTGAAGTTACGCCTCAACATTTGTTATTAAATACAAGTGCTTATGAAAAAATTGGTACTTTAGCTCAGATGAACCCTCCTTTAAAATCTGCTCGTGATAATGATGTTTTATGGCAAGCTTTGTTGGATGGAGTGATTGATTTTATTGCGACGGATCATGCTCCTCATACTTTGGAAGAAAAAGCTAAAGGTTATCCGAATACTCCTTCGGGAATGCCTGGGGTGGAAACTTCTTTGCCTTTAATGTTGACTCAAGCTATTCAGGGAAGATGTTCTGTTGCTCAGGTTTCTAATTGGATGTCTACTGCTGTTGCTAAAGGTTATGGTATTCCAAAAAAAGGGGCGATCGCTCCTGGTTTTGATGCTGATTTAGTATTGGTAGATTTGGATAATTATCGCCCTGTTTTGAGAGAGGAATTAATGACAAAATGTGGTTGGAGTCCGTTTGAAGGATGGAGTTTAACTGGTTGGCCTGTTGTTACTATTGTTGGGGGAGAAGTTGTGTTTAATCGTGGTGAATTTAATTCTGATTTTCGGGGTAGAGCTTTGACATTTGCTTAAGCTTTGTATTGATTGTTACTTTTTTTCCGCGCGATTTTTTTTTCAGGGTTTTGCTTGACTTTTTGTTTTCTTGCGGGGTACTATATTCATAATGGGAATATTTTCCATTTTTTTATTTTTGCATATATTACCATTATATTAATAATAACCTTCAAGCGCAAGACTTGTCAACTACTTTCTCCCCCCTTTTTTCGCGAAAATATTAGTTTAAATAATAAAATTATCTATAAAGATTATTTATTCAAATCAAATTAACCCTAAAAAGAGCGAAAATTATCACCAAGAATTCAACACACTTGCGTTATTTCAGCAATTTGGTATCATACTATAAACATTGATATGCTGCCCTACTTGCGTCTAAGTATAAAAATATCCTATCTACATAAGGCTACAATCTACTATTTACGTTAATACGATGCAAAATATCCATGTTTAATACGAATCAGGATAACTGCAAAAAAACAAATTTCTAACAAGTATAAATACTTAAGCAAGTATAGCTATTGACAGATTGCTTACTATAGAATAGTAAATTATTTTTTTTCGACTTGAGATTAAGCCACAAATGTATAAAAAATCAAAAGAGCTAACAGAAATCATCAGAAAAGTAGACATCCTTTCGCCAGAAGAGCAATTATCTTTAATATCTTATTTAACAAGTAGATTAAAAATGTGTGAGATTACACCAAAGCCGCGTCATAAAGTGACAGAATTTATGGGCAAAGCACCTAATCTACTGGGTGGTATGGATGCTCAAGAATATGTCACACGCATGAGACGTGGAGAATTTCCAGAGTTAGAAATTCAAGAAATAAAAGCCAGGAAAGAAGAGTGAAAATTGAGGAAACTTTATCAGGAGTTAATCGCTTATTTCTAGATACTGCACCAGTGATTTATTACGTTGAAAATAATCCCAGATACTTAGATAGAGTGAGAAAAGTGTTTGAGCAGATTCTCGAAAGTTCGGTAATAGCTGTTGCTTCACCAGTCACTTTAGCTGAGTGTTTAGTGCTACCTTATAATTCAGGACAAGTGCAAATACAATAAGAATTTATCCAATTAATACTGAATACTGAAAACATTGAATTTGAACCGATTGATAATGCCAATATCGCACTAGAAGCAGCTCAAATCAGAGCAAGATATAATTTATAATTACCCGATGCTTTTCAAATTGCTGTAGCATTAGCAGCAGAATGTGAGGCATTTTTAACAAATGACAATGTATTTAGAAGGGTGACAGAATTGAGTATATTATTGCTAGATAAATTAGAAATTTGAAGTAGATGTAGGGTTGGTTTGAGCTGTTGCCGATATGTTTTCGTTTTGCTGCGCGATATGAAAAGTATTCGGTAGGAAAAAGGCGGAGAGAACTAGAGAAACTTAGTATTTATGTTTAGTATTTGCTGTAACCCACCAGTAATAAGTTGTCGAGAAAGCAAATTAAAAAAAAACACAAAAGCAAATAAGAAAACACAATGTCGAGAGAGAAAATATATAGATGTAAGGAATAACAGAAAACTTATACCAAATTGAAATGAAGCTGCATAGAATAATATTTAAAGCATCATTGACCGCAGATAGGCGTAGATAAAGATAGATAAATTAATGAATTTCATCATTCTATGCAACCTCATATAAAGTTGGCATCAAACAAGTTGTTTACTTAATATAGCGCTACGCATTAAGGTGTTTGACATAAATAGAAGCAGCAAACCCTTTTGTATTTCCCTGTTGCCTCACAGGAGTCAGCATTCCGCAAGCGAGCTGGCGCACCCCGCGGGGTCTGACCGCTGTTGCTTTCCGGAGCTGTTGCCTTGCGCGTAGCGCTATAACAGCAAATATAGTTTATTAACAAAAAATTGAAACAGCATTGCAACAAGAAAATGACACATAACAATCGCTTATTTTTACCAGACAAGTTTTTCGTTTAGTTTAAAATTATCAGGCAATATTTTGAGATTATTGCCAACTATTAAAAGATAATCTATTCTAATTTTTTCTCTCTCCTTTCTAATTTTGTGTGTTTCCGTATAAGCAGGTGGCAAATCTAAATCCAATGATTCTATTAAAGTAGGAATATTTGTCAATTTTTTGACGGTGACTCCAAAATTATTGGAGTTTGTTAGATAAGGATGTGTAGCTTTAAAAATATGCTTTGAAAGTGTATAGCTAAATAATTCTACAAATACAAAAACTACCTGTCTTAAATTAATCAAAAAACATCTTGTTTCTGCATCATAAGTGCAAAAACGTTTTTTTGTTCTGTGATTAACTCTATTCCACAATAACTGACCCATATTTTGCTGACAAATAACAAAAATCAGAGGTATATTTTCAGTATCATCAATTCCAGCAATAAACCCACGAATCACATCCCAATCTTCCCTAAGAACTGTCACACCATTTATATTTTCAAATTTAACCGATGGGGATAGAGGAGTATTTGCTAGTTTTAATAGTCGCTGCAACTCAGAAAGTTTCGGGCTTTTTTTAGGCAGATATTCTTTAACTTTAGTATCATTTTGTAGTGGCTTAATTTCCTCAATATATTTTTTCTCTAAATTATCTAATTCTGATAGAGGTGCTTCAATATAGTAGATATAAACTTTATCCAATCCTTTCCTAGCAAATTGTTTGTAACGATGATGAGTTTTGCCTGCCCAACGCTTTCTTAAGTTTTGAGCTTTACCAATATAAAATATGTTATTTTGCTCATCAGCTATGAAATAAATTCCTGGTACATTAGGAAGAAGAGAACGACTTCTTAAAGAACATTTGCCAGAAAATTTGGGTAAGTTATCCATCATTTTATCTGCTCAACTTTTCGACGAAATTTTATCAGTAAACTTTCATCATAAATTTTATCCAAAGAGCTAACAGAAATAATCATAAATGAAAAAAACAATTTATCTAGCTAATCCTTATGGTTTCTCAAAGCAACAAAAAGAACTGCTGCTTCCTCCTATAGCCGAAAAATTGAAATCTTTAGGAGCGGAAGTTTGGGAACCATTTGAACGAAACAACCAACAAGACTTCTCAAAACCAGGATGGGCCTACATTATTGCTCAAGCAGATTTGAATGATGTAAGAAACTGCGATGCTATATTTGCTATTATCAATGGCACACCGCCTGATGAAGGTGTAATGGTTGAATTAGGTGTGGCGATCGCCCTCAATAAAAAAGTTTTTCTGTTTCGAGATGATTTTCGTCGCTGCACGGATAGTGAAATTTATCCACTAAATCTTATGATATTTGCAGGTCTACCAGAAAAGGGCTGGGAAAATTATTATTATAAGTCTGTCGAAGAAATTGATTCAAAACACAAAGCTTTGTATAAGTGGCTATTAGAAGATCGGGACTAATTTTGTACCTCGCTGCCACTACCAATGTTACAACTTAATGTCGTGAATGTAAGCGACAATTAAACATCTGGTGAAAAAGATATAGACTTTTTGTAAAAGTAGGGAACAGAGAACAGGGAAGATGTTTTTAGGAAAAAAATACGGAAAATGATTTTTTTAGTTACTTTTACAACTCTAGTTTATAGCAAATAAAGGACAAGTTTATTTTATGGAGATGTTTATTATACAGATTTTTTGTAACTTCAAATTGATTATTTCTTAAATTTTGCCTAAAGTAAGCGTATAAATAAATAATGCTCTTACAGCGCTTTTCAAATTGATGAACCACATCTTCACAAGCAAAACTTTGTAGGGACGTTCCATGGAAAGTCACTACTGTGGTCTACCGTGCAGGAAAACTGCTGTCAACCATAAGACAGGGAAATGTTTTTCTCACTGTTGCCTGTTGCTTTCCGGAGCTGTTGCCTATTCCCTGCTATTGTGGTCTACCGTGCAGGAAAACCGCTGTAAGTGCCATTGGTATTTTTATACAGATTTAAAAAATAGCAAATTATATAAAAAATGTAGAAGGGAAAAATTTTGTGTTTCTAAGTTTTAGACTTTTGATATGCCCTAAAACGAAAAAATTCTAAAGCTCCTCACCATCGGGTTCAAATTGAATTGAGTTTCGCCGATGATAAAGTAGTGCTTGAGAAACAGCTTCTAAACTAGCATCTCCCCCACTAGCATTAACTGAATGAAGAGTAATTTTAGCTAGACGTGTTGCCAGAATATCCCTTTGCGCCACAATTTCTGCCAGACTTATAGCATCATCCAAGACTCGATCGCTAATTTGAGATACTAACCCCCATTCCAAAGCAGTTGCACTATCGACTTTCTGTCCAAACAGAATCATGGCTTTTGCTCTACCTTCATTCACCAGTTTAGTCAACCGACGGATACCTCCAGCAGCAGGAATTAACCCAAGGTCAACTTCAGGCAAGGAAAACCAACTCGAAGGACTACAAATACGAAAATCACAAGCTAAAGCTAATTCCAGACCACCAGCAATAGCAGGACCTTCCATCGCAGCAATAGTTGGCCAGGGGGCACTTGCCCATCGGTCGAAAAGTTGTCGGCTTTTTAAATTCAACCCATCTTCATAGGAGCGATCGGATAAGTTAGAGCGATCGGCACCCGCACAAAACACTTTTTTCCCTGCACCAGTCACTATCCCAACAGAAATAGAAGGATCTTCTATTACTTCCTCTAATTTTTCTGCAAACTGCTTAACCATCTCATTATGGTAAGCATTAGCTTTTTCAGGGCGATCTAGAGTAAATAAAGCTATATTACTCAATTTGCCTACACGGCTCATTTGTACCGTACCAGATAGTAAATTCATACCGTTTCATGGAAGTCAAAAGTCAAAAGTTAAAAATTAAAAGTTAGATTTTATCAGCTCAAAACTTTGATGCTATAGCAATTTCAGGAAACTATTTCACATTTAAGAGTTTATCAGCAAGCCTTATATTATACCAAGCGTGAAAAAAGAATGCTATACTTGGATAAAACTTTAATTATTAAGTAATTAACACAGTCTGAATATTTTTTTTGATAATTATTAGCTATTTAGTATTAATTATTATTATGTTTACCTCTCTGTACGGACGTTGCATGCAACGTCCTACTCCCCTACTCCTCTACTCAAAAAAACGTAGCAAACATTTATCAAACTGGTATTAGACCTCTCCAAAAATTCAAAATAAAATCAATTCTTATCCATCAATTATTAATTACTTCTTCCTATAGTGTTTTCAAATGAGGTGTAAATCTAGATAATGGTTTTGTCTAAAAAAAAGCGCACCGTTTTAGTAGCCATTTCTTTATGTTTTTCACTATTTAATGCTGTTTTACCTTCTTTATTATTGCCAAGTGCCCCCAAATCTATTCCCTTTTTAATCGCGCTCTGTTTCCGTATATTAAATAAAAACGCTATATTCCCTATTCCCTATTTTCTGGAGATGTCTAATATAATGTCCGCTTGATTAGCGATCAAAAAACTTTCTCCTGCTTCTCCTGCTTCTCCTCCTGATATATTCTTTTTTCCCCTCTTCTCTCCCCTGACTCCTGACTTCTAACTTCTGACTCCTCCCTAATTATTTATCCTACATTCCGCAGGTCTGGCTTGTAGTGTCAGGTATTTCTTGCTCAGATTTTTACATGACAGGCATTACGAATTTTATAAGTATAAATATATACTACATAAACTATTGACTATAATTCTTAATATTAGAATCTGTGTTCCACCATCTTCGTTGAAAAAGGTACTGTAGTATGTTTTTCGTGCGGAATGTGGGATTTATAACTGTTCATCCGGACATGATATGATTGAGATTGTTGAATCTTTAGGATAAGCTGCACGAGACCACTGTATCAGAGATTGAGGACCAACATTCTCATCTACAGAGCTTCCTCCAAAGAAACCTGTCCCAATTATCGGGCTGCGAGTCAAATTAGTAGAAACACCACTTGACCCTTCAACTCCTTGAGTATTAACCGCGATGCGACACACAGGCAAAACTTTTGTATAAAGAGCTACAGTTTTTAAGTCATTACTGTGAATAACTGCGGAGTGACCTTTACCAATCATTTCCAGCATCACTAAAGCAGTCTGAATAGCAGATTCTACTCCATCAACCGTAATATATCCCATCACCGGAAATAACTTTTCCTGACTCAGAGGTTCTCCCACACCCACAGCATCAATTTCTACAAGTAAACTTTTAGTCTCTTCTGGTACTGAGAAACCTGCATTTTGGGCAATCCAAACAGCACTTTTTCCCTGGACTAAAGAATTAACTTTACCCTCAATAAAAAGATAACTACGCAATTTTTGCAGCTCCTCACCTTGAACAAAGTACCCTCCTGACTGACTAATGGAAGTTTTCAGGCGATCGCTGATATCTCGGTCTGCAATAACAACAGATTCACAAACACAAGGAAGAGCATTATCAAAACTGTTACTAGCAATAATTTGTTCCGCAGCAATAGAGATATCTGCTGAATTGTGGACAAAACAAGGAACATTACCCGGTCCCAT
>JBARXI010000504.1:0-41319 GCA_049647275.1 Microcoleaceae cyanobacterium
CTTAAAACCGTATTATCACCAGAGGTGACATCATTATTTGTGAAGCTGATACGGTTGCCATTAATTTCTGTAATTGTTAGTACTTCATCCTGAAAACGGCTGTTGTCGTCATTTGAACCATTTGGGTCGTGTTGAGTGCCAGCCAAAACAATTTGCTCCCCAATTTGCCAGCCTACAGGGGTGTTCTCTAGTACGAGTTCTTTGTCTCCAGCCAAAACATCTGTTTTCAGGGATACAAAGTCTGATTTTTCAGCACCATAAATTTCGACTTTACCGTGGGTGATGACTCCACGACTTAACAGGGTAGGATCTGTTTCGCGTTCAATTGGGCCTGCATCTGCAATGATTATCCGGGCAGTTCTATTGGGTTGGATAGGGGTGGTTTCAGTACCAATTTGTAAGGTGCTTGTTGGTGTGGTAACGAAGGTATCGACAACCATCTGAGTATTTTGATCTGGAGCAAACTTAAGATTACCGTCTACGCGGACTGTTTCCAGACTGGTATCACTGTTTAGATCGTAAGTTACCTTTAATCCTTCTGGAATTAGAACTTGCGCTGCATCGGACGGTACTTGGCCTTGTTCCCAAGTATCAGGATCAGACCAATGACCGTTGTTAATAGCTACATGAGTGACATCCTCAGTGGGAACTAAGTCTAATAAGTTCTGATGTCCTTGCTGTTTTTCCGGATTATGTGGGTGAAAAGTATTGTGTTCCATATCTCAAAATTAATGTTTTGGAAGTGATTAGATAGTGTCTGGTGGTACTTATAGCAAACATACTTTATGGATGCTACTGACACTTTGTCACTTTTTTACTATGGGAATGTATGTTGGTAGATGAAAAAGTAAGTATGTACTTTTGATTTATTTGATAATTTGACATACTTTCTTCGTACCATCAACCACAAGTAATTTGATTATTTTGAGACCCTGGTAAATTTAAACTTCTGCTTACATTTAGTAGACTAACACAGTTTTTTTTGATTTTAATCCTAGAAATGACGTAAATTAAATTGAATTTTTAATTAGTTAATAACAGGACATATATTGTATGTAAGTGGTTAACAATCTGCCTCTAAACCACGCCATAAAATATTCTGTAGATATCAAATTTTTAATGATTCAAATTATGGATGTTATGGATAATATAGATAATAAAAACTAATAATCAGTATATTTATATAGATAATTTTCAAATTTTAAGAGGTAATAATAAGTTCATACTAATTTATCAAAGATAATACTGAAGTAAATAGTTACATCCGGAAAAAAACTAATAATACTTGGGTCTTTAGAATTAAAAATTATATTACATCCGTTTAAATACTGATAAATAATACTATTGTTAATACTTTTTTATTTAATAAAAATAATTCGATCCATTTAGCAATCGGCAATAAAAATTAAAAACGAATTTTGCAAGTCAGCTCCGACAATTATTCCTAAAAAAAGGTATAGCGTTTCTCACCGCACGCGTGTGTACAGTTGTATTTTTCTTCCCTGTTCCCTGTTCCTTCTCTTGGTGCACGTAAGAGTGCGAACTTCCTTCAAGTCAAGAGACCCACCCAACAGAGTTCGCGCTTCCTTAGCGGATGATATCATGTCCGGTTATATGCCTAAACTTTAGTGAAAGGAAAACTTAGAACAGAAGCTAGAAGGCAGAATGCAGAAAGGTTTTCTCGAATTGTGACTTGATTTTATACACTAACGATGCTATCGGACATCATCTGAAACATTCGCAGGGTCGCACCGCTATTGCCTAAAACAAACGAATTTTGTACCTCACGCTTTTTGGTAATTGCTATAGAAGTAGATAAAAACACAAAAACCCCCAGTTTTTTAGTCTGGGGGCAATAATATAGCAGTTTTCATGATTCATAGAATACAGAAATTTTGGCTTAAAGGCAGAAGGCAGAGGGCAGAAGTTTTGTAGTCTACCTTTGTGAAAACCGCTATAAAAAGAGTGAATAAGTGCAGGATAAATTATTGGTCTGTCACACTTTAAATTTTTTGCATTAGAACTAATTCAATTCAGTAAACCTAATATCAGTACAAAAAATACAAGAATTCACTACTTAGCTGTTACCAATTCTGCGGGCAACCGCTTAAAGGAAAGTCGCTCATTTTCCACATCCACAAAAATAGTATCACCATCATTAAATTCACTACGCAAAATACCCTTAGCAAGTTGCGTTTCTAACTCTCGCTGAATTGCCCGCTTCAGTGGTCGAGCACCATATACGGGGTCATACCCAACCTCTGCTAAAAAGTCAACGGCAACATCAGCAAGCTTCAACGACATTTTACGTTCGGCTAACCGTTTCTCTAGACGCACAATTTGCAACTGCACAATTTCCCGCAACTGCTCTTTCTGCAAACCATGGAAAATAATGGTTTCATCAATCCGGTTGAGAAATTCTGGACGAAACTCCCCACGCAACGCTTCCATGACGCGACTCTGCACTTGCTCATGATCGTCGGTGACATCTAAGATAAACTGAGAACCGATATTACTGGTCATAATAATCACGCTATTCTTGAAATCAACCTTATGACCTTGAGCATCGGTAACGCGCCCATCATCTAGAATTTGCAGCATGATATTAAACACATCAGGGTGCGCTTTCTCAATTTCGTCAAACAAAATCACGGTGTATGGGCGACGACGAATAGCTTCGGTTAACTGACCGCCTTCATCATAGCCGACATATCCAGGAGGAGCACCAATTAACCGAGACACAGAATGTTTTTCCATGTACTCAGACATATCAATGCGTACCATTGCGTCTTCGGTATCAAATAGATATGCTGCTAACGCTTTTGCTAATTCTGTTTTACCAACACCAGTGGGGCCGAGGAAAATAAAACTAGCTACCGGGCGGTTGGGGTCGGCTAAACCTGCACGCGATCGCTGAATAGCATCGGCTACTGCAGTCACTGCTTCATCCTGCCCAATAACTTGCTGATGCAGTTCATCCTCTAAGTGCAACAGCTTCTCTTTTTCTGACTCTACTAACTTGCTGATGGGAATGCCAGTCCATTTTGAGATAATTTCGGCAATATCAGCTTCTGTCACCTCTTCCCTGAGCAAAGTTTGCCCACTAGTTTGAGTTGCTTCGAGTTTCGCTTCGGCTTCCTGCACTTGTTTTTGCAGGGTAATCAGTTTACCGTATTTCAACTCAGCAGCACGGCTAAGGTCATAATTCCGCTCGGCTTGTTGAATCTCAATGTTGACTTTATCAATTTCTTCTTTGAGGGTTTGAATTTTACCGATGACACCTTTTTCTGCCTCCCACTGAGCGTTGAGGGAGTGTTGTTCTTCTTTGAGGTTAGCGAGGTCTTTTTCTAGTCTTTCTAACCTTTCTTTGGAAGCGGGGTCGCTTTCTTTTTGTAGTGACAACCTCTCCATTTCTAGTTGCAGAATTTTACGGTCTATTTCGTCAAGCTCTTCTGGTTTGGAGGTAATCTCCATTTTGAGTTTGGCAGCAGCTTCGTCTACTAGGTCGATGGCTTTGTCTGGTAGAAAGCGATCGCTAATATAGCGAGTAGACAGAGTAGCAGCAGCGACAAGGGAACTATCGGATATTTTTACGCCGTGATGCACTTCATAGCGTTCTTTGAGACCCCGTAAAATTGAGATGGTGTCTTCTACACTTGGTTGATCGACGTAAACTTGTTGGAAACGACGTTCGAGGGCAGCGTCTTTTTCGATATATTTGCGGTACTCATCGAGGGTTGTTGCACCAATACAACGGAGTTCGCCTCTAGCTAACATTGGTTTGAGCAGGTTGCCTGCATCCATTGCGCCTTGGGTTGCTCCTGCGCCGACAACTGTGTGAATTTCATCTATAAATAGAATGACTTTGCCGTCTGAGTCGGTGACTTCTTTGAGAACAGCTTTCAAACGCTCTTCAAATTCGCCTCTAAACTTTGCACCAGCAATTAATGCACCCATATCTAGGGCGATGAGTTGGCGGTCTTTGAGAGATTGGGGTACGTCTCCAGCGATGATGCGTTGGGCTAGACCTTCGGCGATCGCTGTTTTTCCGACTCCGGGTTCGCCAATTAAGACTGGGTTGTTTTTGGTACGACGGCTGAGTATTTGAATGGTGCGTCTAATCTCGTCATCGCGTCCAATAACTGGGTCGAGTTTGCCGAGACGGGCAAATTCTGTGAGGTCGCGACCGTATTTTTCGAGGGCTTCGTATTTGCCTTCGGGGTTTTTGTCTGTTACTTTTTGGTTACCTCTTATTTGGGAAATTATTTCTTTGAGTTTTGCTTCATCAAGTTTGAATTCTTGATAGAGGTTTTTGCCAAAGCGAGCGTCTTTTAGGTAGGCAAGTATGATATGTTCGACAGGGATGTATTCGTCTCCGTATTCTTTGCGATATTTTTCGGCATTGTCTAATAAGGTGTCGAGACTACGACCTAAGTAGACGTTAGTTTCAGCATTTTTGATTTTTGGTTGACGGTTGATGAATGCGTCTGTGCGTTCTTGTAATTGGGAAGTAGATATTCCTGCTTTGTTGAAGAGGCTGGTTGCTAGTCCATCTTGTTCTAGCAAGGCTTTCATTAGGTGTTCGCTTTCGATTTGTTGTTGTTGTACGGTTTTTACGATATCTGGGGTACGGGATATTGCTTCCCATGCTTTTTCTGTAAATTGGTTAGGATTATTTAGTTGCATATATTTTAGTTTCCTTTAATTATCTATACATCTTTAATTTAATTGTAACTTATCGCTTTCATACATTTTAGTAGAAAAAACCGTTTTTTCTTATTGGGTATTCACCCTTTTGTGTAACTTTAATGAAATTTAATTGATTGTTTTTTATCCTAGAATCTTTGAATTAAGTACCTTTCAGATGATTACTCTTTCTGGAAAACAAACAGTGACTTTACAATGTTTTTCTGACGTACTTTCTATACCAACCTTTGCTCCCATTATTTTATATAAACCTTGATAGTCTCTCCATATTAAATGACCGTAATCAGAAAATAGATCATCGTATAAAAAGTGGCATTTATCTTTTTTGATGCCAATATCACTCACCTGAAAAACTATATAATTCTGTGAACTATTCAAAGACTGAACATTTTTATGTTGATAATTTTGTAGTTCCTGACTGTTTACCTTTTTGACACTGACTGTAATTAAACCATCTTCTGTTTTTTCAATGCTATTAACTAATAAAGTGATGAGTATATCTTTCACTTTTTACCCTTTTGCATACATAGTACCCAGATTTTTACCTAAGATTAATTTGAAAGTTTTCCCCTTTTTTTCTGTAATATTCTTGGCTGTACTAACCACATCTTGAATTAGCTTATCGACATCAATATTTTCTAAATCAGGTGTAATTTGGCCTGTTTCTATTTGGGCAATATACGAATAAATGCTACTTCTTTTTAGGATGAGTATAGCTGATTCTTTCATACATTCCAGACAAAGTTTTAACTGGCAGATAAAATCATTATTTCCTGTTTCACAAACTTTTTCATGAAAAATTTCAATCTATCTAAGAATCGCATTTAGGGGTGTACATAGTTCACTAATTAAGGTAAGTCTTGCGAAGCTAGAAACTGTCGCTGCTTCTGTTTTGATTTTAGCTTCATGGAACTGTTTTACATATGTTGCTAACTCCTCTCGACTATATATTTCAGAAGCTTCATGCTTACCTTCGAGGTTTTTGTCTGTTGATTTTTTAACTTGGGAAATAGTTTCTTGAAGTTTGGCTTCATCTAGTTGAAATTCTTGGTAGTCAATGTTAGAGGGTAAGGTCTCATTGATTACTCTTTCTGGAAACCAAACAGTGAATGTTGAACCTTCTCCATATTTACTTTCCACATTAATTTTTGCCCCCATCATCTCACACCAACTTGGCATATTGCTAATCCTAAGCCTAAACCACTATAGCTAGAATGGGTAGCTAAAGGTTCAAATATATCTTTTAACTGTTCTTCTGTCATACCAATACCAGTATCGCTGACCTGAAAAACTATGTAATTTTGTGCATCATTCAAGGACTCAGCACCTTGATGTTGAAGATTTTGTAGTTTTTGATTATTTACTCTTTCTACACTGAGTGTAATTACACCATCTTTTGTAAATTTAGCTGCATTATCCAGTATTTTTATAAGTACATCTTTCACTTTTTGCATATCTGTATACATTGTATCCAGATTTTCTTCTAAGAGTAATTTGAAGGTATTACGGTTTTTTTCTGTAAAATTTTCTGCTCTATCAACTACACATTGAATGAGTCGATAGACATCAATATTTTCTAAATGTAGAGTTTGACCTGCTTCTATGTAAATAATATCTAAGATATTTTGAGTCATTTCTACCAGACGCACTGCTTCTAGGTTAATTCTCTTAAGATTAGCCAGAAAGTTGTCATATCCTGCTGCCACAATATCCTTATAAAGAAAATCGCTACAACTAGGAATAATAATATTACTTAGTGGTACCTTCAAAGGGTGATTTATATGACATTTAAAACTGTTATAATTTTTGGCTGCTTCTGCTTCTAGTCTAGCTTTCTGGAGTTGTTCCAAAGATTTTGCTAATTCATCACGATCATATTTTTCTAAAGCTTCATATTTGCCTTCGGGGTTTTTGTCTGTTACTTTTTGGTTGCCTCGAACTTGGGTAATGATTTCTTTGAGTTTAGCTTCATCTATAGGATTATTTTGTTGCATACTTTTTTATTTTTTTGTCTATAATATTTTTCTTTAATTTTAACTTGTAGCTCTGAATAAATTTTAGTTAAAAGAACTTTTGTTTATTATTAAGTATTGATGCTCTATTGTAACTTTAATTAGGGCTTACTAATTTTTGCTTCTCACATCTTTCCCGAAGCAAATATAAGTATTTAACCGGATTTTATATTGCCACCTGTTCTGGAAACCAAACAGTAAATGTAGAACCTTCTCCAGATTTACTTTTAACAGATATTCTAGCTCCCATTCTCTCACATAAACGTTGACAAATTGCTAATCCTAAACCAGTACCACCATACCGACGAGTAGTAGAAGCGTCTGCTTGGGTGAATGGTTTAAATATATGTTCTAATTGTTCTTCTGTCATCCCAATACCAGTATCACTAACTCGAAAAACTATGAATTGAACTGAATTATTCAAAGACTGAGAGGCTTTTTGTGGATTATTTTTTAGTTTCTTATTTCTTACTCTTTCTACAGTAACAGTAATTAAACCATTTTCTGTGAATTTGGCAGCATTACTGAGTAAATTCAGCAGTACCTGTCTTACTTTCGGCATATCTGCATACATAGTACCTAGATTTTTTCCTAATACTAGTTTTAAGGTATTACGATTTTTTTCGGTGAGATTTTTGGCAGTACTAACTACGTCTTGAATTAAATTATTAACATCTATGCTTTCTAAATAAAGTGTAACTTGACCTGCTTCAATTTTGGAGATATCTAGGATATCACTAATCATTTCTAGGAGATGTTTGCCTGCTACTTTTATTCTTTCTAGATCGGGCATAAAATCTTCATATCCTGCTTCGTCAGCTTCTTCATGCAAAATTTCACTATAACCGATGATCGCGTTAAGGGGTGTACGCAATTCGTGGCTCATGGTGGCTAGAAATGCACTTTTGGAACGGTTTGCTGCTTCTGCTTTATGTTTGGCTTCTTGAAGTTGTTCTGTGTATTCTGCTACTCTGCCAATTAGTTGATTGAGGGATACTGTTAACTCTCCTACTTCGTCGTTTGTGTTTACAGGGAGTTGTAATTCAAAGTTTGCTTCTTCTGTAACTTGTTGGGCAACTTTGGTTATGGCTTTGAGCGGACTAGCGATCGCCTTACTTGTAAATATAGCCATTATTACTGCGATTATTACTGATAACAGTAGGCTTGCTATTAGTATTTTGGTGCCTAATGCTTCTGCTATTTGATAATCTTGAAATCCTTGTGCTACTCTTTGCTCAAATAGAATGCCTAACTGTTCTAAATCTTGTAATAATTGCTCTAGGGTAGTGGTAACTTCACTGTTAGATACTTTGCTGAGTGATGATAGTGATAATGTTTCTGCTTCTGCTTCTGCTTGAGGTGGTATTTGTTTGATTTCTTGTGCTAGATTTTCTAACTGATTAATATATATTTCTATAAACTCACCATAACTTTGTGTAAATTTTTGCAGCTTAAGCTCATTTTCTGTTGTAGTTTTATCTAGAAAATCTTGTGTAGATTTAACTTGTTTCAAAAGTGTATTAATCTCATAAAAACCAGATAATTGTTGGGATACTTTTTGTTCTAAACTCTTCTGATTATTTATGATATTAGGCAGCTCTTTTTCAATACTACTGATTCTCAATACTTTTTTAGTTAAATTTGAAAGTAAATCTACTTGTTCTTGGTTAAGATTTATTTGTTCTCTAATTTGATGTTTATAATTTAACTCAAATATTCGTCCTGTAAGTGCTCCCAAAGTAGCAATGATAATTACCAAAGCATACCCAAAACCTATTTTTTGCCTGATTCCTATGTTATTAAACAGATGTTTTTCTCCGGTTTGATTCCGGATTATAGACTGTTTTTTTGATCTAGAAGTTAAAGACATTTACTTTGGTAGTCCTTGGCCACGATCGTATAGTATATTTTATTTTATTTTAATCGAATATTTGAATCGGCCTGATTAATATAAGCTATTTAATTACCTCGAAGTATTAATACTGATAGAAAAATAGTTTTTCTGATATACCATAATATGTACTAATTGGCAATCGAGAGCCAAATCATGTCTCACCCGTGAGACAAATAATAGCTTGAAAACTAGAGTTATGGAATTCTCGCCAGGAATGCAGCACTAGTTGACTACTCCCCAGACTAAAATCACCGGGATTTGAATCAGCATTGATTTGGGGAAGATCGGGATCTAGGAAAATCTAGAGAATAAAGGGGTAATCAGCACATTCTCCTCATTAGGATTCATAATTTAAATACTGAATAGTCGCTCGATGAGAGGGGTTGTATAACAAATTTTTCTTGGTGAAAAAAAAATTCACAATCTTGGTAATTAGATAATTTAGTTATTACTATAGCAATCCTATTTCAGTTGTAAGATTTTGGTGGTGGTTAGGAGTCATACCGTTTCACAGAAGTCAGAAGTCAGAAGTCAGAAGTTAGAAGTTAAATTTGAGCGGCTAAAAACTTTGACAAGACAATAGTTTCAGGCAATTATTTGACATTTTAAGGAGCGAAACTATTTTTGACATCCTTAAAGTGAATTGGTATCAGATAGGAGAGCCGTCGGATTGCCGACGTACAGAATTTTCAAGGTTTTTAGTTAATATTGACTGTGACTAAATTTCTCAAAAATCATTTAGGATTGGTATAGTCGATCGAAGCCTTTGTGAATGCCAGATATTTTGTCTAATAATTTTAGTTTCATAAAAATAATTACTAATTTTATGTTTATTGTTGGCAGAACTTAAATAAATATAATTCCTCTGGCAGCTCAGAAGCAACTTCTAATTCTACACTTTCAGGAACAAATAACACCATACCAAATTCACAGGTTTCAGTTGAACATTTATCTGGTCTTGCAGTTATCCGATAGTCACTCTTTTCAGTGGGAGTAAAAGAAATTACTGGAATGCCATCTTCTTTTTCATCATTAGCTATTTTTTCACCTTGCTCATTTTTAAGTGTTAAATTTAAGTCATTACAATTATCATCACATACTCCCAATATAGTGTAAGAGGTATCAGAAGATAACTTAGCTGTAAAGGGAACTTCTACTCTTTCTTTTACTTTACCTATTAGTGGCCAAAATACGAGTTTATTACCAGCTTTTTCCTGCTCTTCTACTGTTTCTTTCAGTTTACAAATGACTTGTTCTTGTTCAAGACTAAGTTCTAGGCTGGCAGCTGTGCCAATCATTGCACTACCTAATACAAAACTAACTCCAGCTAAAACCAATTTTTTTGTATCCATTGATGTTGTACCTAAGAAAAAATTTTTAATTAACTACAGTCAGGAGTTTAACATACCTTTTGCACAATCAAAAGCTGTCAGCTAAGATTAAATTTCCGCTCTAATTGTGAATTAATTAATGGGGTCAACTGTTATTATCCAAGTTTAGGTATTAGGTCATATAGCAATTCTCAAAAAGCGTGAGGTATAAAATTCGTTTGTTTTAGGCAACAGGTAACAGATCCGGAAGGCAACAGGGAATAGGGAATAGGAATAAAAAAGATAACTGTACCTGATAAAGGGTGAGAAACGCTATAGTATTGGACAATTTGTGATTACCTTGATTTTGAGTTATGGAATTTTATGTAGAGGTAGGTGGTGGAAGAGGTGAAAATTTATATAAAACTTTTCGACTATATAATTAGTAGATAGTATATTGGACATCTGCTGGAAATTCAATATCCCTTTTTCAAAACTCTTGTAGAGATATTCTATTCCAGCGAACATCTCTACAAGAGTTTTAACACCTATATTTATTAGACATCTCCGATAATAAAAAATAAAATCAATTATCATACAGAAATAATCAATGATTTCTCCCTACTCCCACTTTTCTGCGGATATCTATTGAGTATAAATAACTTAAAATTTCAAACTTAAATAAGTAGGCAACAGGGAAAAGATAGAGCATACAGTATTATAGATTAAGTCTATTAAGTTTTTATTAAAATGCTGCTATAAAACCCGAAGGTTTTAAGTTTATTTTTTTTCTTTCTTCCTTCCTTATTCGTTCTTTCTGCTTCCTTTCCTACATTTATAATACGGATGCTACCGGACATGATGTTATTTATGAAATTATCCGTGGCTTGCCTCATTGGTTTTAAAATTACACCATCAATAGGGTGCTAATTTGGGGGATAGAGACTTAAATCGTAACTCCTAAATTGTCCTGACTTCTGACTCCTGAGTTCTTTTTCAATATTTATTTTGTTTCCATCCAGTTTTGCCCGGCATGAATATCTACTATCAATGGTACTTTTAACTGTAGAGCATTTTCCATTGTAGATTTAATTATTTTTTGTAATTTTTCTGATTCTTTTGGCGGCACTTCAAATACTAATTCATCATGCACTTGTAACAATAATCTTGCCAGATGATCGGGCAAGATTTCATGTAATCTTACCATCGCTATTTTTATAATATCTGCACTTGAACCTTGAATTGGTGAGTTTGCTGCTGCTCTTAAAAGTTGAGCATCATTTTGACTTAAACGTTTGAATTCATCCAAGTTAATTTCTTCTAATTTTGTGCCTTTTAAATCGCGGAGAGTTTTGGATTCAAATTCAAAATAGCGCCGACGACCTAATATTGTTTCTACATAACCTTGGGCGATCGCTGATTTTTTTAACTGCCCTAAATACTCAAATACTTTGGAGTATTGTTGTTTATATCTATCTAAAAATTGTTTACTTTCTTTGACACCCATCCCGACAGACCGTGCCAATTTTTGTGCCCCCATACCATAAATTACGCCAAAGTTAATTGTTTTACCCACTCGTCTTTCGTCTGATGTAATTTCTGACTTTTCAAATAATAGTTTGGCTGTGACTGTATGTACATCCTGATTATTTTGATAAGCTTCTATCAAGACTTTTTCTTGACTTAAATGTGCGAGAATTCTTAATTCAATTTGGGAATAGTCAGCAGCTACTAATAACCAATCATTTTTGGGGATAAATGCTTTACGAATTTGTCGAGAAAATTCTGTGCCAATGGGAATATTTTGTAAGTTTGGGTCTGAGGAAGATAAACGTCCTGTGTCTGTTTGAGTTTGATTAAAGTTTGTATGAACTCGCTGAGTATCTGTACGAACTAATTTTGGTATGGCTTCGACATAGGTAGAAAGAAGTTTGTACAAAGTTCGGTGATTTAATATTTGATCGATAATGGGATGATGTTCTGTGTCTTCTTGTAATTTTTCTAAAACAACTACGTCTGTGGAGTAGCCGGTCTTGATTTTTCGAGACTTTTTCTGATTTTGATTGAGTATTTCAAACAGTAGTTCGCTTAATTGAGATGGTGAATTGAGGTTTAAAAAATCGCTGGTTTCTGCTCGCTTGATTTGTTTTTGGAGAGTTTCTATGTCTTGTTTTTGCTCTTTTGGTAATTTTGTGATGTATGCTTTTAATATTTGGCTAGATATTGCTTTTTTTAATTCTTGTTGATTAGTGAATAAGTCTGGTTCTATTTTTTGAATTTCGGCTGTGAGATGTTTTTGTAAGATTTCACTGTTTACGGTTTGATAGGCTTTTGTTTCAATAATTTCTAAATCTTTTTTCAGTTGTATTGAGAATTTTTTGAGGTATTCGATATTAATCTTAATTCCTTGATATTCCATTTCTGCCAAAACAGATTCTAATGGTTGTTCTACATCTAATAATAATTTGAGCAAAGATTTATCGGCAGGTTGATTTTTATCGGCTTTCTTTAATTCGGCTGTTAATTTTTCTACTAGCTGAAATGTCACAAAAACCTGAGTACCACAATAGTTAGCAACTTTGAGAATATCTAGGTCAGCAATGGTTTGATTTTTAGAAACTACATCATCATAACTTTTTAAGTTTATTCCCACATCTGTGAGATATCTAATACATATTTCTTCTAAACTATGTTTTGCCCCTGGATTTAATATATAACTTGCCAACATTGTGTCAAAAACAACTCCAGCCAGTTTAATTCCTTGACAGCGAAATATCAATCTATCAAATTTGGCATTTTGTAATACTTTCGGATAATTAGCGCCTTCCAATATCGGACGTAAAGTCTCTAAGACTATTACTTTATCTAGATTTTTTCCTGATTTATGCCCGGTAGGAATATAAGCAACATTTTCTATATTTATTCCCCAACAACAACCAATACCAACTAACTCCGCATCTCGTGGCTCTAAAGATGTAGTTTCCGTATCCCAAGCCACCGGAGTCTGATAATTTGGCTGTTCTTTTAGAATATTTACTAACTCTGTTAATTTATCTTCAGTATCAATAACTTGAACTTTAACCTCTGATTTTGTCGGGCTTTTTTGTTGAGCAACCTTCGTATCTTCTGCACTAAAAAACCAATCATCTCCCTCCGTATCAATAGAGTATTCCTCTAATTTTTCCTGTTGTTCTTCTTGATGCTCAACTTCAGAATATTTCACACCTGCTAGCCCGCCAAACTGCTGTTCTAAATGAGGAATTTGATTTAAAAAATGTTGTAACTCTAACCTTTGTAAAACAGGTTCAATTTCTGACCGAGAAAAACCCTGAATTTGACAATCTTCAACCTCAATATCTAACGGCACATTCACCTCAATTTTTGCCAAAAACTGAGAATGCTCCGCCTCAGCTTTTCCAGCTTCTAACTTTTTCTGATTTGCTCCCTTAATCTTATCCAAACAACCATAAATTTCTGCCAAAGACCCATACTCACTCAACAACTTAACCGCCGTCTTTTTCCCAATACCTTTAACACCAGAAATATTATCAGAAGCATCACCACAAAGAGCCTTATAATCAACAACTTGATGAGGCAAAATACCAAGTTTTTCCTGAACTTCTGCCGGACTAAATTCCCTAGGAGTACTACCTTTACCCGCAGCTAAATGTAAAACAGAAATACCTTTTTTTGTATCTATTAATTGAAATAAATCTTGGTCTCCCGAAAGAATTTTTACCCGCAAACCAGCAGCACTAGCCTTTTGTGCTAAAGTTCCTAATACATCATCAGCCTCATAACCAACAGCAGTAATTACAGATAGATTCAATGCAGCAAGAATATCTTGCAAATTTTTCACATCAACAATTAAATCTTCAGGTGTTTCAGCTCGATCTGCCTTATAATTTTCATCAGCTTCGTGGCGAAAAGTCGGCATTCCCAAATCAAAAGCGATCGCTAAATATTCTGGCTTTTGAGTATCCATAACTTCCAACAAAGACTTCAAAAAACCAAAACAAACACTCGTGGGGATGCCAGTAGAAGTTTTCAAGCCCCCACTGCGACTTTTGCCAAAAGCATAATAAGAACGAAAGGCGAGAGAATGGCCATCAACTAGAATTGCAATAGGAGAATTAGGAGACACTTTTTTAAAACTGGTATTTTGAAACATTGCTCTATTTTAGCGAGTCGGTCACAATGGAAATTAGAGTCTGCTAGTTCTAATTTTTGCCTTGGGCCACAATAGTAGAGCCAATATCTCAAAGATTACAAAAATATCTATGAATGCTTCGTTTGATTTTCTCCTAACTCCTGACTTCTGACTGACTCCTAACCGCAGGCTTATTACTTTTTGGCTTTTGACTTTGTGGATGACATAAACCGATACTACAAAATTCTAGAACTTGAGCCTGGTGCTTCCCTAGACGAGGTGAAAGAGGCTTATCGAGATTTAGCTTTTGTCTGGCATCCAGATCGCTTTGCCCAAAATACTCGCCTACAAGCAAAAGCTCAAATTCGTCTAACAGAAATTAATGAAGCTTACCGTAAATTACGATACTTTTTGAGCGATTCTCAACTCCAAGCTGCTCCACCACGACCAACCCCTCGTCAGACACAACAGGCCCAACGCCGTCGTCCAGGGTCGCCTCGGCCTCCTCGGCCTCCTCGACCTCCTCAGCCTCCTCCAAGAACAGGAAACTATACAGCGAATCGTCGTTTTCAGCAGTTTTATGTTGGTGTACCAACTCCACCACGTTCAAGAAGTTCTGATTTTCCTTGGGGTGGGCTGATTGGTACTTTCGTTTTTTACGCTTTGACTGCCTGGGTATTGGTCATTTCTGCTGCCCCTGTGTGGACTTGGGCTGTGGTTGAGGGTGTGGCCTGGATGGGGATGACTGTTTTAGCCATTGAGGGTACGGGTTCTCAGAGGTGTTGGGCGATCGCTTTATTGGGAGCTGGGGGTGCTGCGGGGTGGATAGCTGGTAATTATGTTGGTGGGGTAATAACTGCTTTGGCCTGGTCTGTGGTGGGATGTTGTCTGGGGGCGATCGCTGGAAGTGAACCTAAAGCTAGAACTGTTGCTGCTGTGGTGACTATTGGTGGGGTGATTGTTTTGGCCGGTTTTTTGGCTGGCAATGGCGCGGAAAATGTTTTGTTGGTGATAGTGGGTTCTATTGTTTGGGCTGCTGCTGGGTTTATTTTTGGGACAATAGTTGATGCGGTGATTGGGTCAAAGACTGGTAGTGGTGTGGGAAGTATGCTTGGTTTTGGCCTGGGGGCGTGGGTAGGAGCTTGGTCTGCTGCTTGGAATTCTACTCGGTCTCAGACTGTGGCGATCGCTTTGGCTAGTGCTGGGCCTAATATTATTATTGGGTTATGGGTGGCTATTGGTATTGTGGCGGGGGTAGTTGCTCAAATGTTGGCTGGAGAAAAGTTGGTTGAGTTGTTGAATGGGTTTTCTACTTTTTTGATTTTGGCTGTTATTTCTGGTTTGGGTTTAGGTTTTGGTTGGTGGATGTCTACAAGTATAATGTGAATTTTTCAGTAGGTTTTAACTGTTAAATTTTATAGCAATTGAAAAAAATAATCCG
Organism: Microcoleaceae cyanobacterium; assembly: GCA_049647275.1. Lineage (GTDB taxonomy): Bacteria > Cyanobacteriota > Cyanobacteriia > Cyanobacteriales > Microcoleaceae > JASJEE01. The sequence goes on from JBARXI010000504.1 coordinate 15,515, forward strand.
ACAAATAATCAAAGTTAGGTAAATAGTTTATCTATGATGTGTGAGGTTGCTAAACATCAAGCCTCATCCTAAAAAATGGTTAGAATCTATTTTCCTAACTACTATAGTATTTGTAGAAAACATTTATCGCCGACGGTAAGTAGGTGGGCTTCAATTCGTCAGAAATCACAAGTGTGTTTGCTCCGCATTCCGCAGGAAAGTCAGAAGTTAAATTTTAGTGGGAGATTGTTATACCGTTTCACGGAAGTCAGAAGTCAGAAGTTAGATTTAATATTACTAAAAACTTTGACAATACAAGAGATTTAGGCAATTATTTAACATTTAAAGTTTGAAACTTTTTGTGACATCCTTAAAGTGAATTGGTATTACTCACCACTAATTTTCAACCGCTAAAATAAAATTTATAGCGGGGGTCTTAAACCCTATTTCTCCGTCTAGAAATAGAGATTTTATTGCCGAAAATTATCACGCGAAAAAACTTCTGACTTCTGAGTTTCTATTTCTGACTTTCCGTGCCTCCTACGGAGGAGCTACGCTAATGTCATGCTGCACAAACGAGCGCAGCGATAAATTTAGTTTAAAACGACAAATCTAAATAATCGAGCCATCAGCCAGTTTTGAAGAGGTTTTCACCGTTTTGAATCTCCATCGTTATTTTACGGATAATTAAGGTAAAAAGCCTCTTCTTATTTGAATAAATAAGGAAAAAAAAATCCTTTTCGTTAATCCTATCCGTTGTCAGGAGAGGTAATTATTAATTTTTTTCCGTTTGTGATGCTATGCAAACGGCTGTCGCCGACATGAAAATTATTAATTATTAATTGTTGAAGGATAATTAAGGTAAAAAGCCTCTTCTTATTTGAATAAATAAGGAAAAATTTTCCTTTTTGTCAATCCTATCGGTTTGAAGGAGAGGTAATTATTAATTATTAATTGTCAAAGAATAATTCAACCCATCTATTTATTAGGGGTTAGGTTTTAGGTTGTCTGTGAAAATACTCTTAGCAATGAAGTTTTAATTGAGTTACTCTGTTATCTGTCTTGTCTACTTTGTCTGTTTTACAGCAGATTCGGTGGTTAATGACCTGCAGGGAACGGGGTGAATCTGTTTCACCTGTTGCCTCACAGGAGTGCGCATTCCCTCTCTTGGTCAGCTACCAGGTGCGTCTGTCGCGCCCCGCGGGTTCTGACCGCTTGCGTCTGTCGCGCCCCGCGGGGTCGCACCGCTACTCCCACATTTGCCAAACCTCCCACTCCCTAAAACCATAAATATATAGCAATCCTAAATAGGTTGTGAAAATTTTTATAACAGTTAATATTAATTGAAAACCTTTAAAATTCTGACTCCTGACTCCTCGAGGTCGCCAATCCGACGGCTCCCCTACCTGACTCCTGTACGGGCGTTTGCGGAAGCTTTGCGCCAGCAAATGGCCATTCGCCCCTACCAGTAAAATATTACAACTAAAATAGGATTGCTATATGTACTTCATAAAGTTATAAATTGCTGTATTTTTCCACTCTTTTCATAAACTCTAAATACTAGGTGGTTTTAACTTTTTATCTGTTTTTAATAAATTTTCAAATTTGGATGCAGGCAATGGGTGACTAAATAAATAGCCCTGAATTTCATCACATTTATGTTTCTCAAGAAAGTCTAATTCTGCTTGTTTTTCTACTCCTTCTGCAATTACTTTTAAGTTTAAAGTATGAGCCATTTGAATTATTGCAATTGTAATTGCTGCTGTCTTTTTATCTTCGGTAATATTACGAATAAAACTCCGGTCAATTTTGATTACATCAAATGGAAATTCTCTCAGATAGCTTAAGGATGAATATCCTGTGCCAAAATCATCTATTGATATTTTTATTCCGAAAGCTTGCCACGCTCTCATTATTTTAGTTGCTGCTTTTTCGTTTTGCATAACTAAGCTTTCTGTCACTTCTAATTCTAGATAATTAGCTTCTAAGTCAGTTTCTTTTAAGATTCTAATTACTTGTTCTTCTAGATGCTTTTGTGTGAATTGTCGTCTCGATAAATTTACGGCTATTTGCAAATCAGAAAAACCTGCTTCTTGCCAAATTTTAGTTTGCTTACAAGCTGTACTTAATACCCATTCTCCTATAGGAATAATTAAACCAGTTTCTTCTGCTAGGGGAATAAATTCTGCCGGTGAAATTAAACCTCTTTGGGGATGATACCAACGTAATAGGGCTTCTGAACCTGTGATTTTACCAGTTTGAATATTAACTTTTGGCTGATAATAAATTTGAAACTCTGATTTTTTTAACGCATTGCGTAAATGTGTTTCTAGTGCTAATTGTTCTAAAGAAATAACTGTAGACTCTGACTTATGAAATTGATAATTGTTACCTCCTTTTTGTTGGGCATGATACATGGCTGCATTAGCATTTTTTAGGAGTTCGTCTGCCTCTAAATTATCTAATGGATAAAATGTCATGCCAATACTAGCAGTAATATATATTTCATAGCCTTCTAAAATAATTGGTTGAGAAATAATATCTAAAATAGATTGAGCTATATCTGCAGCATCTTGCTTTTGTGCCACTGGCTCTAGAATAATTGCAAATTCAGCAGCTTCTAAACGAGCTAATATATCGAGACCAGGGATGGATTTATCCAGTTTTTTGGCAATATTACAAAGTACAGATTCACCATTTTTACTTCCGAAGGTTACTTTAATTTTATTAATTCTATCTAGACTAAGGTATAAGACTGATATTAGAGGAAAAGAAGGAGATTCTTGAGAATTGTCTAGATAATATACATTGCCGATGTTAGTTTGATTTTTATTTACTAAAATTTCATTGAGTCTAGTTCTAAATAAAGAACGATTGGGTAAATGAGTTATGGGGTCGTACTGATGTCTTTGTAGAGCTATTTCAATAGTTAAGTGTAAATTTCTTTCCTCAAATGGTTTAACAATATAACCAAAAGGATTTGTTGCTTTAACTCTTTCTAATGTTTTATTATCGGTGTATGCTGTCAAGAATATAATTGGTATTTGGAAACTTGACTGAATTTGTTCGGCTGTAGTTATGCCATCCATTTCTCCTTGTAACATCACGTCCATTAATATTAAATTGGGTTGCTTTTCTGCTGCTATTACAATTGCTTCTTCTCCTGAAGAAACAATATCAACAACTGTATAGCCCATACTTCTGAGACTGTCTGCTAAATCTTCAGCGATGATACTTTCGTCTTCAACAATCATAATTTTTGCTTTTGACATTTATACACCTCTGTTATGGTTTATTTCTATTTTCATTCAAAAAGGTTATTTTAAACACAGTTCCTACTTCATTAACTAGTTCAATATTTGCTTTTAGTTGTCTTGCTAATGAGCAGACTAAACGTAGCCCTAAAGAACCAGAATTTTGATAATCTAAATCTTCTGGAAAACCAACTCCATTGTCACCTACTTTGAGAATAAATAGATTTCGATCATTCTGATAATTAAAGTCTATGACAATCTCTCCCATAGATTCCTCTGGAAAAGCATACTTGAGAGAATTAGAAACAAGTTCATTAATAATTAAACCACAGGGTACTACTGTATCAATATTTAGGAAAACAGAAACTACATTAACATCTAACTTCACACCTCTTGCTTTAACTTCATAAGCTTGGAATAAGTGAGAAACTAGGTGGCGAATATATTCAGTAAAATCAATTTTGGATAAGTTTTTGGATTGATATAGATGTTCATGAACAAGAGCCATGGATCTAACTCGGTTTTGGCTCTCTTTTAACATTTCTAGAACCACTTCATCTTGAATATATCTTGACTGTAGTCTTAATAAACTGGAAATTACTTGTAGATTGTTCTTAACTCGATGATGAATTTCTTTGAGTAGAACTTCTTTTTCTGTCAAAGATGCTTTGATTTGTTCCTCATTTCGTTTTCGATCGGTAATGTCACGAATTACGGCTTGCAACACCATACTTTTAACTGATTTTTTATCCAATTTTTTCTGAGAATATGTGCCTGTTTTCATGGCAGTCAATAAAACTTCTGTGGGGAATTCCGATTGGTCTACTCTTTTATTTATCCACTCAAAACGACTATTACCTTTGACTATTGCTCTAGCAATATTTGTTTTAATTAACTCGACTGATTTTTGACCATTTTGTTGAAATTCTGGGCAAAAATCTTCTGGATTATTATTGTAAAATTCCTCTTTGTTATTAACAGCAAACATCTTTAAAGCCGCACGATTACAGTCAAAAATTCCATGACGATCTAAAAGAATAACCGCATCACTAGTAGCTTCATAAAGGCTACGAAATTTTCTTTCAGATTCCTGAAGTGAAGCAATTAATTTAGTTTTCATCGCTTCTGCTTCCTTGCGCTCGCTAATATCTATTCCTACTGAAACTATTGCTTTTCCCCCGTCGTATTTCTGAACTACAGTCAAATAGTTTTTAACACTCCCATTTACCATTGTTTCAACTTCCTGGGAGATTTGTTGTTCTGAACTAGCGAAAAAATCCCTAATAAATTTAACGAAGTCTTTACTACTCTCAAGAAAACCAATTTCTTGACCAATAAAATGTTCTGGAGGTAAGTTAAAGTTTGCAGCTAATTGCTTATTTACCCCTATATATAGTAAATCTGAACTAATCCAAGAAACCAACCAAGGTACAGCATCTAAAACTGCTTGTAGTTGATCTTTAGCTTTGTGTAAAGCCTCTTCATATTTTTTCCGTTCAGTAATATCAGTAGCAGTACCAATTGCTCCTTGAAAGTTGCCAAAATTATCCTTTAAACTGATGCCATTAAATTTTAAATATACTGGTATTCCATCTCGGCTTTGATGCACAGTTTCCCATTGACAACTAGAACTATTATTTGAACAATAAATAGGTATTTCGCTAAGTCTGTTTTCTGTTACTATATTTCCTTCTAATTCTGCTTGATAAATAAAGTCTGTGAGAGGACGACCTATTACTTCTACTGGTTCATAACCATATATGCGTTTAGCAGCTTGATTCACAAAAGTAAAACTTCCTTCCATATCAAGAGACCAAATTAAATCCTGGGAAGTTTCTACTAGATGGCGATATTTTTTCTCACTTTCTGCAAGTGCTTTTTCAACTCGTTTTCTTTCTAGAGCATTAATAAACATTTCCCCCATAATTCTTAATAAAGCAATAATATCTTCTGACCAGGTTTTTTCCTCTTTAACTGAGTCAAATCCCAGAAATCCCAAAAGATTACCACAATAGGCCATTGGTACAACAATTAAAGACTTGATTGATTGCGATCGCAAAAACTTTTTCGTTGTCCATTTATCATCTGACAGTTTAGAAACACTAGGAATATAAATTGTTTCTAATTTCCGAATTTGCTCTTCCCATGCATCTAATGCTGTTAATGGTATCTGTTTTCGCTGATTAATTTGTGACAATATTCCTGCTTCACACCATTCATAATTATTACTGAGATAAGTACCAGTTTCATCAAGTAACAATACATAACTACGATCTACACCACTAAAATTTCCAATCCATTCCAAAGCTACTTGAATTCCATAGTCAATTTCCTCTGGAGCTAAATTAATAAAGTGGGTAGATAAGGTTGTAATTAATTCCTCAAAATTAAGTCGATACTGTAACTCTTCTCTCGCTAGTTTGTGTCTAATAATCTCTGCCACCAGTTGCTGATTTGATTCTTTTAAAGCCGATGTTCGTTTCTCAACTTTTAATTCTAGTTCTTGTTTAGATTTTTGTAGCGCTGTTTTTGTGATTTGGCTTTCAGTAATATCAATAGAAAGACCGATTAATCTCTCTACTTCACCACTTTCAGAGCACTGAGGTATAATTCTGATTTCATATACTAAATCTGCTACTTCCCAAATCCAATTTACTTCATTTCCTGCCAGTGCTAACCAGACATTATCTAATAATTCTTGATGGTCACTATAGACATCAAAAATTGATTTACCTATCAATTTTTTAGATGTAATTCCTAATTCATCTAGTTCTTGACCTTCTACAAATGTAAATAGACTTTTGTTATCTACTTCCCAAAGAATCAAAGGTACTTTATTAATTATTGTTTGTAAACGGACTTCACTTTTTTGGAGAGACTTGTTAGTCAATTTATGTTGTGCTTTTTCCTGTTTTAGCTGCTCTCTAGTTTTTTCTAAGTCTTCTGTCAACTGAGCGATTTTTTCCTGTAAATTTTTAACGACGTTATACATCATTGATATTGATTCTAGGAAAGGATAAATGAGACCAATTCAAGTCTGATAATCTTGAGAATGGGATAGCTAGCCATCTTAAAAAAACTTCATATATTTATTATTTGAAATATAATCAAGCAGATTCTAGGTAGCTATATTAATCTTATAACATAAGCCTTTCTCGGCACTTAAGTTATAATCCATTAGCAAATATGTGATATTTCAGATACAAATAATATCTCTGTTCTTTATTAGAGCGTGTCAAAATTTTGACTAGTGGTATTCTTGTAAAAGAATTGGACAATTTAATCGCAGATAATGAACTTACCTGAATCAAGCAGACTACAATTTACTGATAACTTAAATATTTGTCGTATTCTCAACCGAATGTGGCAAGTATCGGGTGCTCATGGACAAATAGAGCCACGAGTTGCTGCCCAAAGTATGTTTGACTATATCGATGCAGGTTTCACTACTTGGGATTTAGCAGATCATTATGGCCCGGCTGAGGATTTCATCGGAGAGTTTAGACGACAACTAATCGCCACTAGAGGAGCGGAAGCTTTATCTAATTTACAAGCTTTTACCAAGTGGGTGCCAAGACCGGTGAAAATGACTAGAAAGTTAGTTGAGCAAAATATTGATATTTCCCGCAAAAGAATGAATGTGGAAAGTTTAGATTTAGTTCAATTTCACTGGTGGTAATATCAAAATAATTCTTATTTTGATGCTCTTAATTATATGGCAGAGCTTCAGTCGGAGGGAAAAATTAAGCATCTGGCATTAACTAATTTTGATACTAAACACCTAAAAATTATTATTGAAAGTGGGATTAAGATAGTCTCTAATCAAGTTCAATTTTCTTTAGTAGATCGTCGCCCTTTGGTAGAAATGGTGCAGTTTTGTCAGGAGCATAATATTCAGCTTTTGGCTTATGGTACATTATGTGGTGGTTTACTGTCAGAAAAATATTTAGATTCTCCCGAACCTCATCCAAAAGACCTCTATACTGTTAGTTTGAGAAAGTATAAAAAGATGGTTGATGCTTGGGGTGGTTGGAGTCTATTTCAAAAACTATTAAATCTGCTAAAAATAATTGCTGATAAGCACGAAGTTAGTATCTCAAATGTGGCGGTGCGTTATGTTTTAGAACAGCAAACTGTGGCTGATGCTATTGTCGGAGCAAGGCTGAGTATTTCGGGAAATTTGCAAGATAATTATCGGGTGTTTGATTTCAATTTAGATCGAGAAGATTATCAGAAAATTGATGATTTAACTGCTGAGTCACGGAACTTATTTAAGTTGATTGGTGACTGTGGTGATGAATATCGAAAATAATTTAGAAGGAGTCATTTCAGTTATCAGTTATCAGTTATCAGTACCTTCCGCAATAGGGAGACTGGAAATGGGGAATTTTCTTTCTCTTGGTCGATTGGATATGGCGAGGAAGCTTCGCCATCCCTCGACCGCTTTTTATTCCTTTGAAAGGGGAGCTTTGATATCTTATTTATTCGGTCGTAATTCAAGATTTACACCAAATTTCACAAGTTTTGCTAAATATTTTTTTGTTCAAGGGTTGAGGGTTAGAGATTATTGGCAGATTATCGATTTATTTCCCACCAAATAACCTCCTAAAAAATACTACTGAATCCTATTTATTAGATGTAGAAGATGATTGGCAGATTAATAATTTAACTGTGGAGTAAAAGAACTTATTTAAGTTGATTGGTGACTGTGGTGATGAATATCGAAAATAATTTAGAAGGAGTCACCGAATCAGGAGTCATAATTCAGGAGTTACACCAAGTTTCACAAGTTTTGCTAAATATTTTTTTATTCAAGGGTTGAGGGTGAGAGATTATTGGAATATTATCGATATATTTCCCACCAAATAACTTTCGGAAAGATACTGCTTAATCCTATTTATTAGATGTAGAAGATGATGGGCAGATTAATAATTTAACTGTGGAGCCAAAGAACTTATTTAAGTTGATTGGTGACTGTGGTGATAAATATCGAAAATAATTTAGAAGGAGTCATAATTCAGGAGTTACACCAAGTTTCACAAGTTTTGCTAAATATTTTTTTATTCAAGGGTTGAGGGTGAGAGATTATTGGAATATTATCGATATATTTCCCACTAAATAACTTTCTCAAAAATATTACTTAATCCTATTTAGTTTCTGAATAAGGAATATCAGTTTTCCACAATTAGTAATGAATAATTATCTCTCCTTAAAAGGAATAGGATTAACTAAAAGAATTTTTTTCTTTTTTACTTACTATTGTAGGGAAACAGCCCATGGCGCAGGCAATGGAGAGGCTTGCAACCTTCATTATTCGGTAAATATAGTTAGGACTTACGCAACAATATCTGTTATAAACTACCTTGCAGCGCACCCAACTACAGGTAGAGTTACAGAGTTAATCCTGTATAGTATTCTTTATAGAGAATTATTAGGATAGAGGCAGAGTCAAGATATATAATTTTACTTTCATATTAGGGGTAAAATTTCTGTTATACCATGTCCGGATAATTAGTGATAAAAAACTTTCTCCTCTTTCCTCTTATTCTTCTTTTTTCTTCCCTCCTGACTCCTAACTCCTCTGTGCTTATTTATAACTATTCAACCGGACATGATATTAATCATGCTAGTTTTGGTTTTTTCCTGTAGCCAAAGCTAAAACTAAAGTGTCTCCTAGCTGAGTCTAAAATTCAACAAGGTTGACTTGTTGATACTCAAAAATAATACTTACAAAAGGATTTTAATTAATGTCTGACTCATTTACTCCAGAAATTAGCGAGCGCATTTGTTCTCACATGAATGAAGACCATAAAGATGCGGTACTTCTTTATGCTCAAAAATTTGGCAATTCCTCCAATTCTACAGCCGGAAAAATGCTTTCTATTGATGCTCAAGGTATGAATTTAACTGCTGAAGTTAGTGGGGAAAGTTTACCTATAAGAATAGAATTTGACCATAAGTTAAAAGATGCCGAAGATGCTCATTATACTCTTATTGATATGTTGAAACAAGCTCGTAGTCAAAAGTGACAAGGGAGTATTATTTTTCTAGTTTTTTTGATTTGGCTGGGTAGTTCTGCATAGTAATAGTATGGAGCAAAACTTGGTTTTCACCTAAATTTTTAATTCCTTCAAATATCCTTGAGTTTTTTGGTCGTGAAAAAATCATCGCGCTTCTCCTCCCCCACTCAAGGGCTACTTTTAACATTACTATCAGGGCTATTTCATTCTTGGCTAAGATTTTGAACTATTATCTTTTCCAAGTTTCTACCACTAGTAATTCCAAGATTTTTTCTTAATAATTGTATGAATTAGGAGAAAATATCGGCTTAATATTTCACTCCTTAACGGTCGTAGCGATGAGAAATTTTTAGAATCAAACACCCCTGCATTACTATCCACCACTAACTACCGTGGCTGAATTACAACAGTTTTCACTTAGGTAGACAATAGTAGGGATGTTCCATGGAACGTCCCTACAAGGGTTTTTATTCTTAGTAGTGTGTTCCATCTTTCTGAAAACCGCTATAAGATCGGCAGATCGTAGTGGTAGATAAACAGGCATTATATACCTGTTTACCAAATCATTATTAATTAAGCTTTAAAACCTCTCCTGTCAAGGTGAAAAAAGAAAAAAAATTACTTTTATAACAATTTTATCTGAAGCTGCACAGAATTATGAAATTCATCAATTGAGCGGTCTTTCTCTACAGTCAATTAGGCTAGAAATCTTATCCTATGGAACCTCATATTAAATTGGTATAAATAAACGCATAATGTGGGCAATGCGCGTAGTCAGCTAAAACCTTTATACAAAGACACTTATAGGTATTGCCCACCCTACAACTACAGTCAATTAGGCTAGAAATCTTATCCTATGGAACCTCATATTAAATTCAGGGCTATTTCATTCTAAACTTTGCCATGTTATGTCTTGACGAAAATACCTTATTTATAGCTCTAGACAATTTATCTTTCCCTATCTGAAAGTAAGTAAATTCATTGCTAAAATCTAGAATGAAATGACCCTCATATTAAATTGCTATGAGTCAATTCTCTTCTTTTTAAAAAGAGGTAATTGTTAATTGTTCAACTTGACTACTAACACAAAATTATGAGCCAGATTGACTTGCTTTTAGATAAGCTTGATAAAGCTCCTCTACATTAGTTACTGTTAACTCTGTATGGCCACATTCTCCACATATAGTTGCCTCAAGAGTGCCTCGGTGCGACTTTTTAAAAAGAGGTAAACCTCCTGGCTTTTCGCATACTTCAACTTCCAAAGAAAGTTCCGTATTATAGTGTCCTTTATCAATTATCCTGACATGGGGAATTAACTTTTCAGAATTACATTTTTTGCATTGCTGCATATTGCTTATACCTCTAGCAATTTTAGAGTTGACTGGAATATTCTACCAATAACTTAACCGAATATGAGAAGCAGGCGCTTTTAACTCCTGGATATGGAGTTTCAAAATCAATTTAAAATCGACCCCCCCATCATTCGCTGATATCGCCATTCCAACTCCCTCCTCAACAGAGGCCAACTATTAAGACTTTCATCCTTCTCCATCACCTCAAAAGCAGCACCCCGCGCCAACTCCAAAACCTCCTGATCCTCAACCAAACTAGCCAAAGCAAAATCCGGCAACCCAGACTGCTTTGTCCCCAACACCTGGCCAGGCCCCCGCAAACGCATATCCATTTCCGCAATAAAAAATCCATCCTGAGACTGCTCCAAAACTTTCAAACGTTCCGTAGCATCCGTTGAACCCGCACCCCTCAATAACAAACAATATGAACGATGGACGCCACGACCCACCCGCCCCCGCAACTGATGTAACTGAGATAACCCAAACCTTTCTGCATTTTCAATCAACATTACCGTGGCATTTGGCACATCTACCCCCACTTCCACCACAGTAGTAGACACTAAAATCTGAGTTTGATTATCCCGAAATGCACTAATAGCTTGCTCCTTTTCTCCACTTGTCATTTTTCCATGGAGCAAACCTACCTGAAACTCCGGGAAAACTTTTTCGGCTAACTTTTGATGCTCTTCAACTGCTGATTTTAAATCTAATTTTTCTGACTCTTCAACCAAGGGTAAAACTACATAAACCTGTCTCCCTTGAACTATTTCTCGCTGCATTAAATCGTAAGCTTTTTTACGTTGTCTTCCAGTTAAAATAGTTGTTTGAATCGGTTGCCTGCCTGGTGGCAATTCGTCTATTTGACTAACATCTAAATCTCCATGTAATGTCAAAGCAAGAGTTCTCGGAATCGGAGTAGCTGTCATTGCTAAAAAGTGGGGAGATTCTCCTTTTTGTTGCAATTTTGCTCTTTGTTGAACCCCAAATCTATGTTGTTCATCTATTACTACTAAGCCTAATTTATGAAAATTTACTGTATCTTGAATTAGGGCATGAGTACCGACTAATACTGGTAATTCTCCGGTCTCCAGTTGAGAGTGAATTTCTCGGCGTTTTGCTACTTTTGTCGAACCTGTTAATAGTTCAACTGGCAAATGTAAAAGATTAAACCAACCAACTAATTTTTTATAATGTTGTTCTGCTAATACTTCTGTAGGTGCCATTAAAGCTGCTTGATAACCGGCTTGAATTGCTGCTAACATCGCAACTACTGCTACTACTGTTTTTCCTGCTCCTACATCTCCTTGTACTAATCTTTTCATTGATTCAGGTTTTTGCAGGTCGTTGAGTATTTGATTAACTACTCTTTTTTGGGCTGTGGTTAGTTGAAATGGAAGTAGTTTATAGAATGTGTCAATTAATTTTCCTGTGGTTGATAAAATTATTCCTGTTTCTTTGCTTTTTTGCAGTTGCCGACGTTTTAATAATCCTAATTGTAGGTAGAAAAATTCATCGAAAACTAAGCGACGACGGGCTGCTGCTAAACAGTCTCGATCGGCGGGAAAATGAATATGTTTTATCGAGTTTTTTAAATCTATTAATTGATATTTTTTTAAGAGTGCTTCTGGCAATGTGTCTGACAATTGTTCTGCTGTTGGTAAAACTGTAAATATTGCTCGTCTAATAACATCTGCCCCTACTCCATCTGTTAATGGGTAAACTGGTACTAAACGACCAACTTTCATAGACTCAATTTGACCCCCTTCACTATCAAGAACTTCTAATTCTGGATTATCTAAATTTTTCCCATATTTGTTTTCTTTTACTAAACCTGAAGCAGCTACTGTTGCTCCGACTGGGTAGATTTTTTTCTGTAGCATTTGCCAACCTTTATTACTAAATCTAGGTCCGGCAAAAAAGCGACTTATTTTGATTTTACCTGTGGAGTCTGTAAGGGTAAGTTCGAGAATTGTTAATTTCTTATTTTTAGGGCTAGAAAAACAGTTAAACCGTTTAATTGTACCGATGATAGTAACAGTTTCTCCGGGTTCTAAGTCACGAATATTTACTTGGCGAGCATAGTCGATATGGTCTCTCGGGTAATAATAAAGTAGTTCTCGCACTTTATATAATCCTAATGTTGCTAGGCGATCGCTATTTTTTTTTCCGATACCTTTTACTTCTTGTAGTGGCTGTGTTAAATCTAGATTTTGACTAATTTTTTTGGAAGGAATAGAGGATGATTTTTCTGAAGGTGTTAATGTGTTAAGGGATGGTTTATTAGGTTTTTTTTCTTTTAGTTCTACTAAACTTTTTTCTTGACAAAGTTGCTGCATTTGTTGCAAAAAATGCTTGGTTTGTTCGAGTAAAATTTTCCTCTCTTCTAGTAGCATTCCAGGATAATTTGCAAACCTATTAGACATTTCCTGAAACTGATGTTTATATGCTGTTAATCTTGCGGGAGTTTTGCTTAAACTAATAGTGAGAAAGTCATTAAATAAATATTGTTTGCCCTGTATATTTTTATATCCATATTGTGCTTCTACTGACAAAGCTTTTTCTAATCTTTCCCAGTCTATTTCTTCTCTTTCATTATTCATGGCATTTAATTTAATTATTTATCTGTAATTTTGGGTTTAATACCCCTACTAAAATTTTTTATTATACTAGGATAATTTCAGTTTCAGCTCTGAATCTTTTAAATAAAGCAGCTATGCTGTTTGCGCAGCATCACTTAGGAAAACCATAGGGGAAATTTCTTGAAGAAGGAGTCACTTCCTCACCGAGTCAGTAGGGGCAATTTTCTTTCCGTGTCTCCTGGATCGGAGCTATGCTAATGTCATGCTGCGCAAAGGTCATGTTTTCGGTGCTGAATGCTGCGCAAACGATTTTCTTGTAAAACTGTGCACTTTGTCTATCTAGTTCGATTCTTTTTTTTTGTTGCTTTCCTTGTGTGAATATAGCCATTTCAAGCATTTTTTTTATTGGTAAAAATTTAGATAAGATTGCTTTTAGCTGTATTTTGCATTCTAAAACTTCTCTTATTCCTGATTGAATCAGTATTTAATATCTGGATTTAATATCTGGATAATTTACTTAATTATTAACTAACTAGGTGGGAAAATTTACAAGTAGGTCATTGCGCTCCACTAACTACACCTCGTCACATTACACCTTTGGCGACATGGAAAGCGCAGCATTCCGGACCGAAACCGAGAGGTTAACCAAGCAGAATGAAGTGTAGAGAATAAATCTCAAGGGTTTGCTCCAACTTTATATTTCATTATATAGTTAGGTTTATTCGTGCCTACCTACTTACTATTATGTATTTGATTCAATTGGATTTTTAATCCAATTAATTATTTGACTAATAACTATCAATATTTTTGTATATAGCAATTCCCAAAAAATCTGATGTACAAAATCATAGGTTTTAGATAATAACTCTTTTATGGCAAAAAGGAAAAAAAAGATAACTTTAGACAAAGATGCCTGAGAAACACTATAAACTAGAAACTAACTTAAGTATGTCTAATGGACTGACACATCTAAAATGGTGCGTTACGACGGATTTTTAAATGCCTTTCACAGTCTAAATTTTAGTCGTCTAACACACCCTACAAGTTTTTTTTTGCACAAAGTTAGCTGTGTCGGTCCACTAGGGTGGGTTAGGCGCAACCTTTATAGTTAAACTTAATAGTTCGCTCTCTCGATAGCCGTAACCCACCAACCACCCTACCTTCGAGCATCCCTAATAGATTATTATTATAGAACCCATTTTATATCTATAATAATTACCATAGTTAAGTCTGATCGCGCATCAATTTTGAGGAAAAATCTGCGTATTTTGTGGAATTTTTCAGCTCGATCCTCTTCCCTCTTACCTCTTCCCTCTTATCTCTTATTTCCTGACTCCTATCTCCTAAAAAAACTTAAGATTGACAAATATACCAAATGGGTTCTATAGATACCTTCTGAGAAACCCTATAAACTAGAAACTAACTTAAGTTAAGTGTTGATTTTATTATAGAAATAATGTCTTGAAAACCATCAAATAAATTTTTACTTCAACACACCAAAGCTAGACTCTCTGACCTCAAACTGCCGATATATTATTCTTCATACCAGCTAGAGCGCCATGCTGACTGTGCTGTTATTACGGCTTTTTCTCGTTGCTTTTTACGATATTTTCGTTGCAATTGGCTAAGTTTTCCTAACAGGTTACGAATTTTATTTCGCCAAGCACTGACATTAGCATCAGCAAATTCAATTTCAGATAATCGCAGATTGACTGCGGTTATTCTAGTAATTTTAGAATCTTTTTCTTTTTCTGGATCTTCTGCTTCAATTAATAAGTTTAATAAGTTTGGTGGCCCTCCTACAGGAGTAGAACTATCTCCTGATTCCATTTTTGTTGCAGCTTCTAACACTTTTTCTGGCAATTTTCTGGCTAGTATTTCCGATCTTTTTAGTATCTGATTTGTCTGATGAGAAAGGTTTTTCAGAACTTCAGGTATTTTCTTTTCTATGTTTTCTTGCCAGTAGATTAAGTTGTCTATATTATCTAATTTATCGACGATATTTTCCCTATAATTTTCTTCTTTTTTCTCCTTTGTGTTTTTGTTGGTATTCTCTTTTTTATCTTCTACTGTTTGCTCTTGTGTTTGAGTTTTTGGAGAGGTATCTTGAGACGGAAATAATACAGCAGAGTCAAATTCTATTCCATCTTCTTTTAGCTCTAATGTTACTTCTTTTTGTTCCTGATTTCCTTCACTTAGAAGATTCATCATTAATTCTGCTGCTGAAGTTTCATCTGATTTTTGCTGCTCTTCTGGATATTTTTGTAATAATTCTTGTAACTCTTTATCTGCTAATTTTGCTGTTGCTCGCAACTTTTCCTGCATTTTTTGTCGCTGAGAAAATGATAAATTGAGGAAAGCTTCTGGATATGCTTGAGTACAGATATGATAACTAGCAAGAATTAATTGTTGGCGCATAGCTTGCCCCAAGGCTTTTAAATAACCTTGATATGTACTATAAAATTCTTTAGAAATCTCTGCGATCGCCTCTTTAATTCCTTTCAATTCTTCTTCTATTCGTTTTATTTCTCCCACTATACCAATTTCTCTTCCATATCTCTATCAAATTTAAAAAATTAAAAATTAAAAATCAACAGATAATCTCTGCTATTTTTAATTTTTAATCATGGTTATTTGTTGATTATTCCTTTCCCATTTGTGCTGCTACTTCTTCAGCAAAATTACTCTCTTGTTTCTCAATACCCTCTCCCAAAACAAATCGAGTAAAGCGACGTACTTGAATATTTTCACCTAACTGAGCAATAGTCTTCTTGACCAACTCTGCCACTGTTATATTTTGGTCTTTGATATAAGGCTGATCCATTAATGTTAATTCTTTTAACCGCTTTTCTATCCGTCCCTGAACTATTTTTTCCCTAATATTTTCCGGCTTATTACTGAGGTCTTCTCTACCCATTTCTATAGATTTTTCACTCTCCACAAATGCAGCCGGGATATTATCCATTGATATATATTCAACCTGTGGACAAGCTGCTATTTGCATAGCTATATTTCTCACTAAAGATTTGAATTCTTCATTCCGGGCGACAAAATCTGTTTGACAGTTTACTTCTACTAAAACACCTATTCTATTGCCAGTATGAATATAACTATCAACCAGTCCTTCTGCTGCTACTTTACCCTCCAGTTTTCCTGCTGAAGCAATACCTTTTTGTCTGAGCCATTCTATCGCCTTACTAATATCCCCACTTGTTTCTTTGAGGGCTTTCTTGCAGTCCATCATCCCTGCACCTGTTTGATCTCGCAACTCTTTTACAACTTTTGCAGATATTTCCGCCATCTTTTTTCTTTCCTTTTTGAACTTTTAGTACAATCTAATTATTTAGTAATTACCGATACTTTAGGAACCTAATTCAATGTGGACTTTTTAGAAATATTTTACATCGTAATTTATCACTAAAAAACCCACATATATTTGTCAAAAATGTTTCTTGAGTTTTCTACTCTTCTTCGCTCTTATCTGCCTTATCTGCTGATGATTCTTGAGCATCAGTATGATCTGGATTTAATTCAGCTTCAGCCCCTTCGTAATCATAGTCTTCTTCATATTCGTCATAGTCTTCATAATCTGGTTGCTCCTCACTTTCGAGTTGACCATGACGACCTTCATAAATAGCATCAGCCAACTTACCTACAATAAGTTTAATTGACCGAATAGCATCATCATTAGCTGGTATCGGAATATCAACTTGAGAAGGATCGCAATTTGTATCTAATAAAGATACAATCGGAATATCCAACTTATGACATTCCTGAACAGCATTATACTCTCGTTTTTGGTCTACTATTACAACTCCATCTGGTAGGCGACGCATATTTTTAATACCTCCCAAATATTTTTGTAATTTTGCCATTTCACGGCGCAAAACCGAAGCTTCTTTCTTAGGAAGTAAATCTAGTGCCCCACTTTCTTCGCGACGCTCCAGGTCTTTCAGTCGTTCTACACGAGTTTTAATAGTAGTCCAGTTAGTTAGCATCCCACCTAACCAGCGTTGGTTAATATAATAAGCTCCAGATCTACTAGCTTCTTGAGCGATAATACCAGCCGCTTGACGCTTTGTACCAACAAATAAAAATTTCTTTCCTTGCTCAGAAGCAGTCCTAATATAGTCGTAAGCTGCTTCCATGAGTTGGGCTGTCTGAACAAGATCTATGATATGGACACCGTTACGCTCAGTAAAAATATACTGGTCCATTCGTGGGTTCCAGCGACGGGTTTGATGCCCGAAATGAACCCCTGACTCTAACAACTGAGCCAAACTAACAACTGGCATTATTTTAATCTCCTAATTCGGGTTAATCCTCCATCCAGGCGCATTCCCACAGATTTTCATCTGATAGAACACCCGACTACCCGGATGTGCGAATTTAGACAACCCTTCTACTTTACCATATACATTTGTACCAATACTACTAACAGCCCAATCTGAAGAAACTTAATGGTTGCTTGGCCAATTTGTTAATTAATCAAGATCAAAGATCATAGGACTTTCAAAACAGAGCTTAGTTTAAAGACTTTAAAACATAGTGATCGACAACAGAAATATCATTGCTTTTTGAATAGAATTTGTTTATGTATGAGTAAACATCACTGGATGTATATATGAATCCCTTAAATCTACCGATTAAAATTTGTTCAGGGCGGTATTTTACAAGTAATTCATATATCTCATTTTGAGTCATTTGGCCTGTATTTATGCGCTTAGTAGAGAAAACCGCAATTTCGGGAGGAACAAGTAAATCCGCATAAAAGCCATAAATTGGAACATCTGTAAATAGCCATTTTGTTGAATTTTTATGTTCTACTAGACGATTTATCACTGCAAATTGTGGTTCATAGTTTGTTTGAAGACTAGGAATATCTTTTGAAACTTTAGGTTTGAGTGTCAATAATGCAAATATGATTAAAATCAATGAAATACTTGCCCAAAAATAATTTCTGAATCTAAATTCTCGGTAGTTAAATAAATTATTTCGTTGCTTAAAAAGGTCAAAGAATGGAACAGACGCATAAGCTGCCAACCAAGCCATAGGAATAGCAATGAGGCAATAATGATGTGGCCATACTGGTCTATGATTTAAAAGAAGAAATGTCCCTGCTCCTAGCCATACAACTGGAAATAGACCTTCCCATCGATGTCTAACAAAAACTACTAATATACCGAAAATAGCTAAATACAATAGATCGTAATCTTTATTGATGATGACTTTACTTAGCTTTTCAAAACCATTTTTAATGGGAAATGCAGTTTTAATCCCCTCTCCAAAATGAGTCCCAAAAAGTTGTTCATAGCTTAACTCATTAAATAATAATGAAACTATCAGAAAAATAACAACTAAACTTATTATCCAAAGTAATAAAGGATAAATAAATCTACTTTTCAACTTCTGATTTGATTCAAAATTAATTTTATTGACATCAAATATAAAAAATAAAATAATTGGGATTAAAAAAACTGTAAAAAATTTAATTTTCAAAGATAATGCAAAAATAACACCAGAAATAATCAATAAATATTTTTGCTTACTCTTTTTGTAAATCAATAAAAAGTAGATAGAAATTACAGCTAAAGATAATGAAGGAATTCCGATCATAACAGCACTACTAAATCTGATAAACCCTGATGAAGCAGCCAATGATATTACTCCCATAAAAGCTGGGAATATTCCTAAATAAATACTAATACTTTCAAAGAAAAACCATATTAGTAATGCTGAAAAAATTACGGTCAAAAGGCGTGCCGAAAAAACAGATTTTCCAGCTATAGTAAACCAGAATGAAAGCAGTGCTGGAAAAAAGAAAGGCTGATCGCTCCAAATTTCGATATGCGGTGAGTAACCTTGCATATAAAGTGAAGCTCTCATTAATTGAAGCCCTTCATCAAAATTGAGTTGGAATTCCTCCTTTAAAGGAACAATCATAGGTACTATGATAATTGCTAATACTAGATACAGTAGAAGCAAAAATATGTAAAATACTTTTCGTTTAATCATCATCTTTGAGTTAGATATCTAATTCGTCAACTTAGCTGTTGGCGCAGCATTCAGCAGGAAAACTCTTATTTAACCTAGCTCTCAGGAATTTAAGCTCTACTAAACTAGAACTTACCCAACTCTTGTATTGCAAATAATTTAGCCTCTTAATATTTACTTGATAAATCAGCTCTTAAATATGTATTTGTCCTAATATTATTTTTAAGCGATCGTAATCATCTCTCAACAAAACACTCATATTTCTTCCTGCTTGAACTAACCAATTACGATCTGCTTTTCTTAGTTGATAAATTTCCCGAATAGTAGCAGCGACTAAACCATCAACTGGGGCATCACTTAACTGTAGTAATGTCCGCAAGAAATCTAACTTTTCACTAAACCTAATTATTTCTTCTGGTTCACATAAATAAACAGCTTGGTGAATTTGTGGAGGACGGGGTGGAATATACTGATAAATCTTACCATTTTCTGCTATGGAACCATTCAACTGTTCCGAAGATTTAAAACCCACTATTGCTGCTCTAAATTCTGTTTTTAGCATAGCGAATATTTGAGGTTGTTGCTCCCGTAATTCAGCTAAAGACATTCCTAAAGCCCTAGCTCTATGAACTGAATCAATAGGTAGAGTAGTTGCATAATAAACCACCCCATAAATTAAATTTCCTGATTGTTCATCTTCCGACTTTACCCAACTACCAAAAGCCGGCATAGTTGGAAAATTCAATTCTTCTGGCTCCAGACATTGAGCTAAAAATTCTGTTGTTGCCGTTTCTATGACTTCAGCTATGTGATTATTCTGGCGATTTTGATTAGTAAACTGGGCTAAAGGAAGACGCATAACTGTCGTTAAAGTCAAAAGTTAAAAATTAAATTATTGCTGTAATCAGGACTTACAGCTCTTTGAGTTGAGAAGTTTCTATATAATAATATATATAATATTATAGATAAGTAAGTAGGTGTGCATAAATAAACGTTTCCTACGGAATGCTGCGCAAAAAAACTCAAAATATTAAAATTAAGCCAGAAGCTAGTTTTAAATAAGTTTTAACCGTTTTGAATCTCCATAGCTATTTTACGGATAATTAAACCCACCTACTTATCTACTTATATAGTGTGGTAGTATGGTTATTTTTTACTATATATATATAGATAGTTATTACTTAACTCACATCTGACAGAGTTTGAGAAGTTAAAAATTCTCAAACTGCCATTTATTATAATAATATCTATAGCATTTTTATCTGGGTTATCAATACACTTCTTGCCGGAAAAAGCAAAAGGCGAGAGGGAAAAGGTAAGAAGGAAAACAGACCCGGAGTTTTATTTAAAATCAAAAAAGAACTCCCCGGCTTACATCTCATTTAAAAATGTTATATAACTAACTGCTATTCTACTTTTTTTTGAGGCTAAAAACGTAGGATTTTTTAATCCTACTATTTATCTCATCAATTATTTTTTTTGGCGACCAGCCGTAGCATCTACCAACTCTAATTCTGACAATCTAAATGTCACTAATTTATCCCAATTTCCTCCCTCAAATAATACAGCAGCTTTACAGTCACTTACTCGTTGAACTTGTCCTTGAAAGCCATAGTAAGTATCCGCAACATTTTTAACTCGAACCGCTACACCAGGTAAAATCATTGTTATCTACTCCTGATTAAGTATTAAATTTACAAACGAGACGTACCTAAGGCCAAGAGTCGGCTATGGCTAGAGATTTCTGTTTCACATATGGATGACTCTAGCACCCTGATTCAACTTTTGTCTCTACCTGGCCAATCCGACGACGACCCTACTATCTTCAGAGGTGAGTGGTACTATCAAAGTATATTGCACCTACTTACTTTGATAGTAGCAAAGCTAATACGGAGGCTAACCCCCTTAGCTCAAGGGTAAAAGACTTTATTTTAAAGTTGTTGAAGATCAAACATTTTTTTACTGTAAAGACCAGGGGATTTTTGAATGTTTTCTATGCCAATGCTGCCACAGAAACTTTAGCAGCAATTTTTTGAGCGATCGCCTTTAATGATTTAGCAGATAAAGAGTCCGGAGCGCTAACAACAATAGGTACTCCAGTATCTCCCCCCTTTCTGACAGGTATTTCCAAAGGAATCCCACCAAATAGAGATACTCCTAATTCTTGAGCCGTGATTTCTCCACCACCAGAACCAAAAATATCATACTTCTTATCAGGCATATCTGGTGGTACAAAATAACTCATATTTTCCACTATTCCTAATATAGGAACTCCCAACTGCTGGAACATTTTCAAACCCTTACGAGAGTCTAACAATGCCACTGTTTGGGGAGTCGTAACAATTACCACTCCAGACATAGGAACAGCTTGAGCTAATGTTAACTGGGCATCCCCCGTACCTGGAGGTAAATCTACCAACAAATAATCCAATTCCCCCCATTGCACTTGGTATAAAAATTGACGGATAATCCCATTTAACATCGGTCCACGCCAAATTACTGGTTGGTCTTTATCAATTAAAAAGGCCATAGAAACCAACTTAACCCCATGATTAAAAGCAGGTTCTAGAACCTCTCCTTGAGGCCCCTGTTGTACCATAACTTTAGCATCTGCAAGACCCAACATCGTCGGGTCATTAGGGCCATAAATATCAGCATCAATCAAACCAACCTTGGCACCCATTTGAGCCAGTGCCACAGCGACATTTACTGCTACTGTACTTTTTCCCACCCCACCTTTACCACTAGAAATAGCAATGATATTTTTCACTCCATCAATACCCTGGCGATCGGGTACTCCTTTCTGCTGAGGAGTCTCAGCAGTCACATTTACTACAACCTCCTTAACTCCAGGCAATTGCTTGACAGCTTTTTGACAGTCTTCTACAATGAACTCTCGTAATGGACAAGCTGGAGTCGTGAGGACTAAGGTAAAACTTACTTGGCCATCTATTACCTGAATATTGCGAATCATATTCAGTTCTACCAAACTCTTTTGCAGTTCGGGGTCTTCTACTGGTCGCAATACATCTAAAATTGATTTGGTGTCAAGCATATTGGATATTTTTTTTTTCCTCTAAGTAACTTAGATTTCTTGATAGTCTCTTTTTTCAGAGCGAATACAATTCTTATGTCCGAGATTACTTGATAGATTATTTATCTCATTAAAGTATTCATTATTTAATGTAATAAATTTTAATATAAAAAATCCATCTAATGTATAAAATCAAATATATCATTTAGTTTTATACCTCAAGAAAAGCCTAAAAATTTAGGTGGTAATCAGCTTAGACATTTGGACAAATACATAGTAAAATTTATAACTTGAAATAATATAGATTGATTGTATTAGGTTAGGTGGCAAAAACTAACTTAGTTATGCTCAATATGATTTTACTACTATTTCAAAATTAAAATGTTTGAGCAGTTATTGGCTTCTTATATACTCCCACTCCTAAGCAGGTTTCAGAACCATGAATTTTGAACTAAAAGGTCGGGAGCATGGTAGGATTAAAGGCCAGGAAATAGTAACTTTTTAGCCAAATTGACACATACTTTTATAACATGACAGCTTCCACTCAACCTCAAACAAAAACCTCTCCATCTCTCTCTCACACTAGTTCTCAAGGTAGAGTAAGTACGTTTATGCAGACTCTACAAGATACAATTTGTCAAGGACTTGAGGCTCTCGATGGAGTAGGCAAATTTAAAGAAGACAGTTGGGAACGTCCAGGTGGTGGCGGAGGTCGGTCTCGCGTTATCCGAGACGGTGCTGTTTTTGAACAGGGGGGAGTTAATTTTTCAGAGGTCTGGGGAGAAAAATTGCCTCCATCCATACTTGCCCAAAGACCAGAAGCCGAAGGTCATGGCTTTTATGCCACAGGAACTTCAATGGTGTTACATCCTAGAAATCCCTATGTACCCACAGTACATCTAAATTATCGCTATTTTGAAGCTGGACCAGTATGGTGGTTTGGAGGGGGTGTGGATCTAACTCCTTACTATGCTTTTGCAGAAGATGCAGCCCATTTTCATCAAACATTGAAGCAAGCTTGCGACAATCACCATCCAGAGTATTACTCTGTATTTAAACCTTGGTGTGATGAATATTTCTACTTAAAGCATCGTCAAGAGATGCGAGGTGTAGGAGGTATATTCTTTGATTACCAAGATGGTCAAGGACCCATATATAAAGGGCCAGACAGTCAAGGACCTGCGGCAATTTATAGTGAGCAAATAGGAATTCCTGAAGCTCGGAGCAGGGAATCTTTATTTGCATTTGTACAAGATTGTGGTAAATCATTCTTACCGGCTTATAGACCAATAGTAGAGCGACGGCAACCCACAGAATATGGAGACCGGGAACGTAACTTTCAACTATACCGACGTGGCCGTTATGTTGAATTTAATCTAGTTTATGACAGAGGTACAATTTTTGGTTTGCAAACAAATGGACGTACAGAGTCAATCTTGATGTCTTTACCACCTTTGGTACGTTGGGAGTATGGTTACACTCCAGAACCAAATACACCAGAAGCTCAACTATATGAAGTATTCTTAAAACCTCATAATTGGGCTAACTGGACACCAAATCATTAACTAATCTAAGTTAAACTACAGTTAGATGGGCAACCACCGCAATTAATATCATCCCGAGGGAAGGGTAAGTGATTCATATTGACCAAAAAACCCACACAACTCCGGACGGTACAACAGTAATCGTCCTAGCACCAACTGGACGCTTGGATATCACAACAGCTTGGCAGTTTCGTCTCAAGTTGCAGGAATGTATCTCCAAACTAAGTCGTCATGTAGTGGTCAATTTAGGCCAGGTGAACTTTATTGATAGTTCTGGACTAACCTCTCTGGTAGCAGGGATGCGAGATGCCGATAAAGTTAAGGGTAGCTTCCGTATTTGTAATGTTCATCCAGAAGCTAAACTGGTATTTGAAGTAACAATGATGGATTCTGTATTTGAAATCTTTGAGACTGAAGAGGAAGCTCTAAATTATGGAATCCACGAAGGAAATAGGGCATAGAAAATCTGGGCCATAAGCTGTCGTTCTTATGCTTGAAATAATACGTTGACATTGGTAGCAATACCTGTTATTAGTATTATTTCAACTTAATCCTGAGTATTTTTCATATAATAAATCAAACTCCAGCAGCATTGACCTAATACTTTTGCGCATCACTCATTTCTTTTGGACTAAGCATTAAACTCTGAATTTAAGTCGCCATAAAAAAGGCTACCATGATTTAACTAATAGACATCTGGCGATCGTTCATCTGAAACCTTTGTACAACCGTTGTTAAATATTGATTTCTACCAGAGTTCTAATCGTGCTAATCTTAATGGCGAGAAGAATGCTCAGTATGATCGAAATTTGTTAGGAGACTCGCGCTTTATTTTTTGATTCAGCGCCGGGATTCATTTATAGCAACGTTTTGCTTCCTAACTACAATAAAATCAAGAAAAATGGTCATACACTCACCAGAGCTATGGAGAAATAAATCCTAACACCAAAGTTTGGATGATTATTGCAATGGCAAAAAAAATGGGTAGATTGGGATCGAAATAAAGGTTACTGGGATCGATACAAATAGGCGTTCAAAGTCAAGTATTTTTGAATGAGATAATTTGACTTGACTAGCACTGTCTAGGGTCGCCATCGGATTGGAGAGAGACTGTGGAACGACCATAAGGCTAAATGGAAGTCATTCCATGAGGCAGTTGCTATGAAATCAGGAACTATTACCGTGAGTCGATAGAATCCCGCGGGGCTAAGTCAAGCGCAGCGTCGGGAGGATATCAAAAATTTAGTTCTGAACTAAAATCACAACGTTTCACAAATCTGTATGGTCCCAGTAAAGCTCCCCAAATTCCTTTACCTGTTTTTGGGTCTATCCCTTTGTCAAAGCTTAGGAACTCTTGACCATTAACTTCAAAACCAAGCTCAACTTGGTAATATTTCCTTTTATAAGTAAAGCCACATAATTCACCTGGAGTTAGAGATGCCTGAAAATGAAGTTCCTTTTGGCCAACGTTCTGGTAATTCACTTCTAGGGTACAACCCGGTAGAAATTCCACTTGGGTAGTGGTAAGCTGGCTGAGAATCTCTGGATTTCTACCTGCACCTTGCACCGCACCCACATCTTTTGGCAGATAATACTGAACTTGTAAATATGCAGGATTATCTGACAATTGTTTTAGCTGTATAATTCTAGGCCGATAGGGTCGCTCTAAATTTAGAACATTAGCTTGTTCTGCAAATAGGGTAATACTTGGTTCTGGAAACAAAGTAATAGGTACAGGTCTATGCAAAAGGCGAAGGTGGACATACCATGCCGGATCTGCCATCGCCTGCACAGAATTATCAAATTCGCCAGCAAGATATTGAGCTAAAGTAATTAATTCCTGGGATAATCTCATATAGTCTTTCAGTTTTTCTTCAAGTATTAATGACTAATAACCTTATTTCTCAAATTTCATCTGAAACAAAATAGCTATAGCGTGTCATCAATTAAGGAGGTTGACAAAAGGGATATTGTATGTTATGGGGCGATGGCGCTCGCTATGCCAATAAAATGACTGAGGCTACCAAATAAATTCCTCCCAGAAAGTTT